>JAHEGB010000021.1 GCA_024645175.1 Microbacteriaceae bacterium
CACCTGGTTGCCGGGGACGGTCGCCGCGTTGCCATTGCCGACGCCGTGCACCTGCCGCCGGTTGAGCCAACCAAGATCATCGCCGTGCACCTGAACTATGACAGCCGCACCAAAGAGTTCATGACCAAGCTGCCTGCCGCACCAACCTATTTTCAGAAGCCGGTTACGGCAATGAACAGCCACAACGCGGCTGTGGTTCGTCCTCAGGGCTGCAAGTGGTTGAACTACGAGGGTGAGATTGTCATCGTCATTGGCAAAACCTGCCGCAACATTTCACCGGCTGAAGCTGGCGAATACATCGCGGGTTACACAATCGGAAACGACTATGGCCTACACGACTTCAGAGACACCGATGCCGGTTCAATGTTGCGCGTGAAGGGTTCAGACACCCTCGCACCGATTGGCCCTGGTGTCGTCACCGACTGGGATTTCAGAAACAAGACCATTCGCACTCTTGTGAACGGCGTTGTAAAGCAAGAAGACAACACCGACAACATGGAGTGGGACATGCACTACCTGGTTGCCGACATCGCTCGCACAATCACGCTTGTTCCTGGCGACATTTTGTTTAGCGGAACCCCTGCGTTCTCTCGCCCGGTTCAGCCAGGCGACATTGTCGAGGTTGAAGTCGAAGGCCTTGGCAAACTGACTAACCACATTGTCGAGGGCCCAACCGCAATTCGCACCGATGTGGGTGCCCAGCCAACCGAAAGTGAAGAGGTAGTATCAACTGCACTGGGCGGCGACTGGGAGTTTCGTGGCATTCGCACACCATCAAAAGACCTTTACCCTTCAACCGTTGAGGAGAAATAAATGACCATCAAGATCGACGTCGACATGACCAAGTGCCAGCACTACGGGCAGTGCGTTTTTGAAGCACCAAACATTTTTCGCCTAAACAACGACGACAAGCTCGAATACACCGCAGAGGCAGACGACAGCGAACGCGCAAATGTCGAAGCCGCGATTGACGTTTGCCCTATGCAGGCAATCTTCATCGTCGACTAATTTCTTCGACTTTTACACGGATAGGTAACTCGTGACCAAGCCAGTCGTCATTGTTGGCGCGTCAATGGGTGGCTTGCGCGTCGCCGAAGCTCTGCGCCGGTTCGGCTATGCAGGGCCGATCACGGCAATCGGCGACGAGCCATATGCCCCCTATAACCGACCACCGCTTAGCAAAGAGGTGCTCGCCAAAGAGGTGAGCCACGAGGCTGTCGCCTTTGCCCAGCGACCAGCCACCGAAGACGTGAACTGGGTGCTTGGCACGCGCGTGGTTAGCGCAGATGTCGACCACAAGACAGTCACAGACTCAAATGGCGAAACCCACGCATACTCGGCGTTAATTGCAGCAACCGGATTGCGCCCAAAGCGACTGCAGGTGCCGAACGGCGAGCTTGCCGGCCGTCACGCGGTTCGAACCTTGGATGACGCCATCGGCCTGCGTGCCGCTCTTGTGCCCGGCGCACGAGTTGTGATTTTAGGTGCCGGTTTTATCGGCTGCGAGGTTGCAGCCACAGCGCGCAAACTCGGTTGCGAGGTAACCGTGGTTGCCCCTGGTGCGCACCCCATTGTTCGACCACTCGGAGTCGAATTGGCTAAAGAGATTCAGCGCCGACACGA
Organism: Microbacteriaceae bacterium; assembly: GCA_024645175.1. GTDB lineage: Bacteria > Actinomycetota > Actinomycetes > Actinomycetales > Microbacteriaceae > Rhodoluna. Next base: position 1,624 of record JAHEGB010000021.1, read on the forward strand.
AGCCGAAGGTGTTCGCTTCTTAATGAAAACGACCATTACTGATCTAATTGGCACCGCTCGTGTTGAAGGCGTGCAACTTGACAGTGGCGAACAGCTCGACTGCGATGTTCTCGTCGAGGCAATTGGCTCGCACGCGAACACCGAGTGGCTCGAAGGCACTGACATCGATATCGCTGATGGAATTTTGACAGACAACGCAATGCGTGCGATTCGCACTGACGGCACGGTGCACGAAGACGTTTTCGCAATTGGCGATGTTGCTAAATTCGCAAACCCGATTTTTGACGAAGTTGCACGACGGGTCGAACACTGGAACATTCCAACCGACACCGCAAAGCGCGTTGGTCAAGTTCTTGGCGCAAAACTAAACTCCGCCGAAAACTGGCCCAGCGTTCTCGACGAACAGTTTGCGCCCGTTCCATCGTTCTGGAGCGATCAGTTTGAGATGCACATCTTGGCGTTCGGATTGCTTGCACTTGCAGACGACATAAAACTCATCGCCGGAGAAATCGAAGGCGATTGCGTCTTTGGCTATTACCGCGCGGGCACAATGGTCGGCGTTTGCGGAATCGGCCTGCGTTCAACCGTTCAGAGCTACAGAGCGGCGATTGGCTCGCTCGCTAGCTGATCTGGCAGAAGTCTTCGATCGCGTCTTTCGGCCCAGCCACAATTAGCCAGTCGCCCTCGCTGATCAAGGTTGCTGGGGTTGCCGCCTCATACTTCACGTCACCGTGGCTAGTTGCAACAACAATCACGTTGTAAGTTGCTCGAAGCGCGAGCTCTGTTAATGTCTTGCCGTGGAATGAACCGGCTGCTGCGGTCTTGGCCATGACGAAGCCCTCGTCAATTTCAACGTAGTCAAGCTGGTCGCCACCGACCTGGTGAGCAATGCGCTTTCCCATGTCTTTCTCTGGAAACACGACGTGGTGAACACCGAGTTGGCGCAGAATTCTTCCGTGTGCATCGCTTGTCGCCTTCGCCCAAACTTCTTTCACGCCGATTTCGATAAGCAGCGAAGCCGTCAAAATGCTCGACTCGATGTCGCCACCGATTGCCACGACCACTCGATCGAAGTCGGCAATTGCAAGTTCGTCTAGAACATCGCGGTTCGTTGTGTCTGCCTTGACGACGAGAGTTAGAAGCGGTGCATATTGCTGAACGACGGCATCAGAGGTGTCGATGCCTAGAACTTCTTTGCCTACTTCGATCAGCTCGAGCGCCAATGCCGCACCGAATCGACCTAAGCCGATTACCGCGACTTTCTTAGTCGAATTTGCTTTTGCATTCTTAGCCAATTGTGGGCCTCTCTTTTGGATACTCGAAGTGCGCATGTCTAACTCTTGAAGCCAATGCTGATGCTACCGCCACCGTTCCGATGCGGCCGGTAAACATGACAGCAATAATTACAAGTTGTGCCATGTTGGGCAATTGGCCGGTGATTCCAGTCGACAAGCCGACGGTTGCGAAAGCCGAAACCACCTCGAATAGCAGTTGATCAGTTGTGAATTCGGTCAAGAGCGATAGAACTACCACCGAAGACGCTACGGCTAGGGCTGAAAGCAAAACGATGGTTAGCGCTTCTCTTTGAATCGAACGAGGAAGTCGGCGTTTGCCCACATTCACAGCGGTGTCTCCGCGAATCTCGGTAAGCACGATGAAGATCAAAATTGCAGCCGTAGCCACCTTGATTCCGCCGCCGGTGCCGCCACTGCCAGCTCCGATGAACATCAAAACATCCATGCCCAGCCAGGTTTCAGGGCGCATCTGAGCTATGTCGAGCGAGTTAAAACCGGCTGTTCTTGGTTGAACCGAGGCGGTAAAAGCGTTCAGAATCTTGCCGGCGACATCAAACTGCCCCAAAGTCGCAGGGTTGTTCCACTCGAGCACAGCGATGTAGAGAGTTCCGGCTACTGCCAGAATCACATAGGCCCAGAGAACAATTCGACTTGTGAGAGTCCAATGAAGTTTCGACTCGATGACTCCGCCGACGCGATTCTTTTCGACTCGCCTGCTTAGACGGCGACCGAGTTCGAATAACACCGGAAATCCAAGTCCGCCGAGAATAACCGCGAAGTCGATTGGCAACTGGATGAATGCGTCGCCAGCAAAATTCATCAGGTTAGAACCGTAGAGCGAGAAACCTGCGTTGTTGAATGATGCAACCGAGTGAAAGAGGCCGTGCCAGAGTGCATCGCCTAGCGAGTAGTTATAGAAGGTCATAAAGCGAATTGCGAGCGTTGCCGCAACTAGCAACTCAATTGCAGCGCTGACAAGAAGAACCTGCTTCAACAGCTTTCGCACGTCACCGCCCGAGACAGAGGCAGACTCGGCTCCTGCGGTTACGCGGCTTCGCAGACCGATTCGGCTAGAGACCAAGACACCGAGCAGGGTCGCAAAGGTGATGATTCCGAAGCCACCGATTTTGATCAGACCAAGAATTACCAGGTGACCAAACGGAGTCCAGAAGGTTTCAACGTTGACAGTAGAAAGGCCGGTTACGGTGACGGCTGATGTTGCGGTGAAAAGCGCTTCAAGTCCTCGTCCGAAGCCGCCCTCGGCACGCGAAATAGGCATAGAGAGCAGAAGGGTTCCAATGGCAATGGCTGCCATGAACCCGAGCGCAACGATTTGTGCGGGTTTGCCTGCTGCTTTTTTTATCACGAGCCACCTTGGGGAATTGAACCCCAGACCTGCTCTTTACGAGGGAGCTGCTCTACCAACTGAGCTAAGGCGGCTTGCCGAGGGGCCAAAACCCCACAACTCTGCAAGTTTAGTAGCGAGAAACCCCGGCCTAATAGACCGGGGTTTCTCTTGAACTGCGTTTCTTAGTGCTGAACGGCCTTGCCAATAGCAGCGCCGGTTAGCGAACGAACTTCGAGCTCTGCATACTTTGCAGTGTTGCGCTCGTTCGAGGTTACGGTGCCCAACCAACCCATGAAGAAACCAAATGGAATCGAGACGATTCCAGGGTTGTTCAATGGGAAGTAGTTGAACTTGACGCAGCTTGCAGCATCAGGAAGACACTTGATGAAGCTGGTCTCGGTTCCTGAAACGTTGCCAGAGAAGATCAACAAGACGATTGCAGCGATTAGACCACCGTAGATGGCCCAAACCGCTCCGCGAGTGTTGAAGCTCTTCCAGAACAGCGAGTAAAGAACTGTAGGAAGGTTTGCCGAAGCAGCAATTGCGAAAGCAATAGCAACCAAGAACGCAACGTTTAGACCCTGCGCACCAATTGCTAGCGCGATTGCAACTAGACCGATTAGCACAGCGGCAATCTTTGCTACGCGAACTTCTTTCTTCGGGTCAACATTGCCCTTCTTGATCACGTTGGCATAGAAGTCATGCGCAAACGATGAAGAAGAAGCAAGGGTCAAACCTGCGACAACGGCGAGGATGGTTGCGAAAGCAATCGCACCAATCACCGCGAGCATCACTGCACCACCGGTTGTTCCAGCGCCACCACCGAGCTCTTGAGCGAGCAGCGGTGCGGCGAGGTTTCCACCCTTATCGGCCTCACTGATTTTGGCTGAGCCAACCAGTGCAGCAGCACCAAAACCAAGAGCGATGGTCATTAGGTAGAAGAATCCGATGTTTCCGATTGCCCAGTTCACACTTGTGCGAGCTGCCTTGGCGGTTGGCACCGTGTAGAAGCGGATCAGAATGTGAGGCAGACCAGCGGTACCGAGAACAAGTGCCATACCAAGTGAGATCAGGTCTAGCTTGCTCATCAGAGTCTTGAATGCGTCAATGTTGCCTGCCGCATCAAGGATGTCCTTGCCGTACTTTCCGCCTGGCTCGAGGAACGTAGCGCTGCCGCTCGCCGCCTTTGCAGATCCAAGTAGCTCTGAGATGTTGAAGCCAAACTTGGCGAGCACCATCACGGTTAGCAAGGTGGCACCAATCATCAACAAGAAAGCCTTGATGATCTGCACGTAGGTTGTGCCCTTCATGCCACCGACGGTCACATAAACGATCATCAGAACGCCGACCACCAAAATGATGACGTTCTTAGCGTTTGTGTCAGTTGGGTCGATGCCGAGCAACAGCGTTACGAGGCTTCCGGCTCCAACCATCTGCGCTAGCAAATAGAAGATAGAGACGACAACGGTCGAGGCTGCAGACGCGCTGCGCACTGGGCGCTGGCGCATTCTGAACGAGAGCACGTCACCCATGGTGAAGCGGCCAGAATTTCTAAGCGGTTCAGCAACGAGCAAAAGAGCTACGAGCCAAGCAACCAAGAAGCCGATTGAATACAAGAAACCGTCGTATCCAAAAAGCGCAATCATGCCGGCGATGCCGAGGAACGACGCTGCTGACATGTAGTCACCGGCGATTGCTAGACCGTTCTGAAAACCTGAGAACGAAGCACCGCCGTCGTAGAAGTCAGACGCGCTCTTTTTGTTTGAGCGACCGGCACGAAATACCAGTACGAGCGTTACTGCGATAAAAACTACGAACAGAATCGTAGCTAGGGTTCTTGAATCGATCACTTGGCTAACCTCGCGTTTACCTTGTCGCGCAATGCGTCAGATGCAGGGTCTAGCGTGCGTGATGAGTGGCGCTCATAAAGCCACATGATCACGAAAGTAGAAACGAACTGCAAAACACCGAGCACAATTGCGATGTTAATGTTCGGTGCAACTTCTTGGCTCACCCAGTCGCGCGCGAACGCGGTTAGCAAGACATACAAGAAATACCAGCCAAGAAAGGCTGCTGTTACCGGAAATGCAAAGTTGCGAAACTTCTTTCGCAACGCTTGAAACTCAGGGCTGGCTTGTGTTTCAACCCAGACCTTTTCATCTTCAGACGAGCTCATATAACTCCGTTGTTCCATGAGATACCGATGGCACCGTTGCCATCGACCTGGGTTGCCCCTGGAACAATCTAGCGAAGGTTAGGGGCCTAACAGTTCGGGTCTTTGACCGGAACCACACCTTTTATGAGAAAGTTATCAACCGCTGAAACGACGCATTCGTTCGAGCGACCATAGGCGGTGTGCCCCTCGCCATTGAAGGTAATCAGGTGACCGTCGCTGAGAATCTTGGTGGCTAAATTCTGGGCTTGCCAATAAGGAGTAGCTGGGTCTCCGGTTGTGCCTATGACCACGATCGGGCCTGAACCCTTTGCTGCATAGCTAGCCGGCGGCTTTGCGATCGGGTATGGCCACTGCTCACAGCCAAGAGCACCGTTTTGCCAGTAACGACCGAAGAACGGGCTCATCTTCATCAGGCGGGCGTTTTGGGCCTTCATCGCAGTCGAAGTTGGCTTCGACCGACTGTCGAGGCAAGACACCGCCATATTTGCCTCGAGCATGTTTGAGGCATAGGTTCCGTCTGAGTTTCGGTCGTTATAGAAGTCGGCCAACTGCAAGAAAGTTGTGCCATCTCCGGCATAAGCATTCTTGAAAGCAGACGATGTGTATTGCCAGTAGGTCTCGCTATAGAGAGTCATGATCAATCCGGTGATTCCACCAGAGATTGTTAGCTTGCGCCCGGCGAGAGTTGTAGGCAACGGCTTTGTTTCAAGTTTCTTAAAGAAAGTAGTGATCTGCGCAATTGCAGAATCAACGTCGCCGGTGAACGGACAGGTTTTCTTGTTGGTCGTCAGGCAATCTTTGAGATAGTTGCGCAGCGCCAAATCGAAACCTCGAAGTTGATTAGCGCTTTGGTCTTCATCGCTCACTGTCGGATCAATTGCACCATCAAGCACGAATCGACCAACTCGCTGCGGGTAAAGCGCGGCATAGGTTGTGCCCAAGAAGGTTCCATATGAGTAACCCAGGTAGTTCAGTTTTGACTGGCCGAGTAGTGCACGGATGACATCCATGTCTCGCGCAGCTTCAACGGTGCCAACGTGTCCGAAAATTTTGCCACTGTTTTTTACGCAAGCTGCGATGTACTTCTTCATAGCCTTTCGCTGTGCTGCGATCTCTGTTGCCGAGCCAGGTGCACCGGGTGTGGTGCCATAGAGAAACTCGTCGGTGTCTTTTGCACTCAGGCACTTAATCGGCGTGCTTTTTTGAACACCACGAGGATCAAAGCCGACAACGTTGTAGCGCTTGCGCAACGCCGCGCTGCCAACCTGCTCGCCACCGCCCGCTACGAAATCGAGGCCTGAGCCACCGGGGCCGCCAGGGTTCTCGAGAATCCAGCCCAGATCTGCAGAGCCGGTTGAAGCCAAATAGTTGATTGAGAGATTGATTGAACCGGCAGAAGGTTTAGACCAATCGAGCGGAACCTTGATGGTTGCGCACTTCAGGTCGGTGCCGCAGGTCTTCCAGTTCAGGGCCTGGCTATAAAAAGGCTTCAGGGCAGCAGACACGTCTTCTGACATCGCCGAATTGGTTGGTGAGACCGTGGCGCAGCCGCCCAACAAAAGGGTGAACAGGGCAATTGAGGCTAGAACGCGCTTAAGTCTCATGTGACTCCCCTGCTGGTTACGGCTTTGTACGCAAGTTTACGGCTAGGGCATCCATGACCATTTGGTCTTTGACGTTCGCCGAGATTCTGGTTCTCGCAAGTTCGATCTGCGCTAGCTTAAACAGAGTTTGCTGAGGGGTCGAACGATTTGCAATGCCTAGCAGTTGCTGCCTCAGGTCTTCATTAACCATCGCAACTTGAGCATCAAGCTGCAACATCAAAACGTCACGATAAAGCGAAAGCAGGTCGACCAAAATTCTGTCGATTCCGTCGCGAAGAGATCGAGTCGCGCGTCGTTTCTGCGAATCTTCTAACGCCTTTACATCGGCTCGAGCATATGGCGGAAGCTTTGCGGTGTCTTCGACTCCCATAACGCGCAACAGTTCTGCTCGCTCTTCGGCATCGCGTTCTGCGGTTAGCGCGTCTGCGTCGCGTCGGGCAAGATCTAACCAACGTTCAGAAGTGAAAATCGCTGACGACACCGAGTCGATTTCGAGTGCCGCCATGAGAGTGTCGCGACGACGCCCACGTGCATCAGCGCTCGTTGCAAGTCTTCGTGCCATGCCGATATGACTCTGTGCTTCGGCGGCAACTTTGATTGCGAGACTGCGTTCGATTCCGTCGCGCTCAACCAATAGCTCTGCAACTTCTTCGACTGC
>JAHEGB010000009.1 GCA_024645175.1 Microbacteriaceae bacterium
ATCGGCGCATCGTTCACGAAATTAGTCTAACTGCGGGCTCTTTTAGCGCGGGTAGGCTAAATCTGTGCTTAACACCTCTGCCCTGCTCACAGATCGCTATGAGCTCACCATGCTTCAAGCCGCTCGTCACTCGGGCACGGCAGACCGCAATTGCGTATTCGAAGTTTTCACCCGCCACCTGCCAACCGGCCGTCGCTACGGAGTCGTTGCCGGAACCGCGAGACTTCTCGAGCACCTTCAAGACTTTCGCTTCGACCAGGCGACCCTAGATTGGCTGCGCGCCGAGCAGGTCGTCGACTCGGCAACAATCGACTGGTTGGCGAATTACAAATTCACCGGCAACATCTCTGGATACCGCGAGGGTGAACTTTTCTTTGCCCACTCACCGGTGCTCACCGTCGAAGCAACTTTTGCAGAAGCCGTATTGCTTGAAACACTGATTCTTTCAATTTTCAACTATGACTCGTCTGTCGCCTCTGCCGCTTCACGAATGGTAACGGCAGCAAACGGGCGCTTCGTTGCCGAAATGGGCGGTCGTCGAGTGAACGAGAACGCAGCCGTTGCGGCAGCTCGTGCCGCATATGTCGCTGGCTTTGATGCCACCTCTAACCTCGAGGCTGGCAGAAGCTGGTCGATTCCAACAATGGGAACCGCAGCCCACGCTTTCACTCTCTTGCATGACACCGAAGAGTTGGCATTCAAAGCTCAACTCGAAACCTTTGGCGAGAAGACCACTCTTTTGGTTGACACCTTTGACATCGAGGCAGCCGTTCGCAAAGCGATCGAGCTTGCTCCTAATCTTGGTGCTGTGCGAATCGACTCTGGAGACCTCGGCATCGAGGTGAATCGAGTTCGCAAGCTTCTCGACAATCTCGGTGCGACCGAAACCAAGATCACCGTGACCAACGACCTCGACGAGTATGCAATCGCGGCTCTAGCAGCAGCGCCGGTCGACGCTTATGGAGTTGGCACTTCGGTAGCCACGGGTTCAGGCGCACCGACTGCAGGCTTCGTTTACAAACTGGTTTCTTTTGAGGGCGATGACGGCAACTGGAATAGCGTTGCCAAGAAGAGCGCCATGAAGGCGAACATCGGCGGGCGCAAGAGCGCGGTTCGCAGACTCGATTCACGCGGGTTGGCAACCACCGAGGTAATTGGCTCAGAAGTTAGCCCGGCTGCCGATGCGAATGATCGCAATTTGCTTGTGTCACTTGTTGAAAACGGAAAGGTCAACGAGATGTATGCCGGCCCAGCCGGAACCGCACTTGCCCGCGAGCACCACAAATCAGCAAAGGCAGAGCTGCCACTTCAGGGATTACGGTTGATGCGCGGCGAAGCTGCGATCACTACAGAATTCGTTTAGTACTTATTGCGGGTCTTCGCCCTTAGGCATCGACTCATAGATCTCTTTGCACTCTGGGCATATCGGAAACTTCTGTGGATCGCGACTCGGAGTCCAAACTTTTCCACACAGCGCAATTACCGGAGTGCCCAGAACCGCAGACTCGACGATTTTGTCTTTAGGCACAAAGTGCGAAAAGCGCTCGTGATCACCTGGTTCAACGTTTTGCACCTGCTCTTCGAGCAGAGTGGTTGAACCACCTTCGTGACTTGGCTGTGGGTTTAGTTCACTCATGATTGAAATTAGTTTAAGTCCGCAGCGTCGCCGAGGGTAACGCTGATAGTCGACTTCTTACCGTCGCGAATGTATTCAATCGTGGCCTTTGCGCCAGCCGGTTGCTGTCGAACCGCAGCGGTCAGTTCGCCTGAGCTAGCGATTGCGCGCTTGTTGAACGAGACGATTATGTCGCCAGCCTTGATGCCAGCAAGTTGCGCAGCGCCACCAGGGGTTACTTCTTCAACGAGAGCGCCAACCGCAAAGCTTGCACTTGCCTCAGAGTTTGTCGCGTCAGAGACCAAAGCGCCGAGCAGTGCGTGGCTGGCTTTACCGGTTTTCATGATTTCGGTTGCAATGCGCTTCGCGGTGTTCGAAGGAATCGCAAAACCAACACCGATGCTTCCGGCTTGGCCGCCGTTGCTAGCAGCGCTTGCAATAGCTACGTTCACTCCGACCAATTCACCGGCATCGTTCACTAGTGCACCACCAGAGTTGCCAGGGTTGATGGCTGCGTCAGTCTGAATAACGTCGAGATTTATTGGTCTAGCCGAACTCTGCTGGTTCCAAAGTTGCAAACCGCCACCCGAACCGCTGTTGTCTGGTGCCGCTGCCGATGAAACCTGGATGGTTCGATTCAGCGCAGAAACGATTCCCTTTGTGACGGTGTTAGAGAGTCCGAGCGGTGCACCGATCGCGACGACGTTGTCACCAACGTTGATCTTGTCGCTGTCTGCAAATTTGATTGGTTTGAAAGAAGTGTTTGCCGTCACCTTGATTACTGCAAGGTCATTGGTTGGGTCTGTGCCAACTAACTTTGCCGAATAAACGTGCCCGTCATAGGTTTTGACTTCGATGTCTGGGTCTGCGGTTGCGCCATCGAGAGTTACAACGTGGGTGTTGGTGAGAATGTAGCCATCTTCGGTTAGAAACTCGCCGCTGCCGTTGCCGCCGTCTGCGCCTGAAGAAACTGAAATGGTGACCACCGATGGTTGGGCCACTGCCGCAGCCGCGGTCACCCAGGTAACGCTGTCGGCGTTGTTGACCACGATCGGAGTTGGCGACTGAATATAGTTGAAGGCAAATACCGCTACCCCGCCGCCGACCGTTGCGCCAACGATAGAACCGAGCGCGATGGCCGCGCTGCCGGTGAGAAGGGTTGTGCGCTTTGCCAAGCGCTGCTTGAGAGTCAGCTTTTTGGGTGCTGTCTGCTGTGCCTGTGGAACGTCATAGAGAAACTGACCATTGAACTGGTTCATCAGAGACCTTTCTTGCTGGCTTGTGCCTAAATGATGGCTAACGAGCCTGAATAGTCTATGAAAACAACCTGAGAGTTTTCTAACAGCGGTAGTTGCTCAAATGTTTTTGGCAACTTGCCCAAACCAACCTCGGCTTGGTCTTTGACACAATCGGCTTTGGTGCTTCGGTAACCAAGACTTGCGTGCTGGCAGACCTGGTCACGACTCCGACATCAATCCATGCATCGCTCAGCCCGAATCGATAGCTCGCATCGAATGAAACGGTTAGGTCGATTTGCTTTTGACCTGATGTTGCAAATGACACAACCGCAATTGAAGCGCCGCCAAGCGCCTTACCCTCTGATAGCCAATCAAATTTGATCGGCACGAATCGAACATAAGCAGTTCGACCTAAAACAATGGCCGTTCGCTCGTGTTCAACCGCATTCGACGTGAGCAACATTGCACTAAACACCGTCGCCTGACTTGGCGAAGCAAAGACAGTGACATCGTTTGGCGAAAATGCAGCCGAGTCAGTCTGCTGACTCAGCGCAGAACTCTGTGCGACTTTGGGCTTAGTGACGACCACGGCAACTGGCGGATTGCTCGGCCCAGTAATTTTGCAACCAAGAAGCGCGGCAGAAACTATCTGTGCGGTCGTGACCATGGTGTCTGGGCAACGCGGTTTGACCACAACTACCGGTTTGTTCGGCTGCGATTTGGTGACTGTCGTCTGGCTGCGCTTTGTCGTCGTGGCAACCGATTCGGCGTTTGCGCAGAGAACAACCTGATTGGCCACGATTGCCGAACCGGTCGAAAAGGCCGCTCCCGAGCTTGGTGTGCACGCTGCCTGCGCCGGTTGCGCGGCTGCAAATTGCGACAAAAACAGAGCGAGAGTCAGAGCAATTCGAAGCATTGCCCGAACCTATTTGTTTGATCGAGGTCGCGCTCGAGTTGCCCACAGGCTGCGATTTACCGAGCAACTAATCGACCCAGAAAAAGAAAAACCCAGACCGAAGTCTGAGTTTTCTTTCTAGTTGCGGAGGCAGGATTTGAACCTACGACCTCCGGGTTATGAGCCCGGCGAGCTACCGAACTGCTCCACCCCGCGGCGTGTTTCTAAGTTACCACGAGGCTTGAGCAGGGTCAACCTACTTAACCAGCTTTAGCAGCTGGCTGACCGCAGCGTTGAGTCGATCGTCGGCTTTTCCGTAGGCAGTCCAGTCACCCGCGGCAAGTGCAGCGGCCTTATCTGCAAGAGCCTGCTGCGCAATTGCCAGCTGCGACTTGATTTGGTCGCTGACGGTTGTCGGGGTTTCGCCGCCCGTCGGATCTGTCGGCGTGATCACACCACTGCCACCACCGAACAACGCATCGAGAGCGCCGTTGAGAGTGTCTTCAAAGGCGATCTTGTCTCCGAATGCGACAAGCACTTTCTTGAGCAACGGATAGCTCGTTTCACCAGTCGACTGAATGTAGACCGGCTGAACATAGAGCAAGCCGCCACCGACCGGCAGTGTCAAGAGGTTTCCGTTGAGCACCTTGGTCGAACCCTGGCGCAAGATGTTTAGCAAACGAGACACTTCGCTGTCTGCAGAGAAATTGTTCTGCACCATTCCAGGGCCAGGAATGTTCAACGCCTTTGGCACACTCAACAACGTGAGTCGCCCGTAGCTGTCAGCGATTTTTCCGGCTGTCGAACCGGCGTCACTGTCTGCAACCAGATAGGCACGCAACACGTTTCGACTTTGCGCGGTTGTCGAGCGCGGAATGAAAGTTGTGTAGAGCGAGAAGTTGGTTTCGCTCTGACCAGGCAACTTCATGCTCAGGTAATACGGTGGCTGCAACTTGCTGTTGGTTGTTGCCGAAACATTGCCGGTTGGGTCGTTCGGAGTCATCCAGCTGTCTGACTGCGAATAGAAAATTCCGGCATCAGTCACGTGGTAGTTGCCGAGAACTGCGCGCTGAATACGGAACAAATCGCTCGGATAACGAACGTGGCTGATTAGCGAACCGCTCATCTCGCTAATCGGGCGAACGGTGTTTGGGTAAATCTTTGACCAGGTCTTCAAGATCGGGTCTTTGTCATCCCAGGCATAGAGCTTCACGCTGCCGTCGTATGCATCGACCGTTGCCTTGACCGAGTTGCGAATGTAGTTGATGTTTCCGCGACTTAGCCCGCGCTCGCTCGAAGAGTCAGCGATTGCCTGGCTGTAGTTTTCGGCGCTCGAATATGGGTAGTTCGCCGAGGTTGTGTAGCCATCGACAATCCAGAGAATTCGGCCATCGACAACTGCCGGGTAAGCATCGCCGTCGAGTGTTAGATATGGAGCAACGGCCGCGACTCGATCGAGTGGGTTGCGGTTATAGAGAATCTGCGACTTGTCGCCGATGGCATCGCTGAGCAGAATCTGCTCGCTCTGAAACTTAAGCGCATAGGCAATGCGGTTCACGAAGCCATCGAGTTTGGGGCCACCGTTTCCGCTGAATGTATAAGAGGTAGCGCTCGCCCCGGTGCTGTCTGGGTAGTCAAGCTCTCGAGCGGCACCCTTTGAAGGGCCAACGATTGAGTAAACCGGTGACTGCTCGCCGAAGTAAATGCGTGGCTCAAACTCGCCAAGTGCTCCAGAGTTAGGAATTCCACTCTGCAAGAAAACCGGCTGACCGTCAGACGCGCTTTGGTTTCCGTAGGCAGCGACCACGCCGTATCCGTGGGTGTAAACAATGGTGTTGTTATACCAAGACTGCGAAGCACCAAGACCTGACTGGTTTAGTTCGCGAACAGAGATAACGGTGTCTTGAGTCTTGCCATCGATCGTGTAGCGGTCGACGTCGAGGTGATTGCCGAAGTTGTAATACTGCTGAACCTGTTGCAACTGCCTGAACGCGCTGCTGACCAATGATGGGTCGATAATGCGAATGTTTGCGGTGGTCTCAACGTCATCGCGAAGTGCGCTGGCGTCAGTCGTTGTCTTGGCCTGATAGTCGACCATGTCGATTTTGTCGAGACCATAGGCGGCCTGAGTTGCTTCGATGTTGCGCTGAATGTATTTCGCTTCAAGAGTTCGCTCGTTTGGCACAACCTGAAAAGTCTGAACCACCCAAGGAAACACTCCGGCCAAAACAATTGAGCTGACAACCATCAACGCGGTGCCGAGAAGCGCAACGCGCCAACGACCAGCAATTGCCGTGATCAAGAACAGGATGGCAACTACGAATGCAATCAGCGCGAGAATCTGAAAGCTCGGAATAGCCGCGTTGACATCTGAATAGGTTGCACCGGTGTAAAGGCCGGCATCGCTAGTCATGGTTGCGTATTGATCGAGCCAGAGCGATGCACCTTGCAAAGCGATGAACACCGCTGCCGTGATTGCGACCTGCAAACGAGCAGCTGGTGCAACTGTTGCAGAGCGACCGTCAAAACGAATGTTGCCATACATGTAGTGCGCTGCTGCGGCAAGCAACAGTGCAAGCAACATCAACGTCGAAAGAAAACCGACGGCAAAGTTATAGAAAGGCAGGTCAAAGAGATAAAAAGCAATGTCGAGACCAAACTCGGCATCTTTGGTGCCTGTGTATGTGTGGTTAACGAAAACCGCTGCGGTCTGCCACTGAGAAGAAGCGGCGATTCCGGCAACGATAGCCGACAAGATTGGCAGAACCACCTGGGCGAACTTGCGCAGCTGCTCGGCTAGCAGGCGAAACGCCTCAAAGTTATCGCCCTGCAGCCCACGGGCATAGATAGGTCGGTTGCGAACGGCAAACCAGACCGTGAACCAGATGACAAGGCCAGAAATCAGTGCGGCAACGGCGAAAGACACCACCTGAGCGATGATCTGAGTAGTGAAAACGCCCTTGAAGCCCAGCTGGTCGAACCACAAGAAGTCGGTGTAAACGCTGGCGGCAGCGGCAAAGGCCGTGAAGAGGCCAACCAGAATCACGATCGAGACTGTGACAGGCGAGACTTTGCGTTCGGTGTTTTTAGCCATTTATTGTTTTCCCTTGTTATTTCGTTGCACAGGTAGAAAGTGAATTTAGGTTCGCTTTATTTCCAATTGCCGTGACCGCGCCAAGGGCATCCTTGAATGTGGTGACGCTAAAGACCTTCAAACCAGCTGGGATGTGCCCGGTGACTTCGTTGCAGTTATCGACTGGAGCTAAGAAGTACTTGGCTCCGGCGCGTTGAGCGCCATACATCTTCTGGCGAATGCCACCGATTGGGCCAATGTAACCATCGAGATCGATGGTTCCGGTGCCCGCAATGTGCTGACCTCCGGTTAGTGCGCCCGGGGTTAGCTGGTCATAGATGCCGAGAGCAAACATCATGCCGCCGCTAGGGCCACCGATGTCACTGAGTTGAAGATCAACCTGAACCGGAAAATCAAACTTGGTGCCAACGAAAATGCCGAGCACCCAGCGGTCATCGGAGTTCTTGATTGGCGTGATGTCGAAGTCAATCTTGCGAGCATCGCGCATCACCGAAATCTTGACAGTTCCGTTGCCGTCGAACTCGTTGATTAGATCGCGCATGTTGTCGATCGAGGTCGGGGTCTTGCCATTGATTGCCACAATGTAATCGCCGGCGACCAGCTTGCCCGAAGACGGTTTGTTCTTCGAAACCTCTTGAATATAAATGTGCTCCGGAAACTTGTAGCCAAGTTCGAGCAGCGCGGTGGCAACGGCGTCTTGCTGAGACTGCTCCATCATGGCTGTGCTCTCGGCCTCAGACTCCTGCGTGGTCTGATTGTCAGGAAACACCGAATCGAGAGAGGCGATTGCCTCGGCCGGGTCTAGCCAAGCCCAGAGCAGCTCTGACCACGACGGAGTCTGCTCGCGATTGCCAACGACGCTCACCGTGAGCAGATCTAGTTGGCCGGTGGTCTTGTAAGTTTTTGCGCCAGTAATCGAAATGACGTCTTCATCGCCGTCTTTGCCTAGAACATTGACAACCGGGCCAGGTCGCTCGATTACATAAGGCGCTTGAACAAAGCTGAGAGTTAGCAGCCCGAGCGCGAAGATAACAAGCATCGCCAAGCCAACAACAGACCTAGCTGAGTTCGGTTTTTTCTTGATTTCGCCTTGGGCATAAAGATTCTCTGGCACCGTTCAAGCCTATTAGCGTTAGAGACAGGAGAAACCATGAGCGATAACAGCAACGATTCGAACTTCGAAGGCGAGGGGCTAGACCCTCAAGACTTCGAGGCCTTTATGCGCGAGTTTCTCGAAAAAGGCGCTGCAGGCATGGATGTCGAAAAGCTCGCCGCGGCTGCAGGTCTGCCAAACGACCCTGCGCAACTGGCCGCAATGCTTTCGCAACTTCGCTCGGCACTAAATCAGAGCAACCCAGATGGCAGCGCCGTGAACTGGAAGCTTGCGAGCGACCAGGCGCGACAGCTCGCGGCGGCAAATTCTTCTGCAATTTCTGAAGACGTTCGCAAACAACTAAGCGACGCCCTCGCCATCGCAACTCTCTGGCTAAATCAAGCGACGCAAATTTCTGAACTTACTCAAGAACCAAAATTGCTTTCGCGTGAACTCTGGGTTCAAGATGCAATGCCGCTGTTTCAAGCGCTATCTTCGCCGGTCGCCGAGCGCATGAGCGTCGCGTTGAGTGAAAGCTTGCAAGCAAATGCACCAGAAGAACTTTCTGGAGTCCTATCAAACGCAACCTCAATGATGCGATCGATGGGTGGCGCACTTTTTGCGATGCAACTAGGTCAGTCACTTGGCAAACTTTCGACAGAGGTTCTAACCGGTGGCGACATCGGTCTGCCGATTTTTGCAGAGCAGCGTGCAGCGTTCTTGACTCAGAATCTCGAGGCTTATATCAACGAGCTCGACGTCGAAACCGACCAGGTTTTGATTTATCTTGCCGTTCGCGAACTCGCTCACGCGCGTTTGTTCAAGCAAAGCAAGTGGCTGCGCGAACACGTAATCAACCAGATCACCCAGTATGCCGCCGAGATCAAGATTGACACCGAGCGCATTCAAGAACTCACCCGCGACTTCGACCCGAACGACACCGCGGCCCTTCAACAGGCGTTTCAGAGCGGAGCCTTCATTGCAGCTCGCAATGAAGAGCAGGGTCGAGCGCTCGAAAGCATCGAGAACATACTTGCCCTGATTGAAGGTTGGGTCGATGCAATCACAGACCAGGCCACTGCACTGCTGCCGAAGTCGATTGCAATTGGCGAGGCCGTGCGTCGTCGCCGAGCTAGCGGCGGGCCAGCAGAAAAGACCTTTGGCACGCTGATTGGGCTTGAACTCAGGCCTCGACGCCTGCGCGAAGCGGCAACCCTGTGGCGCGAGATCGGCCACAGGCTTGGCAACGAGAAGCGCGACGCCCTGTGGAATCACCCAGACCTTTTGCCGACTGCCCAAGAGATAGTGAACCCAGAGCTGCTTTTCGCCCGACTTGATGGCGGCAGCGATAACTTCGACAAAGAGTTGCGAGACCTGCTGGGCGAATAGCCTGTGGACTAAATCAACTTAGGTTCGCGATTGCGAGCAGGATGCTTGCATGGTGCTGCGCATAAATCCGAGTCGAATGCCAATCTGGCGCAACCCAAACGAGTTGCAACTCGGCGAATCGTCAAACGCGATTCGCATTACCGGGCTAAGCCCAGGTCAAGAACGACTGATCAAACTTCTATATCGAGGCGTGGCAGATAGCTATTTCAAAGAGGTGGCCGAAACAGTCGGCGCGAACGAGCCAGAGCAACTGCTGAAACAAATCGAGCCAGCGCTGCTCAAGCGAGCCAGTGAACCAACCAGCCTCAATGCACAATTCATCGCCGATCACTTTGCCGAGATTTGTCGCGCGCAAGCAACGCACAACACCGAAGGTGCTGTGGTTCTTGATTCGCGAAGACGAGGCACCGTGTTTATCGAAAACTGTCATGGGGTTACCAAGACCGTTGCCACTGCCCTATCGAACTCGGGAGTCGGAACGATTGTTCTTGAGAACTTAGAAGATTTGTCTGACCTCGAACTCGAGTGCAAGACCATCGACCTGAGTGACATGACCGATGTTCAGATTGACCAAATCGATTTTGCAATCTTGATTTCAAATAATGCGATTTCGCCGAGGTCTTATGCCCGTTGGCTCGGCAGAAACGTGTCGCACCTGAGCATCGTCTTTGATAGCGAGGGCGTTTCGATAAGCCCAACGATTCGAAGCGCGAAGAATCCGTGCCTGAATTGTTTTCACGAGAACAAAACCAGCGCTGATTCGAGTTGGCCGGCGGTGGCTTCTCAACTCTTGTTCAGCCAACAGCGGTTCGACGATGTCTCGGCAAACTATTTTGCGGCTTCGATTGCCGGTCAGCGCGCGTTGCACGAAATCGACGTCTCAAATGGCACTGCCGAAGAAACCCAAGGTTCAGCCGGCTATCGCTTGTCTATGAAGAATGCTGAAATCTCAGAGTTCAGTTGGCCATTCAATGACTCTTGCAAGTGCCGGGGTTATTAGCCGAGCAGGCCCAAGAACCGTGATGGCTCGCGATCTCTCGCCGAATTGCCGTCGCGCTTAGACCACGAAATGCTCAGTTTTCGCTTTGCTCGGGTGACGGCTACATAAAACAAGCGCTTCTCTTCGGCTATCTCGGCCGGTGTTGTGGCATAACCAATTGGCAGGTAGCCCTCGGTTGCACCCACGATAAAGACCTGAGACCACTCGAGCCCCTTGGCCGCGTGAATGGTCGAAAGGGTCACGGCAGGCTTCACCGGCTCGTGCTGAGATCGCTTGCGTTCGTCTAGTTCGGCAGCGAATTGGGCGACTGTTGAGCCCTCTGGCATTTCATCGAGCATCGAAATCAGAGACGAGAGCGACTCCCATCGGTCGCGCTCAGCGCCGGCGTGATCTGGTTCGCGAGACGTCCAGCCGAGACTTCGACAAATGTCAGTGACAACCTCGAAGGTTGACTTATCTGGTCGGCCCGCCGAATTTGCCTCGGCACGAATCGCAGTCATCGCGCGAAGAATTTCGGGGCGATTGAAGAATCGCTCACCACCGCGCAACTGATATTCAACGGCCGCCTCGGTTAGGGCTGCTTCGAAAACTTCACTCTGGCCATTCACTCGATAGAGCACCGCAATTTCGTTTGGCTTTGTTCCCGAATCGATTTGCTCGCGAATTGCAGCAGCGGTTGCCTTCGCTTCTTCGGCAAGAGTTGCATAACTCGACACGCAAACAGAGTCGCCCTTATCTGAAATCGAACGAAGCGAATCAGTCGCAGAAGAATCGGCAACGATTCGGTTCGCTGCATCAACAATGTTTTGTGAACTTCTGTAATTCTGCGTCAGCTGCAAAACCTTTGCGTCGTCATAACGCGATTCAAAGTTGCGCAAAAACTCACTCGTCGCACCCGTGAACGAATAAATCGTTTGGTTCGGGTCGCCAACGACACAGAGGTCTGTGTGGTCGCCCATCCAGCAATCGAGCAGTGCGTGCTGCAGCGGCGAAATGTCTTGATATTCGTCAACGGTGAAGAAACGGTATTGCTGTTGAACGTGGCTAAGCGCCAATGGCTCGGCTCTGAGCATGCCGAGCGTGAGAATCAAAACGTCTTCCCAGTCGAGTCTCTGACTCTTTACCTTGTTCTCTTCATAAAGGGCTTGCAGAGCCAGGTTCTGCTCTGGCTTGATGCCCGCGATCTTCGGTCGTTTGTCGATAACAGCCGCATAGCCGTCTAGGTCGAGCATCGAATATTTGCGCCACTCGATTTCTGCGGCAAGCTCACGAATGGCTGCGGTGTCGAGCTTGATCTTCAATTCGTTTGCGGCATCGGCCACGATTTTGGCCTTTGACTCGAGCACCTGCGGTGCCGGAACGCCAGCGAACTGCGGCCAGAAGAACTCGAGTTGAGAAAGTGCCGCGGCGTGAAAAGTCTTTACCTGCACGCCGCTTGCCCCGAGTTGGCGCAGGCGCGAGCGAAGTTCGCCGGCAGCTCGGTTGGTATAGGTAAGCGCTAGAACTCGGTTAGCAGCGTAGTAACCCCGAGCTATTCCATAGGCGATGCGGTGCGTAATCGTGCGGGTCTTTCCGGTTCCGGCTCCGGCGAGAATGCAGGTTGGGCCAATTAGCGACTCGGCCGCTTGGCGTTGCTCTTCATCGAGATTCTCGAGCAGTGCCTCTGCGCTGATGTTTGCGTTCACTTCTAGCTTCTGCCTTTGGCGTCGCTAGCCGAAACGAGCTCGCCGCCATACCAGTGTTCGATTAGTGCGCGAGCGATTGATAGTTTGCCTGGCAACAACATTTCGCCTGCCGAGGTCGCAAGTTCTTCACGACTGAACCAACGCAGCTTTTCGATTTCGAGACCGTCTGGGTTCAAATTCTGATTGCCGTGCGCGCGAGCCATAAAACCAACCATCAACGAATAAGGAAACGGCCAGGCCTGACTGCCCAGATATTCGACATCTTCAACACGGATTCCCGCTTCTTCGAACATCTCTCGCTGAACGGCTGCGGTCAGAGATTCGCCGGGCTCAACGAAGCCAGCGAGAATCGACCAGCGATTGTCTTCCCAGATTCCCTGCGAGCCAAGCAAGATGCGATCTTCATCGTCAATCACCGCAGCAATAATTGCCGGATCAGTTCTCGGATAAACCTCTTTGTCGTCGGCTTCACATCGGCGAACCCAACCGGCGTCGATGATTTGAGTTTCGGCTCCGCACTTCGGGCAGAACGGGTGACTCTCGTGCCAGTTCGCAATCGCTAGACCTTGGGCATAGAGTCCGGCATCGCGAGCGCTCAGGCCAGCACCAGTTCGGCGCAAACTGTGCCAAGCAGATTCGTTGGCTTCAATTCTTTGAGCTTCGGTTTCGCTGACCACTGCCAAAACGACAGGGGTCGAAGCTGGCTCGCGAGATTCGCTGTCTAGGGTTTTTCCGAGATAGACCCGAATCTCGATCGACGAAACGTCGCCGACAGATAAAAGTTTGAGCTGAGCAACATCGGCACCGCCGTGACTTTCGAGCAAGACCTTGCCCTGAAACATCGGCAGAATTCGAGTTGCCGGGTTAGCCCAAAGCTCGGCGAATAGGTTTTCGTTGGTGCGACTGAGGTAGTCGCGATCAATCGCATGTCTGGCTAGCGGCAAGTTCAGGGCAGAAGTCATGGCTGCTCCTTTGATTTATCCGCTAAATGCGTGGCGTTGCGGGCAGTTGCCCAGTTTGTTGCCTAACCTTTTGGGCATGGGCAAATCTCCCCTAATTTTAGCCGCGCTAGCCACCGACGCAGTTTCGGGGTTGAACGTGAAGAACGCCGTCACCATCACCGGTGAGGCTGGTGGCAACTTCGACTCGGCACTCTTGACCGACATCAACGGCGACCACTACGTGGTTCGTGTTCCAATCACCCCAGCAGCTGGCACAGAGCTAGAACTCGAATTGCAGGTTCTCAAGAATCTTTCGAGCTTTAGATCTCGACTCGGTTTTGACATTCCTCAGCCGGTTGGCGAGACTCGTGAGTTTCCGAGCGGCAACCGCGTTCTAGTTTTCAAATATGTTCACGGCAACCCAATTGACACTCGCCGTTTGTCTGCTGCAAGTTCGCTTGCACAGAGCATTGCCAAGAGCATTGCGGCAATTCACTCGCTTCCGATTGAACTAATTCAAAACAACGGACTTTCAGAATTCAGCCCGGCAGAAAACATTCGCTTGCGCACCGCAGAACTTGACCGCGCAATGCAGAGTGGCCAGGTTCCACCAATCATGTTGCAACGTTGGGAAGACGCTCTCGCAGACGTGTCACTCTTCAAGTACCAGCCGGTTGTGGTGCACGCAACCATCGGCCACGACACTCTTCTCGAATCTGGCGGAGAGATCACCGGTGTTCTCGACTGGAAGAAAGTTCAGCTGAACGACCCAGCCCTCGACTTTGCCTGGCTTGCCGGTGAAGACACCGAGCTGGTCGAATCGATTCTGCTCAACTATCAGCTCGCTCGAAATGGCGCAGACGCAAACATCGCTCGCCGAGCAACTCTCTATTCAGAGCTCGACTGGGTTCGCTGGATGCTTCACGGATACGCAGCCAAAGACCCTGCAATTGTTCAAGAAGCAATCGATGCCATGAACGAACTTGCCGCAGAGGCAAGCGAGGGAACATTGCCATCGCTATCAGAGGTTGTTGCCGCCCCACCTGTATTCGAGAATGTCAGCTTCATCGAGCAGACCGAGAGCGTGAGCGACGATTATGGCCATGAAACCTCTGCGCAGGTCGAAGAGATCGAAATCGTTGAGGTTGTTGAGGTTCGAGAGGCAGATTCGTCAGCCACTGAACCTGACGACAAGACCAAGCCGATCGAAACCGTCAAGGATCAAGACCTCTTTTAGTCTTCGACTAACTGGGCCAAGACCAGGTTCCACTCTTCGAGAATTTCTGCCTTGCCAAGAATCGCCTTCGGTGTGAGTTCTTCACCCTCACCGACAAAGAAGAAACTTGCCTGAACTTTTTCAATTGGCATTTTCGAATATTCCGCAAATGCCAAACGATAAAGAGCGAGCTGCAGTGAACGACGTCGAAGGTCTTCGGCGTCGGTCGGCGGCTTATTGGTCTTCCAGTCGACTATCTGCACACCGTCTTCGGTTTCATAGATGGCATCCATCTTGCAAATGAAGGTGTTCTGATCGATGGTCAACTGAATCTCTTGCTCAACTGCCAGAGGCGTCAGCTTAGCGAACCTTGAGTTTTCAAAGTTGGCCTTGAGCTCGTCGATTGTGTAGAAGTCTTCTTCGTCTTCGAGCTCAAACTCTTCGTCATCAAGCAAGTTGCCACTCGGAGCGAATCGCTTCTCAACCCAGGCGTGAAACAAGTTGCCTCGACGCGACTGCGCATAAGGCTGGCTTGGCACAGGGCGCAGGTAGCCACCGGCAACCTCATCGAGTTCACCAAGGTATGCCTTGAAGTTTGATGCCGGAATTCGAACTGGAAAATCGACTTTGTCGACTTGACCCTTCAAGACTTCTTGCTCGCGCAAAAGGTGTTTGATCAGCTTGGCGGTTTCGTCTTTTGCAGCAGGTTCGACAGCGTTAGTCTCAATCGCTTTGGTTACCGCGTCTGCAGCATCGTGAACTTGCTTGCCACGTTCTTCGCCGAACGGCTGCTTTGGCCACTCTTCAACCAGGTCGCTCTTCTTGAGCGGCTGCTCTTCAGCCTCACGCTCAGGCAACTCGCCGATGTTGGCTAGCGGGCCACCAGGCAAGGCAAGGCACTCGAGCAAGAATTGCGATGGCTCCATGGCCTCTTTGACGCCGGGCTTCCAATAGCAACCTGAGAGAAGCAGCTCGTGCTTTGGTCTCGTAATTGCCACGTAAATCAAACGTCGTTCTTCGTCGAGCAACATTTCACGAACCCAGGTTTTCGAGAACAGCTCTCGGGAGTCGTTCAACAACTTTTGGGTTGTGGGGGTTTCAAAATCGAAACGCGGAAGCGTGCTCTTGTCGCCGCGCAGTTCATATGGAAGTTGACCTTCAGAGAGCCAGCCCTGCATTGAGCGAGGCTTTGACGGAAACTCGTTTTGCATCAAACTCGGCAGAGCAACGTAGTCCCACTCGAGACCCTTTGCTCCGTGAATGGTGAGCACCTGAATGACCTTGTTTTGCGGTTTCGCACGTGGTGCCTCGAGGCGCTCGCGATCTGCCGCATAGTCGAGGTAATCGAGCAACATCGAGATTGACTGCGTGTTGCCAGATGCAACAAAACTTGTGACGACAGAGATGAACTCGTTGATGTGAATCAGCGGGTGTTTGCGCGATGGGTTTGCCATGAGCTCGATGTCGATCCAGAGTTCAGAAACAATTGCTCGCACTAATTCAGGCAACGGCAAACCGAGGCGCTGACGCATGTTGGCAAATAGCTTTGCCGCATCGCGCATGCGCTCGAGGCCGTCTTCGCTGATTGTCAGAGCTTCAGGCACAGAACCTGTGTTCAATCGATCGAGAGCATCGACCAACGACAACGCAGATTCGTCTGAGCGACCGGCAACATCTTTGAACTCTGGGTTGGTTCTGACTAGGTATTTTGCAAACTTGTGGAGCCCAGCAATGTCTTTTGCGGCGATGCGCCAGCGAGCACCAGTGAGCAGGCGAATGAGCTCGGTGCCAGCGTCTGGGCGAACCAGAACGGCAAGAGCCGACTTAATGTCTGCGACTTCTGGCATTTCGAGAAGCCCGCCGAGGCCAACAACTTCGACCTCAAGCCCGGCGCGCTGAAGTTCTTCGACATAGAGACGAATATTGGCGCGCTTGCGCAGCAATAGAGCCGCGGTTTGGCTGCCGTCTTTGTTTGGCGAAGGCTGCTTGAACTTGGCGTCGAACCAATCGGCTACCTTCTTGGCCTCTTGCTTTAGGTCTTGCTCGAAGCTGACCTCGATTTCGCCTTCCGCAGCGCTCGGCGCTGCCTTTAGCGTGACAACCTCGAGCGAAGAAACCTGCTTTGCAGCGGCCTCGTTGAGGTAGCTCGCCGGAGTCGCAAGCGGTTCGGCAAGGTGGTTCGCAAGGGTGAGCACGCCAGAGGGGTTGCGCCAAGAGGTGCTTAGTTTGAATTGCTCGATTGGCTTCGAGCTGAAGTCGGTTGCGAACTCACTTAGGTTCGATGCACTCGCACCGCGCCATCCATAAATCGATTGGTTTGGGTCTCCAACTGCAAGCACGGTGTGATCGAAAAACAAACCGCTAAGCAAGCGCGTCTGCAAGAACGAAGTGTCTTGATATTCGTCGAGCAGAACCTGCTTGTAGCGGCCGCGTTCGCGTTCGGCTACTTCAGGCAGGTCTCGAACCGCTCGTTCGGCCAAAGCAACCTGGTCTGAATAGTCGATGCGACCTTCTGCAAGTTTGTGGCGATTGAATTCATCTGCAAGCCTCGCAATGAGCTCGGTGCGCTTTAGGGTTTCGAGCAGGTCGTTGATGTAACCGTTGCGCTCGCCACTTGTGTCGCCAGCCTTTTTCGGCAGTGCTGCAATAATCTCGTGCACTTCGGTTAGATAAGCCGAAATCGATTCGCTTGTCGCAAGGTTTTCGTTCATCGACTGCGCGAGTGCTACAACCTTTTCGATCAGGTCGTCTGCGCTGAAATCTTGATCGAGCAAGTCGCTTGCAACAGAACCACCGCGAGCGTTTAGCATCTGCTTTGCGAATTGATATTGAGTTGCGTCGGTCAGCTGAATCGCATCGGCTTCATAGCCAAGCTGCAGCGCAAAATCGCGAAACAGGTTGTTGGCATAAGAGTTGTAGGTGCTCACGTTCGGCGGAGTGAAGTCAGCCGAGAGGTCTTTAGGCCAATAGGTGCCGTGATCGCGAAGGCTAACCAGGCTTTCGAAGATGCGCTTGGCAAGTTCGGCCGCCGCCTTGCGGGTGAAGGTAAGGCCCAGAATCTCTTCGGGTTTAGCTATTTCATTGGCAACAAGCCATGGCACGCGAATCGCCATAAGCGAGGTCTTGCCACTGCCTGCGCCGGCAACCACTAGAGCCGGCGAGCTAATCGATGCGCCTTCGATGGCCGCAACCTGCTCTTCGGTTAGGTCGTGCTTATTGCCAAGTGCCTTCGAAATTTCGTTGGCCGAGTATTTGAATTTAGTTTCCATAAGTCACCTGATCAATCAAGTGCAGCGAGCAAGTGCCGAACCCGTATGGGTCTGTACAGTGCTCACCCACTTTTGCAACGAAGACCTGATCTTTCATCAGCATGCCTTCGGTAATGGCCTCGATTGTGGCAATCATTTCTGCACGTAGTGCTTCATCTGTCTGCAGCGAAGGCTGAGCGGCAACGATTTGCTTCTCTTTGGTGCCAACCTCGATGAGGCGTGCGCCGGCAAGATTTGGGTTTGCCGCCAACTGCGGAATGTCTTCGAACTTCTCTGCAAGTGCAGCCAACTGATAGATGCCGAGCTGTGCGTTGCTGTTCACCTTGTCGGCAGCAACCTTGTATTTCGAAGTCTTGAGGTCGGCTATAACAACTGTTCCGTCTGGGTAAAGTTCGATGCGGTCGACGGTGCCACGAACCTTTGCACCAGCGATGTCGAATTTGAACGGAACTTCTTTGCCGATTACTTTGTCGCCCTCGACCTCGAATGACTGCAGGTATGACAGCAACTTGCCAATCATCTTGCCAACGCGTCGGCGTTCGGCAGCCTCTTGCCAATCTGAATCGAATTCGAGATCTGCCCACTTCGAGTCGACGATCTTCCAAAAGTGTTCTGCGTCGTTCACGGTTGCCGTTTCGAGCACTTCGTGCATGAGGGTTCCGACGCGAGTCTTGAACGAGGTGTCGCCGCCGCCGTGCGAGTTGATGAACCAGTGCAGCGGGCACTTGATGAAGTTCTCGAGTTCTGAAGGGTGAAGAATCAGCTGGTTCCGGTCGCCATCTTCGGCGTTCAAGACAGCAAGCGGCTCTGTAGTCGATGGAGCAACGAGGCCATACCAAGAATCTGGGTGGGCACCAGGCACACCGGCGTTGGCAAGCCTGGCCAGGTGGCCGGCGATCTCGAGCCGCGCATGCTCACTCTGCGCCTGAATCAGGTCGCGGCGCAGGCGACCGACAAGACCGCGAAGGGTGTAGCGCAGCTTTGTGTATTCTCGGGCTTCGACAGCTTGACCGGCAAGCAAGCGCACAAACTGCGAGGCCTGTTCTTCTTCGGTGTCGATTGCAGTCACGAGCAGCTTCTCGGTTGCGGCACCGACCGCCTTGTAGAGCATGCGCAACTCAGATGGCAACTCTGAGCGTTGCTGAGTTTTGATGTCAAAACCAGGGTCGCGCATCAGCGCATCGAACGCGGTTGCACCCAACAACGAAGAACGCGGCTTGAGGTTCGGCCAGATGCCCTCTTGCATGTGCGCGAGAGCAACGATCTTGAACTGACGACCGATTAGACCAGCTGGTGTGAGCAGCGAAACGGTGTTTGCCGAATTTGAACTTGTGCCGAGAGTGTCTTCTGGCAATCTCAAACCGAGTTGCTGTTCGACGAACTCTGCAGCGTTGCCGTTTGGGTTGCGCTCAACGTATCGAGAGGCTGCTGCGAACAGCGCAACAATCGAGTCGAGATTGCGACCAACCTGAAGTGCAATTTCTTCTGCACCTAAAGATGCGTTTGGCCAGGTCTTCGATGGCGAGCTGTTGCTCCAGGCCATCCAGAGAAGATCTTCGACGGTTGCGTCTTGTCTTTCTGATTCGTCTATCAAATCGAAAAACAGTTCAATGAACTTGTTGGCACGTTTGCCGTCGCCGGTTTCGAGTGCAGCAGCTGAGCCGCGCGCAAGAAATAGGTCAGCGAGAAGTTGCTGGCTGTTGCGGTCGCCGCCAGCATTCAGTTCGTGGCTGCGCAAGGTTCGGCGAAGGCGACGAAGTGAGAGCGCGTCGAAGCCGCCAATTGGCGAAGCTAGCAACTCGGTTGCCAAAGCGAAGTCAATCGCTGGGCGGCTGAGAACGACCTGCAGCAACTTGAGATAAGCGGCCGAGGCAAACTCGTCGCGCAGAGCAGACTTTGCGCCGACGATGCGAACCGGCACAGACTCGGCGGCTAGGGCAAACTCGAGCTCTTCGAGTTCTTCAACCGAGCGGGCAACAACAGCCATGTCACCAAAACGCACGCCCTTATTGAGGTGCAGTTTGCGCAACTGATTGGCGATGAATGCCGTTTCTTCTTGCTGAAGTGTGAAAACCCGAGCCTTGACGCTCTTGTCGCCCGGCTCTACCTCGTTCGAACCAACACCCTTGCGCTGCTCGCCAGCCAGGGCAACGTTGATTCGTGGCGTGATGCGACGCATTGCAGCGGCAATCGCATCAGCGTGTGAGTCAGCTCGTGGTTCAAGCGTGATGTTGACCACCTTGCGCGCAGAGGCAGCGGCAATCTTGTCGACCAAGCGAGACATTGCCTCTGGGTCGCCGGCGCGAAAGCCCATGGTCGCCGCATCGGGGTCGCCAAACAAAACGACACCGGCACGAGCCGGGCCTTCGGTGAGAGCAAGAATGAAGTCGGTTGCAGCAGGAGTTAGTTCTTGAGCGTCATCGATCAAGAATTCTTTGACCTCTGCAAGTTGACCAGGCCAGATACCGGCGCGCAATAGCTTTGCGGCTTCGACAAGCAGTGACGACGGGTCGAAACGGTGTGCGTGAACCTCGAGCGAAAGTTCGCGCAAATAGTATTCATAAAGTTTCGCGGCACCGAGCCACTGAACTTTGTCGTGCGCACGACCAACTTCGGCCAAACGCTCTGGCGAAACCGAGTGCTCGATAGCAACCGAGACCAGGTCGCGCAATTCATTTCTGAAACCGGTTAGGCCAAGCACGTTCTTGTTGATGTGCTTCGGAAATTCTGGAAACTCTAGTTCGCCCTCGATAACGCGATCGATTAGGTCTTCGAGCATTGCGTCTTGCTCTGAACCGCTAATCAACTCAGGCAACTTGTTGCCGCGCTCGATTGCCTCGAAACGCAAAATCGAAAACGCGAGCGAGCTTAGGGTGCGAGAAAGTGGGCCAAGCGTTGCGCCCTGGTAAGCCAACGCCAACTCGTCGCGAAGTTTGTTAGCCGCAAAGCGGTTTGCCGCAATAGCTACAACCGATTCGGGTTTATCGGCGCGAGCCAGCGCCAAAAAGAGAGCCTTGAGCGCAGTGGTCTTGCCAGATGACGGACTGCCCACCGCGAGCGCGACTGAGCCCATTGGCAGCGCCGCGATTTCGGCTTGCTTCGCGGTCAGGTTCTCGGCGGCAAGCTCGGCGGTCAGACCTCGTTCGGCAAGCGAGTGCTTGCGAAACTTGGCCGTGATGACTTGCTTGGATTTCTTCATTGCCCCGAGAATAACCCACCCCTCTGACATGTCGTAATCTAGACAAGTTGAGCGAAAGGCACACCATGGACGTACGAATCGGCATCAAAGACTCACCCCGCGAATTGGCATTTGAGAGCAATCAGTCGGCGGCAGAGATCGAGCAGATCGTGGCCGGTGCGCTAAACGCCGAGGCCAAGCTGCTCACCTTGAGTGACAGCAAGGGCCGCAAGTTCATCATCCCTACCTCTTCTATTACTTACCTTGAGATTGGCGTCGAAGAAGCACGCCGGGTTGGATTCATCGCCTAATGGAAATCGCATTCATCGTCTTTTACGCGGCAATTCTCGGATTGGTCGCCCCATACATCGGTCTCAAGAGCGAGAAGTTCGGCGGCCTAGTGCCAGCCGTCAGCGCACTGGTTAGCGGTGCAATTCTGTGGACTGCCCTCACCTGGGTTGGCATGTCTCACACCGATGCTTGGATTTGGATCATCGTGATGTTGGCAATGCCAGCATTCATGTGGTTTGTTCCGAAGCGCATCGAAGCGATTCGTTCAAAGTAAAACCCCGCAGAGTGCTAAGCGGTTAGCCCGATCGCATCCATGCGCACCGAGTGCGCTGCAATCAGTTCGCTAACCAGCGGCTCAAGCTTCGAATAGGCCGAGAGGTTCACTTCGCGCTCCTGCTCGATGGTCAGCTGAGCGGTCTTGGTCACACCAGCAAGTTTGCGATTGTCGAAGGTTGCGCGAAGCTCAAGCAAAACGTCACCCATGATGCGACGACCCCAAAGCGCTAGTCGCGATGACAAAGCCGGGTCGGCCTGCATCGACTCTGCAAGAACCTTGGTTGCGTATTTCTCAAAAGTCTTGTCACTCAAAATCTTTTCGATCGATGCGCGAGTGGTTGCATCCAAGCCAATGGCAAGTCGCTTATAGAAGTCATTTAGCAAACCGCTCACCAGATAAATCTTGATGATGGTTTCGTAGAAGTCGATTCCGCTGATGCGCGAGTGAAAAGTTTCGATGCGCTCAACGAACGGATCCATGGCGTCGGTGGCATCTGTGCCCGACGCAACAATCAGCTTTGCAATCGAGCGGTACTGCTCGAAGCACTTGGCTGCCGCCTCACTGAGCTGAGCCTTGTATTGAGTTGTCGGCGCATACTTGAGTTCGTTTGTCAAAATCTCGAACTGGCTGAGCTGCAGATAAGCGAGCTGGCCGAGGTATTTCTTTGGTTCTGGTGTGTATGGCTTGAGATTCACCTTGTCGGTGTTTCGTGCTGCGCGCTCTTCACGCGCTGGCAAGGTGAACTTGCTTGCGTTAGGAAACAGACGCTTGAGCCAATCGAACATGGGTTCAAGAATACCCTCGTCTCAAAAATGCCCCAAAAGGTAGGATTAGAGGGTATGCGCGGCAGTCTCGCCGCCAGCGTGCCCCAATTAGAGGAGCCCCCTTGACCTTTCGCGACCTTGGCATCGACCAAGACATCGCCGATGCCCTTGCTGCCAAAGGCATTACCGAGCCATTCCCGATTCAAGAGCAGGCCATTCCGGTCGCTCTAACCGGCCAAGACGTTATTGGCCAGGCCAAGACCGGAACCGGAAAGACCTTTGGTTTCGGCCTTCCATTGATTCAGATTCTCGGCCCAAACCCAGCTCTAGGCGCTCAGGCCCTAGTTGTCGTGCCTACCCGTGAGCTTTGCATTCAGGTTGCCGAAGACCTCAAGCTAGCGACCGCTAACCGCCCAACGATGGTTGCGGCCATCTACGGTGGCAAGGCCTATGAAGGTCAGGTTGCCGAGATTGAAGCCGGTGCGCAGATTCTTGTCGGAACCCCTGGTCGATTGATCGACCTCTCGAAGCAAAAGAAGCTCGACCTGGGCAACATTCGCTTCATGGTGCTCGACGAAGCAGACGAAATGCTAGACCTCGGCTTCTTGCCAGATGTTGAGCGTCTGTTTGCATACACCCCGGATGGCCGCCAGACCATGTTGTTCTCTGCCACCATGCCAGGCGCAATCGTCACCATGGCACGCAAGTATCAGAACAAGCCTGTGCACATCCGTGCGAATGAACCAGATGAAGGTCACACCAAAGCAGACATCAAGCAGTTCATCTACCGTGCGCACTCTCTCGACAAGGATGAAGTGGTCGGCCGAATTCTTCAGGCCGAGGGTCGCGGCAAGACCGTTATTTTTTGTAAGACCAAGCGTCAAGCTTCGAAGGTTTCTGAAGAGCTAATCGATCGCGGATTCAATGCGACCGCTTTGCACGGCGACATGTCTCAAGAGGCGCGCGAAAAGTCGATGGCGGCGTTCCGCAGCGGCAAGCGCGACATTTTGGTTGCGACCGAAGTTGCAGCGCGAGGCATCGACGTCGATGACGTTACTCACGTGATTAACTACACGGTTCCTGAAGACGAAAAGGCGCTGCTTCACCGCGTCGGTCGCACCGGTCGCGCTGGTCGCACCGGAATCGCCGTGACTTTCGTCGACTGGGAAGACCTCACTCGCTGGAAGCACATCAACGATGCACTTCAGTTCGGTCAGCCTGAGCCAACCGAAACCTACTCGAGCTCTGCTCACCTGTTTGAAGACTTGAACATCGCCCCTGGAACCAAGGGCCGCATTCGTGCATCGACGATGGTGCCAAAGACCGCCGGTTCAAATGATCGTGGCGGCAATAGCCGTGGCGGTTCATCGAGTGGTCGCGGTGGCAACTCGCGCGGTGGCGACAAGAAGCCTGCGCAGCGCAGCGGTTCAACCGAGAAGAAGCCTGAGCACGGCACCGGCGAACACAAGCGCCCCGCTAGCAACCGTCAGCGCACTCGCACTCGTCGCTCTTCAGACAGCTAACTAAAGTTGAGCTTTGGTTCCGGTAGCTTGAGCCAAGATTCGCTCAAACATTTCTGGGCTCGTGGTGTTTTCGCCGAGACGATTCTGCTTGCCGGTTAGTCCGTGATAGTCGCTTGAACCGGTAATCACTAGGTCAAACTCGGCAGCCATTTCGCGCAACCACTTTTGCGCGTGCTCTGGCACGTCGCGGTGATCGACTTCGAATCCGGCTAGGCCAGCGGCAATCATCTCTTCGAAGTGCGCTCGCGGCATTGGCTGGCCCTCGGCTGGGCCTTTGCCTCGGCTCATTGGGTGAGCAATAACCGGAACTCCCCCGGCGCGACGAATCAACTTGATTGCTTCGATGGTGTCTGGCACTCCGCGGTTCGGAACGTAGTAGCGGTCTGAGCCGTTTGGCCAAATCTCAGCGAACACGGCGTCGCGAGAATCAAAGTGTCCACGATGAATCATGGCATCGGCAACAGCAGGGCGACCGTTAGTTGCACCGTCTGCGATAAACATTTCAACGTCTGACCATTCGAGGTCAAAGTCTGCGCCGATCTTTTCGACAATGGCACGAAGTCGCTCTTCACGGCTGGTTACAGAGTCGGCAAGCACCTGAGCAAGCTCTTGGTGGTTCGGGTCAGGCAGGTAGGCAAGCATGTGAACGCCAAACTTGTGCATTTCGCCAGAAGGTGAAAGAACGTGGGCACGGGTGGTGATTTCGATGCCCGGCACAAAGCCAATTCCCAGTTCGCGCGCGACATCGGCTGCCTCGGCCCATCCGTGGGTGGTGTCGTGATCTGTCAGGGCGAGCACATCAACGCCGGCCAATTTCGCCTGGCGAAAGACCTCTGCGACCGATTCTTTGCCGTCGCTGCAGGTGCTGTGTGAGTGGAGATCGATTTTCATGGTGCCTTGCCCTTCGACTAAAGGCTACCAAGCGCCACCCACATCAAAGCGGTGGCAGAATAATCTGCATGAGCAAAGACGCCAAGAAACTAGCAAGCCGCAACGCAAACCGTTCGCGCACTCCGCACAGCCAGCAATTCATGAAGTACATCGGCAGCAACTGGGCCGAGCGCGACAACAAGTTGCCTAAGGCAGATGCCGTTGCTCCATTCGCAGCGAAGCGTCGAGCTGCAGTTGCAAAAGCTTTCAAGGGCAAGGTAGTCGTCATCGCAGCTGGCGAAATGAAGACCCGCTCTAACGACACCGAATATCGTTATCGCCCACACAGTGCATTCGCACACCTCACCGGATGGGGCACTCACACCGTGCCATCTTCAATTCTTGTGATCGATGCTCGCAAGGGTTCGAAGTCGACACTGTTCTTTCGCGAGACCGCTGGTCACGACACCGATGAGTTTTTTGCAAACTCGGCAATCGGAGAATTTTGGGTTGGCTCACGCCCAGGTCTAAAGCAGGTTTCGGCACTTCTCGGATTGCCGACCAAGTCGCTCAAGACCTATGAAGAATTCATCAAGTCGGTTGCAAAGAAAGATGTCGTCACTCTCGACGATGCAGCCGTCGCAGAATTCGTTTCTGAATTGCGTCTCGTAAAAGACGAATACGAAATCAAAGAAATGCGAAAGGCAGTTGCCGCTTCGGTCGAGGGTTTCAAGTCGGTCGTTCGCAACCTTGATCGTGCAATCACACATCCTCGCGGTGAGCGAATTGTCGAAGGTGCGTTCTTCGCAGAGGCTCGAGCAAACGGAAACGACCTTGGCTACGAGACCATCGCTGCGGCCGGCGAGCACGCCTGCACCCTGCACTGGATCATCAACGACGGCAAGGTCAACAAGGGTGAGTTGCTATTGCTAGACGCCGGCGTTGAGGTCGAAAGCCTCTACACAGCAGATGTCACCCGCACTTTGCCTATCAACGGCAAGTTCAACGCGACCCAAGAAATGATTTACGAAGCGGTTCGCGAGGCTGCAGACGCGGCCTTCAAGATTGCTAAGCCGGGCGTGAAGTTCCGCGAGATTCACGCTGCTGCCATGAAGGTAATCGCCCAGAAGACCGCCGAGTGGGGCTTGTTGCCGGTGAGTGCCGAAGAGTCGCTCGAACCTGACAACCAGTTTCACCGCCGCTGGATGATTCACGGCACCAGCCACCACCTAGGCATGGATGTTCACGACTGCGCTCAGGCTCGTCGCGAGATGTATCTCGACGCAGAGCTAAAGCCGGGCATGATCTTCACAATCGAACCTGGTCTCTACTTTCACAAGGATGACCTGCTCGTTCCAAAAAAGTTCCGTGGCATCGGTGCACGAATCGAAGACGACGTATTGGTAACCAAGACCGGCGTTGAGAACTTGACCAAGGCTCTGCCTCGCAAAGCTCGCGACGTCGAAGCTTGGATGGCAAAACTCAAAGGCTAATTGCCAGAGTCGGCTGCACCGTCACTGCCGTCAAGATAACCGTCGTAACTTCCGCCGTGGTATCCATCGATGCCACTGTGCGAGTTGCCTTCGTCGCTGGCGCTCATAGTGACCGCCGAAGTGCTCGCCACCGAATTGCTAGCCTCTGAATTTCTTGGGCGACCTTCAACGCCACCCTCATCTTTGAAGAATGCAACGACCGCAAGAATTGCGCCGCCTAGCGCAACGACCAACAAACCGTAAGCAAGAATTTCCATGCTCAAAGTCTGGCGCCAGCCGGCGACATTGGTGCTTAGTTGGTTGGGTCTGGCTTAGCCGCAGCTTCGTTAGCCTGCGAGATCATGCTCGACGGAACCTGCACCTGATACTTTGCGGCGACCATCGAAGACTGACTCAAGAAGCCGCGCTTGTTGCGTGAAAGCGAAAAGCGAACCACCTGAAAAAGCATTCCAATGCCGGCACCGATGACGATCGATGAGCCGAGAGCTCCATTTGCTGTCGAGGCCACATTGGCCGTGTCGATGGCAGGACCAAATAGGAATGCATAGATGAGACCCATCCATGAGCCGGTGATTGCACCGCTGAGGGCAACGCGGGCATAGCTCATGCGACCGCGAACGCGCTCAACCGAGCGAAGGTCTGAACCGACGATTGCGATGAAACCAGCCGGAAAGTTATTGCGAACCAACTTCTCAACGAAGGCCACGGCCTCTGGATATTGCGTGAAGTCAGCGATGACCTCTCCCTGAGGAACAGCGGGCGGAACATTGCGTGAAGATGAACGTCGAGTAGCCATAGAAACCCATTCTGGCATGCCTTCAACCTCTCGTCTAAGGTTGTTTATTGTGAGCGCGACGAGAGTATTTATTGCCAGATTGGCTGGCTGTGGCGTCTTTGACCCAGCGGGAGACCGTGTTGGAAAAGTCATCGACGTTCTTGTGTCGTACCGCAAATCTGGAGCACCGCGCGCAACCGGGCTCATGGTTGAAATTACCGGTCGCCGCAAGGTTTTTGTGCCAATCGCCCGCATCACCTCGATCGCTAACGGCCAGGTCATCTCGACCGGTTTGATCGACCTTCGCCGCTTCACTCAGCGCGGTCAAGAAGTGCGCGTTATCGCCGAATTGCTCGGCCGCAAGGTCAGCCTGCTCGACGGCTCGGGCCAGGCCAACATCGAAGACGTTGCCATCGAACAGGGCAAGACCAAAGACTGGACAGTCACCGAGCTGTTCTTGCGTCGCCCAAAGACTTCAGCATCGCCGTTCGCTCGCGGTGCAACTCTGTTTGCATCTTGGGAACAGGTAAAAGAAAACAAGGATGCCGCCGGCCAGTCAGCCGAGCAGCTAATTGCGACCTACTCTGACCTTCGCCCTGCCGACCTTGCACACGCGTTGCTCGACTTGCCAGAAGAGCGCATGCTCGAGGTTGCCGAAGAACTTGACGACGAGCGTTTGGCCGATGTGCTCGAAGAGTTGCCAGAAGAAGAGCAGCTCGACATCATCCAAGAGCTTGATGACGAACGTGCCGCTGAGGTTCTCGACTTGATGGAACCTGACGACGCAGCCGACTTGATGGCGAACCTGCCTGAAGAGCGCAGCGAAGCGATTTTTGAACTCATGGATGAAGAAGAAGCAGACGACATTCGAATGCTGATGCAGTTCGATGAGTTCACCGCCGGTGGTTTGATGACAACCGAGCCGATCATTTGTGCTGCAGACATGACAGTTGCAGAAGCGATGGCTCTGATTCGTCGCAAAGAAGTTTCACCGGTGCTTGCCGCTCAGGTTTTTGTGACTCTGCCGCCTTATGAGGTTGCAACCGGTCGCTACCTGGGCGTTGTGCACTTTCAGCGCATGCTTCGCTACCCACCGCACGAGCGTCTTGGCGTTCTGCTCGACACCGAGCTTGAGCCGCTAAAGGCACACACTCACATCTCGGTCATTCACCGAACCCTAGCCACCTATAACTTGGTGACCCTGCCGGTAGTTGACGACGAGAACCACCTGATTGGCGTTGTCACGGTTGATGACGTTCTAGACCACCTATTGCCTGATGACTGGCGAACCGAAGACGAAAGCGAGGTGTCTCGTGGCTAAGAACCGCTTTGACGCACCGCTTGGCGTGCGCACCCGCTTCGTTCCGAAGATTCGCGTGAACCAAGAGAGTTTCGGCCGCGCATCTGAGGCTTTTGCCCGCGCCATGGGGACCGGCGGCTTCTTGATCGGCATGACCATCTTCGTGGCCATCTGGCTGACCTGGAACACTCTCGCGCCTGAGACCACCCAGTTCGACCCTCGCGGCTTGAACTTCACGCTCTTGACCCTGATTCTCTCGATGCAGGCTTCTTATGCGGCACCGCTCATCTTGTTGGCTCAAAACCGCCAGGATGACCGCGATCGCGTGAAGTTCGAGCAAGACCGTCAGCGTGCAGAGCGAAACCTTGCCGACACCGAGTATCTCGCTCGCGAAGTCGTTGCACTGCGTTTGGC
This sequence comes from Microbacteriaceae bacterium, assembly GCA_024645175.1. Taxonomy (GTDB): domain Bacteria; phylum Actinomycetota; class Actinomycetes; order Actinomycetales; family Microbacteriaceae; genus Rhodoluna. The sequence continues at coordinate 28,321 of JAHEGB010000009.1, forward strand.
GATTAGCGAATTGGCGACCAAAGAATTTGTTCGCGATGAAATGCGCGATCAGTTGCGCGAACTCGTTGAAGAAATTCGCATCGAGCAGGCGGCAGCAAAACCAGCTGCAAAGTCTGCTACAAAGCCAGCGGCTAAGAAGAGCAAATAGTGCAAGAAGCAATTCGCCGAGCACTCGACTCGGTGATTGATCCAGAACTGCGTCGCCCGATTACCGAACTCGGCATGGTTGGCGAGATTGAAACCTCTGGCGATTCTGCGATTATCAATTTGAAACTCACGATTGTTGGTTGCCCTGCTGCTCAGCGCATTGAACGCGAGACAACAGAAGCAGCTCTCAAAGTTGACGGCATCGAAAGAGTTTCTGTTGTTCTCGGTGTCATGACTCAAGAAGAGCGCGACGTTCTAAAAGAAAAACTTCGCGGTGGTCGCGCAGTTCGCTCAAACCCTTTCGACGAAAACTCATACACGCGTGTTTATCTGGTTGGCTCTGGCAAGGGCGGCGTTGGCAAGTCATCGGTGACAACCAACCTCGCCGTTGCACTCGCAAAGAAGGGCCACAAGGTTGGCCTTCTTGACGCAGACATTTTTGGTTTCTCGATTCCGGGGCAACTCGGGCTCACAGCAAAACCGACGAAGGTCGATGACCTGATCTTGCCGCCGGTATACGAAGAGGGTGGCATTGCCATCAAGGTGATCTCGATCGGCATGTTCGTCGAAGAAGGCAAGGCCGTTGCCTGGCGCGGGCCGATGTTGCACCGTGCCATTCAACAGTTTCTGACCGATGTGCACTGGGGCGACCTCGACTTCTTGCTTGTCGACCTGCCACCTGGCACCGGCGACATCGCGATCAGCCTCGGCCAACTGCTGCCGACCGCCAAGTCGATCGTGGTCACCACTCCCCAGCCTGCTGCTGCCGACATCGCTGCCCGCACGGCTGCGGTTGGGCTGCAGACCGGGCAGCGCATCCTTGGGGTTATCGAGAACATGAGCTGGCTCGAGAACCCAGACGGCAGCCGAACCGAGCTGTTTGGCGCTGGTGGAGGTCAGGCCGTTGCCGAGCGGCTAACCGCGCTTGCCGGGGTCGATGTGCCGCTGCTCGGGCAAATTGCCATGAGTCAGGCCCTGCGCGAGGGTTCAGACCTGGGCCGGCCAGTGGTCAATCACGTGGCCGATGACCCAGCCACATTGGCAATCGAAGCGATTGCCGAAAGCCTGCGCCAAGACAAGCTCGAACGAGCCAGTCGCAGCCTTAAACTCAACCTGTGACCGACACCAGCATCGCGAGCCTGATCTCGCACTTCGCCCAGACCGACAAGACCGTCGCGGTAATCAACCCGACCTCTGCCAAGCGCATCTATGACCTGCCGCAACTCTCGGCAGACCAGGTGGCACTCGAGGTCGATCGTGCGCGTGACGCACAAACCGACTGGGCCGCGATGGCGGTTTTCGAGCGAGCAAACATCATGCTCAAGTTGCACGACCTGATGCTCGAAAACGAAGACAAACTTCTCGACTTGCTTCAACTCGAAACCGGCAAGGCTCGCGCGCACGCCGTCGAAGAGTTTGCTGGCGCAATTGGTTCGACTCGCTACTACGCGAAGATCGCAGACAAGGCTCTCTCGCTCAAGAAGGCAAAGACCGGAGTTCCGGTTTTGCTCAAGAGTTTTGTCGCGCAGGTTCCGGTTGGTGTCGTTGGAGTAATCACTCCGTGGAACTACCCGCTTGCTCTCGCGATGATGGATGTTATTCCGGCACTAATGGCAGGCAACTCGGTAGTGCACAAGACCGACAACCAAACTTCACTCGTTTCACTTTTCGTTCGCGCACTCGCAATCGAATGCGGTTTGCCTGAAGACGTTTGGCGCATTGTTGCCGGCGATGGTGCCGAGGTTGGCAACGCCGTAACTGACACCGTTGACTACGTTGCATTCACCGGATCAACCGCAACCGGTCGCATAGTTGCGCAGCGCGCTGCCGCTCGCCTGATTGGCTGCTCACTAGAGCTCGGCGGCAAGAACCCGGCAATCATCTTAAGTTCTGCAAACATGAAGAAGGCAGCTGCCATCGTGGCAGCCGGAGCTTTCGGCAACACCGGCCAACTCTGTGTAGCCCTTTCGCGGGTATACGTGCCTGAGACATTCAAGGCTGAGTTCGAGAACGAATTAGTTGCGGTTGTCGAGTCGCTAAAGGTCGGCAAGTCGAACGACTTCGAGTTCGACATCGGCTCGCTCACCAGTTCTGCTCAGTTGGCTCGCGTCGAAGGCTTCGTTGCTGACGCACGAGCTAAGGGCGCGCGAGTGCTCACCGGCGGCAAGGCCCTGCCTGAGGTCGGCCCATACTTCTATCAGCCGACCGTGGTTACAGACATTGGCGAAGACGTATCGATGCGCTGCGACGAAGTCTTTGGCCCGGTAATCGGCGTTTATGGCTATGACGAAATCGAAGAGGCAATCGATGCTGCCAACGACAGTGAATATGGCCTCAACGCTTCGATCATCGGCAATCGCAAAGAGGCCGTGCGCATTTCGCATTTCATCCAGGCTGGCAGCGTGAATATCAACGAGGGTTATCGCGCGACGTTCGCTTCGTTTGGTGCACCAATGGGTGGCTTCAAGCAGAGTGGTCAGGGTCGCAGAAGCGGCATCGGTGGTTTGCTTCGTTACACAGAAGCTCGCACGGTTGGTATTGCAAAGACTGTTCTCGGTTTGGGCTTGCCACTAAACGCTCGCGGCTGGAAGCGCATGGCTCCACTCATGGATGTCTTGGCAAAGGTTCTTCGCCGACTGCCTTAACTCGGGCTTGGCTTAGGTAGCTTCTGAGTCAAACGGCGCAACTTCGCCGGCTTCGAGTTTCGCCAACTTGGTTGGCTTCGCGCTGTTTAGCTTTTGCGCCGGGTTCATGGCCGGCTCTTCTTGAAGTGCCTCACGGATGATTCGACGAGGGTCATATTGACGAGGGTCAAGTTTCTTCCAGTCGAGTTCTTCAAAGTCTTCGCCCATCTCTTCAGAGATCTGGGTCTTTGCACCCTCGGCCATGCGCTTTGCGCTCTTGATAAATTGCGCAAACTTTTGGGCATAAACCGGAAGGCGTTCTGGTCCAATAACGAATGCGGCAATCAACCCGATGATGATTAGCTTCTCGCCGCTTAGTCCGAACACCCGTCTAGGTTACCCGCAGAATGCAGGGCATTTCGAGCGCTCGGCGATATCATTGCCGAAGGAGTCAACATGGCAGACAAGATAAGCAGCTGGAAGTTCGCAGAAGATTTCGCTTCTGAGAGCGAGGCGATTCGCAACGCTCGCACGCGTGCCGATGAAATGGGCATCGAGTGCGTTACAGCTTCGGTTGGCAGTCACCTCGCATTCTTGGCATCAACCCTGCAGGCAAAGGCAATCGTCGAAGCCGGAACCGGTGCCGGTGTTTCTGCGCTGCACATGCTTGCCGGCGCACCAGCGGCTGTGCTTGCGACAATCGACAGCGAGCAAGAACACCAAGCGGCAGCAAAGGCCGCATTCGCCGAGGCTGGCATCGCAAGCAACCGCACTCGCGTAATTGTTGGCAAGGCCGTCGATGTCATGTCGAACATGGCCGATGCCGCTTATGACCTAGTTTTCTTAGACGCAGACCGCGACTCGCTCGAAGAGCAGCTGCACGAGGCCTCTCGCCTGCTTCGCCCTGGCGGAGTCGTTGCCATCGCCCACGCTCTTTGGCGCGATCGCGTGCCTGACCCTGCGATGCGCGACGAGGCAACTAGCGTTTATCGCGACGTGCTGCGCTTCTTCGAGAACAACAGCGACTTCATCACTTCACTGCTCGCCTCTGGCGACGGCCTGCTGCTGGCAAGCAAGCGCGCTTAAACAAAAAACCCGACCATCTCTGGTCGGGTTTTTCATAAAGCTTTATTTCTTCTTGACTACGCCTGTCAAAACTGTGTGCAGTTCTTTGGCTTCGTCTTCGTTCACTGAAACTACAAGACGACCGCCGCCTTCTAGAGGAACTCGAAGAATGATTAGCCCGCGCGGCTCGCGCTCGGCTTCCATTGGTCCGTCGCCGGTGCGTGGCTTCATTGCTGCCATTTATAAGACTCCTTGTATTGCTGGCTTCTTCGCCGAACTTCAATTATCCCACACGAAACCGACATAAAAAAGCACGGATGCCCGCATCCAAGCGCTTTCGGCACGACATTTACCTAGTTGTTATGGAGGGGTGAAGTCTGGGGCGGTGTATTTCCAGCAGACCAAAAGCCAGAGCACCTGCCCGAGCAGGCTCAACCCTAAAATCGCCCCTTTGGCGTATTTTGGCTGTCGATCTGTGGCCACGGCAAAGGCCGCAAGCAGTCCGAACGCGCCAAACAGAAGCCTCGGAGTGCTGCTCTGCGGAAAGAACACGGCAAGCAAATAAACGAGATAGGCCACGGTGAACATGCGCAGCTCGACACCGAGCGCTTTGACCGAAGGCGTGCTGATCGCCCACCCGGCAAAGGCAATCAGGCCAAGCACCAGCATCTGCCCGATGCCGTCGCCGAAGTGAAAAGCCCCCGAGATGAACCAGCCGGTGAACGGCTGCAACTCTGTGCTGCCGGTGTAGCCAGCACGCCAGGCGAGCTCGGTCTTGAGATATGCGTCGAGACGGCCGGTAGTCAGAGCCGCCACGATCAACCAGGCGAATCCGAGAACGCCGCTGAATGCGGTGAGCGCTGCCAACCGAATGCGCTCTCGCTGTTCAAACTCTTCGCCGTGCTTGCGCTCTCGCACGAGACGATAAACAAAGAGCAGCGCGAACATCAGCGCGAATGCGAGCAGGCCCGGTCGAGTGACCGAAAGCACCGCAAGCGAAAGCACGAGCAACACATCGCGGCGTTGCATAAAGAAGTAGAGCGACGAAACGATTAGCAAGAGCCATAGCGACTCTGCATAACCCACCTGCAAAATCGGTGATGCCATCGAAAAGGAAATCAGCACGATCGCCCAACGCGATTGCGATTCGGTTAGCCGAAGCAAGAGCAACTTGTATGCAAACAAAATAAAAGCGAAACCAAAAAGCGTTGCAACGATCGGCGCAAGATATTTGAACTCGATACCGGTAAGCAAATGCAAACCGCGAATCAAAAACGGAAAGACCGGCATGAACGCCCAGTTATTTTGCTGAACCGTTCCGTCAGGGTTGGTTGGCAAAACACTCGGATACCCGTCGTTATAGATGCGCTCGTACCACTCGGCATCCCAGATATTTAGAAAGTCAAAGTAGCCGGGCTTTGCGCCCGTCCAATAGTTGGCTTCTTGAATTTGCGCGAACGCGAGAAACAGAAAGAAAGTTGTAATTCGCGAGGCGAGAAAAATCGAAACGATCGGCAGCCACCACTTGCTGCGCCAAAGTTCTTGAACGCGTTGCATCTTTGGTTATGCGGTCAACCAGGTGCGAAGCGCCGCCTCGCAGGCATAGATCTGGCCGACCGGAACGTTCTCGTCGTCTGCGTGCGCCTTGTTCGGGTCGCCAGGGCCAAAGTTCACCGCCGGAATTCCAAGGGCGCTGAAGCGAGCGACGTCTGTCCAGCCATACTTCGGCTGAGGAACACTGCCAACCGCCTCAACAAAAGCCGCGGCCTCTGGGCGGTCGAGTCCAGGTCGCGCTCCCTCGCTTAGGTCGGTCATGCCAATCTCAAAACCATCGAAAAGCTCGCACAGGTGCGCGGCGGCCTCTTGCCCGGTCTTGCTCGGCGCGAAGCGGTAGTTGATGGTCACAACGCACTCATCCGGAATCACGTTGGTGGCAATGCCGCCCTTGATCAGCACGGCGTTCAGGCTCTCGCGATAAACCAACCCGTCGACCTCAACCGACTGCGGCTCATAGGCGTTCAGACGGTTCAAAATCTCTGCAGCACCGTGCACCGCGTTCTTCCCCATCCATGCTCTGGCACTGTGCGCCTTCACACCGCGAGCGCGAACTTCAACACGGATGGTTCCGTTGCAGCCACCCTCGATTTGAGCGCCGGTTGGCTCGCACAAAATCGCGAATGATGCATCGAGCAATTCTGGTCGGTTGCGCGAGATGCGGCCGAGACCGTTGAGACTCGCTTCGACCTCTTCGTGGTCATAGAAGACCCAAGTGATGTCTTTATTGGTGTTTGCCTTGGTCATTGCGGCTGCGAGCTTTAGCTGCACTGCAACGCCGGCCTTCATGTCGACGGTTCCGCGACCCCAGAGCACCTGCTCGCGCTCCATTGGCAGCAACTTGGTCGGCAGGTTATCTGCCACCGGAACCGTGTCGATGTGGCCGGCGATGATCACGCGGTTGGCGTGGCCAAAGTGGGTGCGGGCAACAATTGCGTCGCCGTCGCGAATGATCTCGAGGTGGTCATAGCGAGCGAGAGCCGATTCGATTGCATCGGCGAGCTCTTTTTCGTTGCCAGAAACCGATTCGATGTCGCAGATCGCGCGAGTCAGTTCGACTACATCGCCTTCGAGATTTAGGGGCTGGCCAGACATAGAACGAGCCTAACTTGTAATCTTGAACTCGTGACTCAACCAACTTTTCTAGATTCAAAGGCCTGGGGCCACGGTCTCGCAACCGTCGCTGCCGATGGCACCGTTCTCGACGTGTTCTATCCGCACCCGCAAATTGGCGATGCCCCGAAGAACGACTCGCTCTGGGTTGTGCCTAAAGAACTAGATGCCCTGGTTGGCGAAGACGCTCGTCGCCGCGTCAGCATCCAGTGGGTTCGCACTGAAATCGACCTAACCCAGCCGGTCACCTCGACCGCCGACGCATACCTGCGCCTTCACCTCTTGAGTCACCTGCTGGTCAAGCCAAACACCATCAACCTCGACCAGTTGATTCCTAGCCTTCCGATTGTGGCCTTCACCAACGCTGGCCCAATCGCCCTCGACGACCTCGAAGAACTTCGCGGCACCCTGCAGCGAGCCGGCATCTCGGTTTATGCCATCGACAAATTTCCACGGATGGTCGACTACGTCACCCCGCGCAAGGTTCGCATCGCCGATGCAAGCCGCGTTCGCCTAGGCGCTCACCTCGCGCCAGGCACCACGATCATGCACGAGGGCTTCGTCAACTTCAACGCCGGCACCCTTGGCGTCTCAATGGTTGAGGGTCGCATCTCTCAGGGCGTTGTTGTCGGCGACGGCAGCGACATCGGTGGCGGTGCCTCAATCATGGGCACACTCTCAGGTGGCGGCAAAGAGCGCGTGACCATCGGCGA
>JAHEGB010000031.1 GCA_024645175.1 Microbacteriaceae bacterium
TGCTGCTTGTAGATCTCTTCGCCGAGCTTCTGCTGTGACTGAACTAGAGCATCGAACGCAGTCTTCACTGCATCGATGTCTTCGCCAGCTAGAGCTGTCTTCAAAGCGTCGACGTCTGCCTGAACGGTGTTCTTGACATCTTCAGGTAGCTTCTCGTCGTTTTCTTTGATGAGCTTCTCGGTTTGGTAAACAAGCTGCTCTGCGTTGTTGCGAGTCTCTTGCTCTTCGCGACGCTTCTTGTCTTCTGCCGCGTGCTCTTCAGCTTCGCGAACCATGCGCTCGATGTCTTCCTTTGGCAATGAAGATCCGCCGGTGATGGTCATCGACTGCTCTTTGCCAGTGCCCTTGTCTTTCGCGCTTACGTGCACAATGCCGTTTGCGTCGATGTCGAAGGTGACCTCAACCTGAGGCACGCCGCGAGGTGCAGGTGCGATTCCGGTTAGTTCAAAGTTTCCGAGTGACTTGTTGTCACGAGTGAACTCGCGCTCACCCTGGAACACCTGGATAGAAACCGAAGGCTGGTTGTCAGCGGCGGTAGTGAATGTCTCAGAACGCTTGGTCGGAATCGCAGTGTTGCGCTCGATCAACTTGGTCATGATTCCACCCATGGTTTCGATTCCAAGTGAAAGTGGAGTTACGTCGATAAGAAGAACGTCTTTGCGTTCACCCTTCAACACACCAGCCTGAAGTGACGCACCAACTGCAACAACCTCGTCAGGGTTTACGCCCTTGTTTGGTTCTTTACCTCCGGTTAGCTGCTTAACCAATTCGGTTACTGCAGGCATGCGTGTTGAACCACCCACGAGAACTACGTGTGCAATGTCGCCGACCTTTACGCCAGCTTCTGCGATCACGTCGTTGAATGGCTTGCGAGTGCGCTCTAGCAAGTCGGCAGTCATCTGCTCGAACTGTGCGCGAGTCAGAGTCTCATCCAAGTTTGCTGGGCCATTCTCGGTTAAAGATAGGTAAGGCAACTGAATGTTTGCAGACATCGACTGTGACAATTCTTTCTTCGCCTGCTCGGCTGCTTCTTTCAAACGCTGAAGTGCGATCTTGTCTTTCGACACGTCGACGCCGGTGGTCTCTTTGAACTTCTTTACTAGGTGCTCGACTACGCGGGCATCCCAGTCGTCTCCACCGAGACGGTTGTCACCCGAGGTTGCGCGAACCTGAATGGTTGAGAAGCCTTCGTCTTTTCCGACTTCGAGAAGTGAAACGTCGAAGGTTCCACCACCGAGGTCGAACACGAGAATCAATTCGTCTTCTTTGCCCTTGTCGAGACCATATGCCAAAGCTGCGGCGGTTGGCTCGTTGATGATGCGAAGAACGTTTAGTCCGGCGATCTCGCCGGCATCCTTGGTTGCCTGACGCTCGGCGTCATTGAAGTAAGCCGGAACGGTGATGACCGCGTCGGTAACTGCTTCACCCAGGTATGTCTCGGCGTCGCGCTTTAGCTTCGCAAGAATGCGAGCTGAAATCTCTTGTGGGGTGTACTTCTTGTCGTCGACTGCGAAAGTCCAGTCGGTGCCCATGTGACGCTTCACCGATGCGATGGTGCGGTCAACGTTGGTGACGGCCTGGCGCTTCGCGGTCTCTCCGACCAGAATCTCGCCGTCTTTGGTGAATGCAACTACCGAAGGGGTAGTGCGAAAGCCTTCTGCGTTAGCGATAACAGTTGGCTCTCCACCCTCGAGCACGCTAACCGCGCTGTTGGTGGTGCCAAGGTCGATGCCTACTGCACGTGCCATTGTTTTTCCTCTTTCTTTGGGCTTATTGCCCTTTGTTTTTCTGTTGGGCCCAGAAACCTGAGCCTCGTTGACTCAAGTTTCGGTTCTCGAAAACGATTTGTCAAGCATTTTTGGCAAAAGTTGAGTCATGTTCACTCAACTCTCAGGAATGGGCAATTTGTTATAGAAATCGCACGGATGGGCGGCCTGCCTGCCCTAAGTTGGCGTTATGACTTCCAATGGCGCAAGCACAAAGAAACGCGGCACATTCGCATGGGCACTCTGGGATTGGGCCGAGCAGCCTTATCCGACCATCATGCAGACCTTCATCTTTCCGGTCTACCTGGCCGGTGCGGTCGCCGGGCCTGGTGACCACCCAGATGCTCAACTCGGTGTCGCAACTGCAGTTGCCGGATTCATCCTTGCCTTGATTGCGCCGGTTCTCGGTCGCAGATCAGACGATAACGGACGCCGCAAGTTCTGGTTGATGTTCAACACTTACTTGCTCGTGTTGATCATGGTCGCAAGCTTCTTCGTAAAGCCTTCACCTGAGTTCTTCATTCTCGGACTAGTTCTATATGGTGCCGGAAGCGTCATTCAAGAATCTGCACTTATTAATTACTACGCGATGCTCAAGCAAGTCACAACAGAAAAGAACATCGGTCGCGTTTCTGGTTATGCCTGGGGTCTCGGTTATGCCGGTGGAATCGTCTTGCTTGCCATTTCACTCGCGGGCTTCATCATGGCTGAGGTTCCATGGTTCGGCATCGGAACAGAAGAGTCAGTTAACATTCGTGCGGTATTTCTATTCAGCGCAGCTTGGACTTTAGTTTTCTCAATTCCGCTGATGCTGCGCGTTCCTGAAATCGAAAAGAACCCGAACGCTCGCAAGGAATCTATTCTTCAGTCATACGCCTCTATCTGGAGCCAGCTGAAGTCACTTCGTGCACAAGCACCTGAGACCCTTAAGTTTTTGATCTCATCAGCGATTTATCGCGACGGTCTTGCCGGTGTCTTCACATTTGGTGCCGTGCTCGGATCACTCGCATTTGGTTTCTCGCAAACCCAGATCATCATCTTTGGAATCGCGGCGAACATTGTGTCTGGCATCGGCGCAGTAATCGGTGGTCGACTAGACGACATCGTTGGCAGTCGCTCGATTATCATCTGGTCTCTCGTTGGCTTGATCATCTCTGGAACCGCAGTGTTCTTCTTTGCAAGTTACGGTTCAATCACCTACTGGATTGGCGGGTTGGCGCTCTGCCTATTCGTTGGTCCGGCACAGGCGTCGAGTCGAACCTTTGTATCGCGCTTTACTCCGGCAGGGCGCGAGGGTGAAGTCTTCGGGCTCTACCAGTTCACCGGCCGTGCAGTTAGCTTTATGTCTGGCACTTTCTGGGCGCTATCAATCACCATGGCGCACAACTTGCTTGGCGTTGAGAACGCGACCATCTGGGGAATCTGGGGTCTGATGTTGATCTTGGTCGTAGGCCTTTATCTGCTGACTCGCGTTCACCCGCGACCGGCAGTGCTCGAGAACAACTAAGTTCGACAACTTGTAGAATTGGGCAATGACAAAAAGAGCAAGACAGCAAGGCGAGTTAGAAAATCTGGTTCTCGATATTCTCTGGGATGCCGATCAGCCGCTGACGTCTAACGAGATTCTTTCTCGTTGCAATGTCGATAGTGATCTTGCACTGACCACAATTCTCACGGTACTTTCTCGGCTCTGCGACAAAGACCTTGTTGAGCGAACCTCAGGCGAAGGCCGTTCGCACTTGTTCGCTGCGACAAGCAGTCGCGAAGAACACACCGCCCGCCAGTTGCTTGAGCTCATCAATGACTCTTCGAATCAAGCTCTGACTCTTTCGCACTTCACCGCTGGGCTGAGCAAGAAGTCGGTGGCGGCACTAAAGAAACTCCTCAACGAAAAATAGTTTGTGAAGCCCGCGCTAGTTTTAGTGCCGCTCGCTCTTGAGTGGGTGGTGATTGCTTCAACAATTGCGCCATTGTGGCTTGGCTTCTTCACCAAGCGACCTCGATTTGGAATTGCGGCTTGGCTGACTCTCTTTGTTTCTGCAATTCTCGCAACTGCAACAGCGATATTTGTTTCGGTCTGGTCAGTCATCGATAACTTTGCCAATTTGGATCAGCACCGCCAAAATCTTTTTCTAACAATTGTCTATAGTGTCTTGCCTTGGTTGCTTTTCGCAATGGCCGGCATTGCAATCAATTTGATCAACATCAAACTGGATCCCATTGTTTCGAAGTTCAAACAACTGTTTGCCTCGCCAGTTCTGCCTGGCAAGAAGGCTCGCAACTTCGAGGGTGTGCCTGTCGAGGCAATTGACATTGACGCATTCTTTGCCCTCGCTGTCTCGAGGCCATCCAAGAAGATTCTGTTGTCACGCACTGCTATTGAGCAGCTAACCGACCAACAGCTAGATTCGGTTCTTTGGCACGAATACGCCCATCTGAAGGCTCACCACAATGGACTACGTCGGTTCGTTCGGGTGGTCGAGACGCTGACCGGATTCGTTCGAGCATCAAAGGTGATGAGCCACGAGGTCGATCGGCTTTGCGAGGTCGCAGCAGATCAATTTGCCGCCAAACGCGTTGACGCTTCTGTGCTCAAATCGGCACGAGCCAAGTTTCTCTAACCAAATAGTTCTTCGGCCAGAATCTGACCCGGCTCAACCCCCACGAGCTCAAGCAAAAAGCAAGGGATCTTTTAGGCGCACCTTGTGCCCTCGCAGAACTAGTTCTGTTCTAGTGGCTCGTTGCCTACGTCGGTGCGATAGAAGTTCATGTATGAACGCGACGCGGTTGGGCCGCGTTGCCCTTGGTAGCGGTTCAAGTATTTTTCTGAACCGTATGGAGTCTCTGATGGCGAGCTCAACTGGAAGAAACAGAGCTGACCAATCTTCATTCCTGGCCAAAGCTTGATTGGCAAGGTTGCCATGTTTGAAAGCTCGAGAGTTACGTGACCGTTGAAACCTGGGTCTACGAAACCGGCGGTCGAGTGAGTAACCAATCCGAGTCGACCGAGAGAGCTCTTGCCCTCGAGACGAGCTGCAACATTGTCTGGCAACTTTACGAACTCGTAGGTTGATCCAAGTACGAATTCGCCCGGGTGAAGAATAAATGGCTCGTCTGGTGCGACCTCAATGAAGCGGGTTAGCTCTTCTTGTGGCTCGGCTGGGTCGATGAACGCATACTTGTGGTTATCGAAGAGTCTGAAGAAGCGGTCGATGCGCACATCGAAAGATGATGGCTGCAACAAAGACATGTCTAGTGGCTCAAGGCCAATTTGTCCGGCTTCAATTGATGCGCGAATATCGCGGTCTGACATAAGCATGGCTCAAGATTACCGCCTAGATTAAAGGCATGAGCTCAATGACGACCCTCGAGAAATTTGTTGACTATTCAAACCGCCTTCGCGACTCGCTTGCGCTGCGCGATGAGGTTCTTGGCCTCGTGCTCGTTGGCTCGACCGCTGACCTAGCTCGTGTTGACGAGTGGAGCGATCACGACTTCTATGTGGTGACCAAGGATGGCCACGCCGAATCAATGCGTCAAGATCTGAGCTGGCTGCCAGACCAAGATTCGATTGTCATGAGACCTCGCGAAACCGCTCACGGACTAAAGGTTGTCTATGAAGACGCCAGCGTTCTCGAGTTTGCGGTGTTCGACGATCACGAGTTAGACCAAGCCGGGGCGAATGCCTACAACGTCACGCTTGACCGCAGCAACATCACCGAGCGCATGGCCGCTATCGCCGAACGCAGCAAGCCAAAAGGCTATGACTTCGACACCGAATTCGAGGTGTTCTTGGGGCAGATGCTCATCGGCATTGGCCGTGCCCGCCGTGGCGAAACCCTGATCGCAGGCCAATTCATTCGCAGCTACTGCCTAAACCGCGCGCTTGGCTTCATGCGAGCCTGGGTCAAGCCGCTTGCCGGCACCGAGCCAAAAGAAGACAATCTCGACCGTTTTCGCCGGTTCGAGCAGCAGTACCCAGAGCTCGGAACCGAAATTGAGGCAATTCTGCAGCAGCCCGTTGAAGCGGCCGGCAAACACCTGGTCGACCTAGTCGTTCGAGTTGGCCACGGCCACCTGACCGATAATCACCTCAGCCAGGTTCACGTCGTGCGTGAGCGCTTCGGCTGGATCTAGTGGTCTAGCCCGACCTTGCGATAAATCGCCTTCATCCACTTCGGCGCCCACCAGTTCAAATCACCGAACAGGCGCATGAGTGCAGGCACTAGCAATGCACGGATGATTGTTGCGTCTAGCAAAATCGCAAAGGCGATTCCGATTCCGAGCATCTTCATGATTGTCACGCTCGATGTTGCAAATGCGATGAACGAAAACGCCAACACAAGAGCGGCCGCAGTGATGATGCGGCCCGAACGCTGCAAACCAATCGCAACCGAATCGGTTGTTGATAGCCCAGCTTCGTGTTGCTCTTTGATTCGACTAAGCAAGAACAACTCGTAGTCCATCGACAAACCAAAAGTGACAACGGCAATCAAAACGATTGAAGAAGTGTCGACGCTTCCGGTGATGAAGAAATCACCGAGCAACCACTTTAGGTTTCCATCGATGAAGACCCAAGTAATGAATCCATAAGTCGCACCGAGCGAAAGCATGTTTAGCAAAACTGCTTTGATCGGAAGAATCACTGAGCCGGTGAATAAGAACATCAGCAGTAGCGTGAAGCCGATAATCCAGAGTGCAACTATTGGCAACTGCTCAACAATTCCATCTTGCGAGTCGCTATAAATTGCAGCGGTTCCACCGAGCAGCGGAGTGTGCCCTGGCATTTCGATTTTTCGAATCTCGGTTGTTAGGTCTTGACCTGCAACCGAGCGCGGCTCGACATCGTGAACCGCCTGAATTCGCTGGTATCCGTTTTGCGAATACGACGCAAACATTGGCGCGTATCCCTGATCAATCACACCGTTCTGCGCGATGCCGGCAGAACTCTGAACACGAATGATGTGAGGCAGCTTTGATAGCTCGACTGCGTAATCAAGAACATCGCCGCTCGCCGCACCTTTCACGAGAATCTCAACGGGGCTAGCTTCGCGACCGCTGAAGCGCTCTCGAATCACGTTGTTGGCAACAACTGCTCTGCTGTCTTGCGGCAGCACGCGGTCGTCGACCTGGCCGAACTTGATGTTGCTGCCGAGGCTGAATAGGCCACCCAGGCCAATGATGGCAACCAGGGCGATGCTCAGCGGGCGGCGCATTACGAAACGCGCCGTTGAACCCCAAAGGCCACGGTCTGCAGTCTTGGCAACGCGGCGGCCAATCTTGAATTTATTTACTCGGTCGCCAAGAATTGCGAGCATCGCAGGCAGAGCGATGAGCGCACCGGCGATCGACAAGATCACAACGACAACGCCACCGAGTGCAAATGACTTTAAGAAATACTGCGGAAAGAACCCGAGCGCTGCAAGAACAATGGCGACGGTAATGCCGCTAAACAAAACTGTTCGACCGGCGCTGTTGACGGTGGCGACTACTGCGTCATCAACCGACTTGCCTCGTTCGCGTTCTTCGCGAAAGCGATTCACCATTAGCAGGGCATAGTCGATTCCGAGACCAAGACCGAGGCCGGTGATGAGGTTCATCGCAAAAATGGATGTGTCTGTAAATTGCGCAGACACCCAGACAAAGAAGAAGCTGCCGACAATTGCGAGGCCGCCAACCAGCATCGGCAAGCCTGCAGCAACCAAAGAACCAAAGACAAAGACGAGCAGAAGCAAAGTTAGCGGCACGGCAATTGATTCTGCTTTTGCTAGGTCTTCGCTGATTGTTGTGTTGATCTCTGCACTGATTGCGGCAAAGCCCGCAACGTAGAGTTTTGCGCCTTCGTATTCACCGGTGAATCGGTCTGAGATTCGCTTGCCAACTTGCGACTGAACAACGTCGTCTTTAACTTTCACAAAGAAGTAGGTAGCTTTGCCGTCTGTGCTGCGAAGAGATGCTGGCGATCCGAGCGTGTAATAGCTGGTGACTTTCTCAACACCAGAAACTGATTTCAGCTCGTTGAGCAGATGACTGCCGATTTGCTTGCTCGAATCGGTGTCGACCAATTCGGGCATGTCTGCAATTAGAACAACTTCGGGGGTTTGCGTTGCAAACTTTGAGTCAAGCAATTCCATGACGCGAGTCGAGTCGCCGTTTGGGTTGTCATAGCCGCCGGCCTTCAGCAGGCCAAAGCTTTGAAAGCCGAAAATTGAACTGAGCAGAATGACTGCTACGAAGCTAAAGAGTGCCGACTTCTTGCGGCGAACAACTAGTTGTGCCCAACGATTCATGGTGCGTTTCCTGACTTTGGGCGTGCGAAGATTTCCCTATGAATGTTCAACGCAGAACTGCCTATTTCTATTTCATTCTCGCAGGTGCGGGGTTGTTGACTGCCTGGTATTTCAACTTCAAGGCCAT
>JAHEGB010000010.1 GCA_024645175.1 Microbacteriaceae bacterium
GGCGAAGTTGTTGAAGTGAACAACTCGGTTACCGCGTCACCCGAGTTGGTTAACCAGGATGCCTTCGGTGCTGGCTGGCTAATCAAGGTTCGTTTCGAATCGCTTCCTGAACTTCTATCTGCTGCTGACTACGACGCATTGATCGGCGAATAAAACACAAATGCCACTCGACCACGAAAAATTTCAATACCGTCACATTGGCACTTCATCAACCGAACAGCAGACCATGTTGTCTGCACTCGGTTATGAAACCCTCGACTCGCTTCTAAGCGCAGCGGTTCCTGAGGTAATTCGTTTTCGTGGTGACAGCACTTTAGACCCTGCTCGCAGTGAGGCTGAGGCACTTGCCGAGCTTCGCAAGATTGCAAGCAAAAACCGCGTCACCACTTCGATGATTGGTTTGGGTTACTACGGCACCCACATTCCTGGTGTAATCAAGCGCAACGTTCTCGAAAACCCTTCGTGGTACACCGCATACACGCCATACCAGCCTGAAATCTCACAGGGTCGCCTCGAAGCGCTGATCAACTTTCAAACCATGGTCACCGACCTCACCGGCATGAAGACCGCTAATGCTTCGATGCTCGACGAATCAACGGCTGCTGTTGAAGCCATGATGATTGCAAAGCGAACCGCGAGCAACGAGTCGAACGTCTTCTTGGTTGACGCAGACACCCTTCCTCAGACCAAGGCACTTCTCGAGCACCGCGCAGAACCAATGCAGTTCGAGATCAAATATTTCGAAAGCGACAGCGATATCGCTGCTCACGGCGAGCACTTCGGTTCACTTCTGCAGTATCCGGGCGCGAGCGGTCGAATTACTGACCTCTCTCCAGTGATTTCGGCTACTCATGCAGTCGGCGGTGTTTCGGTTGTTGCAGCTGACCTCTTGGCACTGACCCTGTTGACCTCTCCTGGCGAGCAGGGTGCAGACGTTGTCGTTGGTACAACCCAGCGATTCGGCGTGCCAATGGGCTTTGGTGGCCCACACGCGGGCTATCTCGCGGTTCGCAATGACCTAGAGCGCTCAATGCCTGGTCGTTTGGTTGGTCTCTCTGTTGACGCAGATGGTGCCGCCGCCTATCGCCTAACCCTGCAGACTCGCGAGCAGCACATTCGTCGTGAGCGTGCTACCTCGAACATTTGTACCGCTCAGGTTTTGCTTGCCGTAATTGCAGGCATGTATGCCGTTTATCACGGCCCTGACGGCTTGAAGGCGATTGCTAGCGAGGTGCACTCTAAGACGGCTCGTCTGGCAAAGGGGCTCTCGGCTGCCGGCATCAAGGTGAAGCACGCAGACTTCTTCGACACTCTCGAGTTGTGCGATGTCGACGCAAACAAACTCTTCGCGGCTGCACGAGCAAAGAACATCACGATGCTGGTTAGAAGCGAAAACTGCCTTCAGCTTTCGCTAGACGAAACCACAACAGAAGAAAACCTGGCAGATCTCGGCGAGGTTTTCGGTGCGACAATTCCTTCTTCAGCAAGCAGCCAACTTTCGACATTTGCTCGCACGAGTGAATATCTAACTCACCCAGTTTTCAACTCACACCACAGCGAAACCGCAATGCTTCGCTACCTAAAGCGACTTGCAGATTACGACTATGCGCTTGACCGCGGAATGATTCCGCTTGGCTCTTGCACCATGAAGCTGAACGCAACCAGCGAGATGGAGCCAGTCACCTGGCCAGAGTTCGGAAACATTCACCCATTCGCACCGGCCGAAGATGTCAGCGGATATCTCGAACTTGTCGACACTTTGCAATCTTGGTTGAGCGACCTAACCGGTTACGACAACGTTTCGATTCAGCCAAACGCAGGCAGCCAGGGCGAACTTGCCGGACTGATGGCTATTCGCGGTTACCACCTAAGCCGCGGCGATGTTCAGCGTGACGTTTGCTTGATTCCGTCTAGCGCACACGGCACCAACGCTGCCTCTGCCGTTCTCGCTGGCATGCAGGTAGTCGTAGTTGCTTGCGACGATAACGGAAACGTTGACCTCAACGACTTGCAAAACAAAATCGATGAGACTGGCGACAAGCTTTCGGCAATCATGATCACTTACCCTTCGACTCACGGTGTTTATGAAGAGTCTGTTGTTGAGCTTTGCGAAAAGGTTCACGCAGCCGGCGGTCAGGTATACATCGATGGCGCGAACACTAACGCTGCCATCGGCTATGCCAAGTTCGGCAAGTTTGGTGGCGACGTGAGCCACCTCAACCTGCACAAGACCTTCGCGATTCCTCACGGTGGCGGTGGCCCAGGCGTTGGCCCAGTAGCCGCTCGTGCTCACCTTGCGCCGTTCTTGCCAGGCCACCCGATGGCTCAAACCAAGCTCGCTAACTATGGGCCAATCTCGGCTGCGCCGTTTGGCTCTGCGAGCGTTCTGCCAATCTCATGGGCATACATTCGCATGATGGGTGCCGATGGCCTGCGCAATGCCACCGCTGCCGCGGTGTTGTCTGCAAACTACGTTGCCAAGAAACTTGAGGGCCACTACCCACTGCTCTACTCGGGGCACAATGGTCTAGTCGCACACGAGTGCATCATCGACATTCGCCCGATTCAAAAAGAAACCGGCATCTCAGTCGACGACGTTGCCAAGCGCTTGATTGACTATGGCTTTCACGCGCCAACCATGTCGTTTCCGGTAGCAGGAACACTCATGATTGAGCCAACCGAGAGCGAACCGCTCGAAGAGCTAGATCGCTTCGTTGACGCAATGATTGCGATTCGCAACGAGAGCCGCGAAGTTGCTGCTGGCACCTGGCCAGCAGAAGACAACCCGCTTCACAATGCACCACACACAGCCAAGATGATTGCTGGCGAATGGAACCACCCATATTCGCGTGAGCTAGCTGTCTATCCGGTTGCTGGTCAGCACCGTCACAAGTACTGGCCGATCGTGCGTCGCATTGACTCTGTCTATGGTGACCGCAACTTGTTCTGCAGTTGCCCACCACCAGAGGCCTTTAGCTAGCCAATCTCAGTTCTAACGGCATCAACAAATACCGCTGGGTTCTCTTCATGCAACAAGTGACCTGCGTTTGGCACAACCACAAGCTTTGCCTTAGGCATCTTTGTTGCAAGTTTTTCGGTCAGCGCAGTTTCAACAACTGTGTCATCATCACCGGTTATTAGAAGCACTGGCATTTCAAACTCGGTTAGGCGCGAAGCAACGTCGTTGGTCTTGTCTGCTCGCGAAAACTCCCAGAAGGCAAACTCCCAATTCTTAATCTTGAGCGGTGCGTGATAACCGTCATAGGTTTCCCCAGTCAACTTGCTCTTGTCGTGAAAACTCGATTCGAGCAGCGCATCGCCCGTTGTTGCAATCGAAGCAACCAGAGCTGGCCCAAGGTGATTGATCTGCGGAACATAAGTCAGCCACGCCATGCCAGCACCGGGAGTGCCATTCAAGATGGCCGGCGACTCGAGAATCAGGTTTGAAACCTTGCTCGCATTATCGAGGGCATATTGCGCGGCAACTTGCCCGCCTGCCGAATGCCCAATCAAGACAACCTTGCGGCCATTGGCGAACTTGGTGACGAGGTCATCCAAGATTTGCATTTGAGCTGCCATCGAATAAGGGTTCAAGCCCTTCCAGCTGAGTGGTCGCTCGGTGAAGCCAAAGGCCGGGCGATCATAGGCAATCACGGTGTCGCAAGGCGAAAAGCTCTGCTGAATCGGCTTCCACGAGAATGTGCTCGCGCCGAATCCGTGAATCAAAATGATTGTCTTGCCCTCAATCAGACATGAGGCGCGAACCGGGGTCTGCACATAGTGAATATCGATGCCAAGCGACATGAAGAAAGTTGCGTCTTTGCCAGCAGCCTCAACGTTTGAAACCGTGCCCGATGTCGACACCGGCACCATCAGTGGGCCGAGAAGAATGGCGAGCACGATGCTCAGCCAAATCATTTTTCGACGCTGCGGGTTCTTCGGTTTTCTGCTCATGGCTCTACTTTGACACCAAGACGGCGCAGAAGCCTGCCAATCGGGGCCGTTATTCGGTAGCCTTAACGAATGTCTAAAGTTCTTGCATCTCTTCCGGTCGGCGAAAAAGTCGGCATCGCTTTCTCTGGTGGCCTAGACACCTCTGTCGCAGTCGCCTGGATGCGCGAAAAGGGTGCGATTCCGTTCGCTTACACGGCCAACCTAGGCCAGTATGACGAAGACGACATCGACTCGATTCCTGACCGCGCACTGGTCTATGGAGCCGAGGCAGGCCGTTTGGTTGACTGCCGCCACTCACTAGTCGAAGAGGCCCTAGCTGCGATAGCTTGCGGTGCATTTCACATTCGCACAGGCGGCAAGGCTTATTTCAACACGACTCCCCTCGGTCGCGTAGTTACCGGAACCCTGCTCGTTCGAGCAATGCAAGAAGATGGCGTTGAGATCTGGGGCGACGGAAGCACATACAAGGGCAATGACATCGAGCGTTTCTATCGCTACGGATTGCTCGCCAACCCAAACCTAAGAATTTATAAGCCTTGGCTCGACGCTCAGTTCGTCGAAGAACTCGGTGGCCGACACGAGATGTCTGAGTGGTTGCTCGAGCGCAAGTTGCCATACCGCGCATCTGTCGAAAAGGCATACAGCACCGATGCCAACATGCTTGGCGCTACGCACGAGGCAAAGATTCTCGAGATCCTCGACACTTCTTATGAAACCGTTGAGCCGATCATGGGCGTCAAGTTCTGGGACCCATCGGTCAAGATTGATAGCGAAGACGTAACCATCACCTTCTCGCAGGGTCGCCCTGTTGCCATCAACGGTGAGAACTTCAAAGATGCGGTTCAGCTTTTCTACAAGGCCAACGAAATCGGTGGTCGTCACGGATTAGGCATGAGCGACCAAATCGAAAACAGAATTATTGAGGCCAAGAGCCGCGGAATCTATGAGGCTCCCGGAATGGCGCTGCTGTTCGTTGCATACGAGCGCTTGATCTCGGCAATTCACAACGAAGACACCATCGCTGCTTATCACGCAGAAGGCCGCCGCATGGGTCGCCTCTTGTATGAAGGACGCTGGCTAGACCCGCAGACCCTCATGCTTCGCGAGTCACTCACCAAGTGGGTTGCCTCTGCCGTGAATGGTTCGGTTACCCTGCGCCTACGCCGTGGCGACGACTACACAATTGTTGACACTCGTGGTGAGGGCTTCAGCTATCACCCAGAGAAGCTATCGATGGAGCGCACCGAAGACGCAGCCTTCGGCCCGGTTGACCGCATTGGTCAGCTGACCATGCGCAACCTAGACATCATGGATACCCGCCAGAAGCTCGATCTCTACCGCAAGCAGGGTCAGATCGAGGGCGGCCAGTTCGAGCTAACCTAGAATAATGTCAAACATTTCTTTGGGGGAAATAATGACAATTAGGAACACCTACAAATTCGCTATAGCGCTTGCGTTGATTTTCACAGCTGTTGTCGCGTCCACTCCGTCTGCATCGTCTACGCCCACTTCAAGCGAAGCTGGATTAGCCGGAAACGAGTGTTCATTAGTTGAAGAGGTTTACCGAGACCTTTCTTGCCTTGCTACAGGAATTGACGGCGGGGCTGGTGGCGGGGGCTTTGGTGGTCGCCTTTGCAGCGGCATGTGCATGCTGTCAATTCGAATCTAGAAGATGCCAAAACTCATTGGATGGTTCGTCAGGGCCCTGTTTCCAAACAGTGGGCTCGCAAATCGCCCTGTCAAAGTTTCTCGCAAATAATATTTGGCGCTCCAGAGAGAAATTGCCGAATCGAGCAAATACTCAATGGGTGAAACAGTGAAACCTGAGATGTTCTACAAAGATGGCAACCTAAGGCCCAGTGGAAATTCGAAAGTATGGAACCCGGTCTTACACGACTCAGTCCAATTGTTGAATTACGGCAAACGCCTAGATGGAACAGACATCGAAGAATCGAAAAACGGCTGACATGGCAGACCCAATTCGTTGGATCGCCATGGCGCTTTTTCCGAACAGCAAAATAGCTACTCGGCCTGTGAAAGTTTCCCGAGAAGAATATCTCGCGCTTAAGCGTGAAAATGCTGAATCCAACCAAAGCGCGATGGGTGACACCGTTAAACCGGACATGATGCGCAGAGCTCAGTTCAGCGACTTCAACCATGACTCCGTCGAGTTTTTGAATTCTGGCAAGCGCCTCGATGGCACGAACATCGAAGAATCGAAAAATTACTGACATGGCAAACCCTTTTCGCTGGATCGCAATGGCGCTGTTTCCTAACAGTCGTCTGGCAAATCGCCCTGTTAAAGTCTCGCCTAAAGAATTTGTAGCCCTGAAGCGTGAGAACGCAGAATCAAATAAGCGTGCGATGGGCGAAACTGTGCCCTCGGGCTTACTAGGCAAGTACATTCCTTGGAAACCTTTGGGAACGAGCTCTCGATACAAGAAGACCGGCAAGGGCCTCGAAGTTAACAATCTTGAAGACCCTTCAGAGTTTTGAGCCAACTAGTCTTTCAACATGACTATCTTTCGCGACACAATCGGCGACATCGGTTTCGGTTCGATGTATGCCCAGTTCAATGGCATCGCCCTCGGCTCTGAAGAGGCCTACCAAGGCGTTTTGAGTGCATTGCATGCAGCCATGGATGCCGGTGTGACGTTCTTTGACACCTCAGACATCTATGCCTCAGCGTGGAACAAGTTTGGCGAGAACGAGCTAATGGTCGCTGATGCACTGCGCACCTGGAACGGCTCTTCAGCCGACAAAGCGAAAATCGTGATCGGCACAAAGGCTGGCATCACACGCAAGCCTGGTGAAGTCTGGGGTCGCAACGCGACGGTCGACTATCTTCTGCGCGCAGCCGAGGCATCTGCCGGCCGACTGGGAGTTGCAAAGCTACAGCTATGGCAACACCACCGACTTGACCCAAACCTAAAATTAGAAGAGCAGGTTCAGAACCTCGACGCTTTGCGCCAGCGCGGAATCATCGAACACCTCGGTGTTAGCAACTACAGCGCGAAGCAATTGCGCAGAGCCATCGAGATTCTCGGCACCCCTTCCGAAGGCGGAATCGTCAGCGTTCAGAATCAATTGAACCCGGTTTACCGTCAAGAACTTGACGTGCTCGAAGTTTGCGAAGAGTTTGGCATTGTCTATCTGCCTTGGTCGCCATCAAAAGGCGTCAAAGATCTCGATTCGGTTTTCGCAACAATCGCTAAAAATCACCAATGCTCAACTCACGCAGTTGCGATGGCCTGGTTGCGTTCACTCTCCCCATCGATCGTTCCGATTCCGGGAGTCACTCGCATCGAGACAGTTCTCGATAACGTGAGCGCCCTCAAGGTGACACTCAGCGACGAAGAGCTATCTCAAATCGAGAAGTCTTTGCCGGCGACCCAACCCATGGATGCCGAACTGGTTACGGACCAACCAAAGAACTAGCGGGCGTCAAGCGAGGCCGCGATTGGGCTTGCGTTGAGCCCAATCAAATCAGTCGCGGCTTTTAGGCAAGCCAGTGCCGATTCGGCCTCGCCTAGCTCTTCATAGATAGCCGCGAGCTGACGCCAGGCATAAGCCTCTGAACGGGTGGCTCCGCTGGCTTCGAGCAGGTTTCGAGCCGACAGCAAGGCACTCTTGGCGGCCCCGCTGTCGCCCAATCGAACATGGGCATTGGCTTGCAAGATCAATGCTCCAGCAAGGTCGCTGCCCTGCAATTGCGATAACGCCGAAGCGAAGTAGTTTTCTGATGCCGACGAGTTTGCTCGCATTGCTTCGACGAGACCAAGCACAGCTCGGCAATTTGCCTGCATAACCTGAGCATCGGCCATTGAGGCGATTGCGATGCACTCGAGCAACTCTTGCTCTATGAAATTTAGATCTGCATTTTCGTCTTGCAAGAGATACCAGGCATGGGTTTGCTTGAGCGCTGCAAGTTTCATGGGTCGCTCCATTTTCTCGAGCAATGCAAGAGCGCTCTTAGAAAGCACGGCTGCTTCTTCGAACTTTGATTCGGCGGCTAGAACATATGACCTTGACCAGAGTTCTTGCACTTTAGTTCGATCTTCGGCGTTTGAATCGTTCAATGCCGGGTCGGTCAGTTGTCTTGCTCGAAGCATGTCGCCGGTTTCGCAATAGACACCCGAGAGAGTAGCCCTGAGTTCTGAAACACTCGCTGAGTCAACGTCGCTTTGGTTTGCAAGTTCGCGAAGAGCCCTCTCTCCCACTTCGATTGCTGTTGACACCTGAAGTTGATTCGCCGCGATTCGACAAATAGCAATTGAGCTATCGAGTCGCGTCTGATTTGACGCTTCGAGATTGTTTAGGCAGGCCTCTTGAAAGTTCATGGCCGATTCAAAATTGCCTTCAACCTCGGCAATCAATCCGTGAACAAAGTTGGCTCGCTCATCGGTCGAGTCTTTGGCAAGCAGTTCTTTGGCTTGCTTTTTGTTGCCGGTGCGAATCGCCAATTCGGCTTCGAGAGCAATCGCCTGGGCCTTGGTCTGCCGCTTTTGAGCAGGTGCCGAAACACTAAGCCGAGAGGCCAGTTGCCGAGACATTTTGACGCTTGCCTGGCGCTTGCCAGATTCGATCAGCGAGAGGTAACTCTCAGAGCAGATGCCCTCAGAGGCCTCGGCCAAGCTCATGCCGAGGTTCAGTCGCGCAGTCTTGAAGGCCCTGCCCTGAGCCGAATCGATTGTGACCATGTCGTGAGTCTATTTCGCTTGACAAATTTTGACAATCTTTGACAATATCGTGTCATCGATGCCGTTAGGGGGAATCATGAAAAGGGTAAAGATGATCCTGATGACTGGAGCTCTGGCGATTTTGGTCTCATTGACCGCGATCACCATTGCCCCAATGTCAGGCACCGGTGGCGCTCAGCCATGTTGCGGAATTTAGAGAGAGCAGCCAACTGACCGCATGGGGGAAACACAGCGGGGCCGAAGTCGACGTCGGTCCCGCTTTCTTCTGCCCCTCGAAGTTAGGTAATCATTAGTTGCCTAACGACTTTTGCAGGCGTAGTCTGCGCATGTAGACCTAGGAGGCCACCGTGAAGGTGAATGGAAAAGTTGTAGTTGTTACTGGTGCAGGCAGTGGCATGGGGCGCGAACTAACTCTTGAGCTGGTGCGCCGAGGTGCTCGCGTTGCCGCCATCGACATGCGCAAAGCCACTCTCGATGAAACCAAGTTGCTTGCAACCGCCATCGGCGGAACAGTCGAGACTTTCGTTGTCGACATCACCGACGCGGTCAAGGTCGCAAAACTGCCGGCAGACATCACCAAGAAGCTCGGTGCCGTTGATGCGCTAATCAACAACGCCGGAATCATTCAGCCATTCGTCAAGATCAACGAACTTTCGCTCGAATCGGCCGCTCACGTGATGAACGTGAACTTTACTGGCCCGCTGATGTTGGTCAAGGCTTTCTTGCCCGGATTGCTTGCTCGCGAAGAAGCACACATCTTGAACGTGTCATCTATGGGTGCCTATGCCCCGGTTCCGGGTCAGAGCGTTTATGGTGCATCGAAGGCGGCAGTCAAACTCTTTACCGAGGGGCTGCGCTCTGAACTCATGGATACCAGGGTCGGCGTAACCATCGTGTTTCCGGGAGCGATCTCAACGAACATTGCACAGAACTCTGGAATGGCTATTCCGGCAGGTGCTGAACAAGCTGAGAGTCAGTTCAAGCAGACCGCAGCTGACGTTGCCGCCAGGGCCATGGTCGACGCGATTGAGAACAACAAACCGAGAATCACCATCGGCTCAGATGCAACCATGATGGATCGCCTAAGCCGCTTGAACCCGGTGATGGCAGCGAACATCATCTATAAGCAGATGAAGAGCTTGCTAGGCTAAAGAACTTTCTTTACAACGCTCGACTTCAACATAATCGAGCCAAAGCCATCGACCTTTGCGTCAATGTCGTGACCGTCAGCACCATTGACCAAGCGAATGTTGCGCACCTTTGTGCCAACCTTGATTGAGCTCGAACTGCCCTTGACCTTAAGGTCTTTCACAATCGTCACGGTGTCACCATCGGCGAGCACGTTGCCGACGGAATCCTTGATTTCTTTTGAGCTTTCAGCTTGCTCTTCAGCGGCTTCAGACTGCTGCCACTCGTGAGCGCACTCCGGGCAGACAAGCAGAGCACCCATTTCATAGGTGTATTCACAAGCGCACAGCGGGCACGCAGGCAGTTGGTCGCTCAAACGGTTAGCTCTTGTTTTTGCTCTTGCGGCGAGCTGAGATGAGGCTGGCCGCTGCAGAAATAACAATCGAACCAACAATCACCATAAGAGAGGTGTCGGTGCTGATCTCAGGTGCCCAGTAAATGTGCTTGCCGCCGTTGATGAACGGAAGCTCATTTACGTGCATTGCGTGAGAGACGAGTTTGAAGCCGATGAAACCAAGGATGAATGCAATTCCGTACTTGAGGTATTCGAGTTTGTCGAGAAGACCACCCAGCAAGAAGTAGAGCTGGCGCAGACCCATGAGCGCAAACACGTTAGCTGTAAACACGATGAACGGGTCTGTCGTGATTCCGAAGATTGCCGGAATCGAGTCGAACGCGAACATCACGTCGGTTGCCGCAATCGCAATGAATACGACAAGCATCGGGGTGAACATCTTGCGACCATTTTGAACGGTGCGAATCTTGGCGCCGTCGTAGTCTTTCGAAACTTCGATTCTCTTGCGAAGCCAGACAATCAGTTTGCTCTCTGATTCTTCTTCGTCTTTGTGAGATCTAAACGCCTGGTGCCATGCGGTGTAAAGCAAGAAAGCGCCGAAAACATAGAAGATTGCGCTAAACGATTCGATCAGCGCCGCACCAACCGCAATGAAGATTCCGCGAAGAATTAGCGCAAGCACAACACCAACCATCAACACCTCTTGCTGGTACTTCTTGGGCACCGCGAAGCGAGTCATGATGATTACGAAAACGAAGAGGTTATCGAGGCTGAGGCTGTATTCGGTCAACCATCCGGCAAAGAACTCTGTCGCCTTAGTTGCTCCGAAGAGATTCCAGAGCACAAAACCGAAGGCCACTGCTAATGCAGCGTAGAAAAGCACCCAGAGGGTCGATTCTTTTGCACTCGGAATGTGAGGGCGCTTGAAGATCAGAAGCACGTCTGCAAGCAAAATGCCCGTCAGAACTACCATCGAGATGATTTCAAAGGACAAGTAAGCAGAGTTCATAATGCCTTAAGTCTAAGTTGAGAATCGGGTTAGCGCCCGACTAATTCACTGATCGCAGCCTCGAAAACCTCGTGGTGAGCATCGACATCGGCCTTTGTGGTGGTTGGGCACATCAGAGCCATGTTGTGAAACGGAGTCAGCAGAATGCCGCGGTTCGCAAGGTAGAGGTGCAAGAAGTCCTCTAGTTCGGCATCTGCCGACTCATAGGCTGCCGTTCCGGTAATCGGATACGGCTTGGCGAAGCGATATTCAGCTCTTGTTCCAAGCTGGTTGATAGCCCAAGGAAGGTCGTACTTCTCGAATAGGGCGTTCACACCGTCGGTGAAATAGGTAGCCAGGTCGATCATCTTCGCGAAAGCTTCTTCGGTCAGAACGTGCTCGAGGGTTGCTCGCATAGCAGCGACTGAAAGCGGGTTTCCGGCAAGTGTGCCGCCAACGCCGCCCATATCTACCAAGTCGAGGTCGGTTCGAGCCAATACCTTTTCTGCGAATTCAGCGCTCAGGCCGTAGGTTCCAGTTGGGATTCCCCCGGCAATTGCTTTTCCAATTACAAAGACATCTGGTTCAAGACCATCGCGCTTGGTCATGCCTCCATAGCCAGCAGAGAACGTGTGAGTCTCGTCGATGATCAGCAACGCGTCATACTTGCGAGTCAGTTCGCGAACGCCCGCGAGATATCCAGGTTCAGGCAAAACGATTCCGATGTTAGTCATCGCCGGTTCCATCAGCACAGCAGCAACATCGCCACGCTTTAGTTGGCGCTCTAGACCTTCGAGGTCGTTGAACTCAGCAACGCGCGAGGTCTCGGTGACATCAACAGGCGAACCTACGTTGCCTGGGCGGCTCATGCCTTCACCGTCTGGGCCAACGACGATTAGCGCTTCGTCGACTGATCCGTGATAGCAGTATGCGTTGAATAAAATCTTTGGCTTGCCGGTAATTGCGCGAACCAAACGAATTGCCCAGCGGTTTGCGTCGGTGGCTGTTAGCGAGAAGCTCCACTTGGCCATGCCGAAACGCTCGCTCAAGTTTGCTGCAACCCATTCGGCGTCTTCGGTCGGCAACATAGTTGTCAAACCACCCTGGTGCTTGATGCGCTTTTCAATTGCTTCGACTACGACTGGGTTTGAGTGACCCGCCATTGCTCCGGTGTCGCCAAGGGCAAAGTCGATGTATTCGTTTCCGTCGATGTCCCAGATGCGATTGCCGACTGCCTTGTCGAAGTAGACCGGAAAACCACCGGCCTTCTTGTTCATCCATGTCATCGGAACACGGCCGAATAGGTGATCGGCTTTTTCATAGGCTGCGCGCGACTTTGGGTTGCGCTCGGCGAAGGTAGAAAGTTCGCGCTGGTTTAGCTTGGCTAGTCTGTCGCGATTAATCACGGATGGCTCCTCGGGTGGGTCCCCCGCCGCGGCATCTTCGCCCGGCTACTGCCCGAATCCAAGAGGATATTCAGTCTCTATTTTTACACTTTTGGCGGCGTTTTCGACTTGCGTTCGAGGTATTGGCCCATGTAATACTGAGTGCAAGAAACGCCCGAGTGGTTTGGGGAAACGCGAGCTCGGACGACTCCGCTATTAGTTCAGAAGCTGAATCAGCCAAAGAATTAGCAGCTGTATTGCGTTATTCGTTGTTGTGATGGCGCTAAGCACGATGCTTGGCGTCATCCAACGTCGAACGATTACGAGAATCTTCACGCAAATCACCTCCTATCGCTTCCCGGGGGAAGTCAACGACGGCCAAGCTGTTGATCTCCCGAGCCCAAACCTCAGAGGTGATTTGAAAAAACTAAGAGACCGAGTGCCCTTGATGTGGTCGGGCTGGTTTTCTGTTGAAAAGTTTTGAAACTTCAATTGCTGTGCAGTGATACCTTGTGGCCATGAACCTAATCAGGAACGCCGCGCGAATTCTTCTTGGAGCAGCTCTGGTTTTTGCCGGCACCGGCCACCTCACATTTGCGCGGAGCGAGTTCACCGCTCAGGTTCCGCCGTGGTTGCCGCTTGACCCAGACTTCGTTGTTCTTGCTTCGGGCGTTGTCGAAATAGCTCTTGGATGCGCGTTGATTCTTCTCAAATCACGACGCAAATCGGCCGGGGTGCTGACGGCACTATTCTTCATCGCCATTTTTCCGGGCAACATCGCCCAGTTTCTAGAGCACAGGGATGCCTTCGGGCTCAACACCGATCAGGCGCGAGCGATTAGATTGCTCTTTCAACCACTGCTAGTGCTTTGGGCTCTCTGGAGCACGGGAGCTCTTCCTTGGCGCCCTCGGCAGGAATCGAACCCGAAAAGCGCAAAAGCGCTTTGAGCCCAATTAACTTGAGCACTAAGAATTTCTTGTGCGGTGCGAGCGCCCTCGGCAGGAATCGAACCTGCGACCAAGAGATTAGAAGGCTCTTGCTCTATCCACTGAGCTACGAGGGCATGGCTGCTTCAAGCCGTGCCAAGTTTATCGAAGTCAACGAGTATGAGGTATTAGGATTTTTTGAAATTCGAAATTATGGGGTCACTGAATGAAATCTTCAAGGACAATTCTTTTTGCAACTGCGGCAATTCTTAGTGCGCTCTTTGGAGTCAGCTCAATGGCTAACAGTGCCTCGACGGGGATAGCTGTTTGTGTATCAAAGAGCGATGGAAATCTTCGCAAAATGATTGGAAAATCTTGCAAGTCCTCCGAAATCAAAGAAACATGGATGACCAGGGGGGAACCCGGAATCCAAGGCCCGGTAGGAGTGCGAGGAATTCAAGGACCCGCCGGAATCAATGCAACCCTGCCTACGTCGGCAACATTGCACATTTTTGACGGTCAAGGAAATGATTTGGGAGTTAAATTTCCAGAAATAAACCCATGTTTCTACGACTCTTCCTTGGTGTCGCAGACCTGTTTGTCTCCGTGGGACGGATCAATTCTTCCTTGGAATCTTGAAGGAGATACTCCGGTTTACTTCAGTCAGGCAAACTGCACTGGGGACTTGCTGGCAAACACCTCTGTAACCCCACCTTTTCCAACTAAGTATGCCGCTGTCAAAAATCACGTTGGAACAACCTGGACGGCTGGCTATCAGTACTTTTCATTCTTGAATGGCCAGTTGCAAGTACCGCAGTCAGTCCTTTGGGATGTGGCCGGAGGTTCGGCGGGAACAGTGAATTCACATATTGTCTGCGTTGCCTACGCACCTGGTGGGCATCTTCCAGATACAGACAACGTATATGGTGGAGCAACACTCACGCCAACAATGGAATCTGGAACCTGGCATACTTATCGAGCACTTCAGGCTCTCCCACAATTCGCGGTCCCACTAACTTTTAGAACGGTCTTTAACTGACGACTATCCTTAGCAAATGACTCTTCGCACTCTTGCCAAAACTGACCTCGTAATCTCTGACCTTTGCCTCGGCGGAAACGTGTTCGGCTGGAGCGCCGACGAACGCCAGAGCCACGACGTGCTGAATGTTTTCACTGAGCTCGGCGGCAACTTCATCGACACCGCAGACGTCTATAGCGAGTGGGGCGACGGCCACGTTGGCGGCGAGAGCGAATCGGTCATCGGAACCTGGCTGAAGAGCCGCGGCAACAGCGACGAAGTTGTGATCGCGACAAAGGTTGCCAAGTTGAGCACACGACCAGGCCTGAGCCGAGCCAACATTATTGCGGCTTGCGACGATTCGCTTAAGCGTCTTCAGCGCGACCATATCGACCTTTACTACGCCCACGAAGACGACGCCACTACCCCACTCGAAGAGACACTGGCCGCGTTCACCGAATTGCAGAAAATTGGCAAGATTCGTTTTGCCGCAGCAAGCAACTACTCCGGCGCACGCCTGCTCGAGGCGGCAAGCATTTCAAAGCAAAACAACCTGACCGAGTATGTTGCGCTGCAGAATCACTACAACCTGCTTGAGCGCGAAGAATACGAGCGCGACAGCGTGCCTGCGCTGAAAGTGCTTGGCATTGAAGGTTTGCCATACTTTGGTTTGGCCAGGGGCTTCTTGTCTGGAAAGTACCGCGAAGGCGTTTCAGTTGAATCAGTTCGTGCCGGTGGCGTAACTAAATACACCAATGACCACGGATGGGCCGTGCTCGCCAAACTAGATCGCTTGGCAAACCACCACTCGGTTAGCCTCTCAGCCATCGCCCTGGCTTGGTTGCGTCAGCAGCCAACCGTCGCTGCACCTATTGCTAGTGCCAGAACGGTTGAGCAGTTGCGCGAAATCATGGTTTCGGTGACCCTTAGCCCAGAAGAAATGGCGTTCTTGAAGGCCTAGGAGTTGCCTGAGAGCGGAATAGCCCGAAAGTCCAGACGGTTAGGCTAAGTAAGGCCGTTAGCCGTCAAATCAGAGGACATCCGTGCACCGTTTATCAAAACTCAGTCTTGCCAACCGCTCAGTCGTAGCCCTAATTACCGCGATTATCGCGATCTTTGGCTTCGTCTCACTTGGTTCACTAAAGCAAGAGCTCATTCCGAGCATCGAGACCCCGCAGGCCGCAATCGTCACTACTTACATCGGCGCTTCGCCAGAGGTAATTGACAAGCAGGTAAGCCAGCCAATCGACGAGGCCATGCGCGCACTCGACGGATTGGTTTCATCGACCACGACCTCGCAGAGCAACATCTCGATCGTTCGCGTCGAGTTTGAATATGGCACCCCCACTTCAAAGGTCACCGAGAAGATTAACGCGGCTCTTGCCGGAGTCACCCTTCCGGGTGAGGCGAAGGCCAAGGTTCTCAGCGGCTCATTTGACACCGTGCCAATCATCGTTCTCGGAGTCTCTGCCGACAGCGGCGACAACGAAGCCCTTGCTAAGAACATCTCGAGCGTTGCAAACGCAGAATTCGCTGGCATCAGCGGTGTTCGCGATGTAGCCATTTCGGGTGTCGTCGAAAAGCGCGTGAACTTGAAGTTCAACCAAAGCAAGTTGACTGCAAATGGTCTCACCTCTCAGTCGGTCGCATCAGCGCTTCAGGCAAACGGTTTTGTGATTCCTGCCGGAACCATCGACGACAAGAAGGGAACGATCTCGGTTGAGGTCGGCACCCCGGTCAATTCACTCGAAGACTTCAAGAACCTTCCGCTAATCGGATCAAAGACTTCAATCAGTTCGCCAACCTCGGGTTTTCCGACGAGCGGTTTTCCAACCACCGGCATCCCAGGTGGAATTTCGATTCCGAGCACTCCGACCGTAACGACTAGCGCGACCGCACTGCGCATCCGTGATGTTGCAACCGTGACCCTCGAGAATGCACCGACCACTTCAATCTCACGAGTAAACGGCAAAGCAACACTGTCGATCTCAATCACCAAGACTCAAGACGCAAACACCGTTTCTGTTTCGCACGCGGTTCAAGACAAACTGGGCGAATTCAAGAAGAAGCTCGGCGCTGTGACAATCGTCACCGTGTTCGACCAGGCACCATTTGTTGAGCAGTCGCTTGAGAACCTTTCAACCGAAGGAACCCTTGGCCTCGCCTTTGCGATTATCGTGATTCTGATTTTCTTGCTTTCGGTTCGCTCGACAATCGTGACCGCGATTTCGATTCCAACATCGGTGCTAATTACATTCATCGGCCTCGGATTCTTCGGTTACTCGCTGAACCTATTTACCCTCAGTGCGCTAACTATCGCCATTGGTCGTGTGGTTGATGACTCGATCGTTGTTATCGAAAACATCAATAGACACCTCGCATATGGCGAGCCAAAGAAGAAGGCGATTCTTCGTGCCGTGCGCGAGGTTGCAACAGCAATTACCGCCGCAACAATCACCACAGTTGCAGTGTTCTTGCCAATCACCTTCGTTGGCGGCCTAATCGGCGAGCTATTCCGCCCATTCGGCTTCACATTCGCAATCGCGCTTGTCGCATCGCTGGTCGTTTCGTTGACCATTGTGCCCGTGCTTGCTTACTGGTTCCTCAAGACTCCAGCGCAGGTTGAGCACGAGAACGAAGCGGCAGCCAAGGCGCACGAAGAGCAGGTTCGTCACGAAGAAGAAGAGCGCGAGCGCAAGTCATGGCTTCAGCGTGGCTATCTGCCAGTGCTTTCATGGACTCAGCGACGCCCGGTAATCACTCTGGTCGCGTCGTTTGTGATTCTTGTAATGACCTTCGGGTCGTCTGCATTGCTCAAGACCGACTTCATCGGTTCAAGCGGAGCAACCAGCTTCGTGATCAACCAGACCTTGCCATCTGGCGCGACGCTCGAGCAGCGTGACGCGGCGGCGGCAAAGGTCGAAGGAATTCTTCTCGCCCGCAAAGAAGTGACCGTTGTGCAGACAAGCATCGGTTCTTCTGGCGATGGTCGCGTTGCCTTCGGCGGCGCTGCCGGTGGCACAAGCATCCAGGTAACTGCCAAAGATGGCGTTGACCAGGTTGCCCTTCAAGACAGCCTGACCAAAGAATTTGCCAAGGATGCCTCGCTCGGCGAAGTGAAGTTCGCGAGCGGAGGCGGCCCAGCAGTTGGAAGCAGCGGCACCATCGACATCAAGGTAACCGCGGCAACCGACGAGCAGCTGAACGCTGGCATCGCGGCAGTCGAAGCAGCAATGGCTGGTACCAAAGACACTAGTGAGATCACGAATTCACTTGCAGACAAGCAGCGCACCTTGCGCGTCACAGTCGACCGTCTGGCAGCCGCGAAGCGCGGGCTAACCGAAATCACAATCGGCGGAATCGTCGCAGCTGCGATGAAACCATCGAGCATCGGAAACGTGAACCTAGACGGTGTTTCAACCGCTATCTACGTTGTGAAGACCGACGTCGCAAACACCGTAGCCAAGGTGAAGAACATCTCGATTCCGACGGCATCCGGGTTCATCAAGTTGTCATCAATCGCAGACATCGAAGAGGTTGAAGTTCCGACTGCAATCACAACCGAGAAGGGTGACCGCAGCGCGAAAGTTATGCTCACCCCAAGCGGCGACAACCTCGGAGCACTCACAGCTGATGTGACCAAGCGTCTCGATGGCGTTGAACTGCCAGCAGGAGTCACGGCGACAATCGGTGGTGTTTCGGCATCACAGGCTGACTCGTTCTCACAGCTCGGCGTTGCGCTGCTCGCAGCGATCGCGATCGTGTTCATCGTCATGGTGGCCACCTTCTCGAGCATCGTTCAGCCGCTAATTCTGTTGATCTCGATTCCGTTTGCGGCAACCGGAGCCATCGGCTTGCTTCTCGCAACCGACACCCCGCTTGGCGTATCGGCAATCATCGGAATGCTCTTGCTCGTCGGTGTTGTGGTTACCAACGCGATTGTGTTGATCGACTTGATCAACCAGTACCGTCGCGAAGGCAAGCCAACCCAGCAAGCAATCATGGATGGCGCTCGCCAGCGCTTGCGCCCAATCTTGATGACCGCACTTGCGACCATCTTCGCGCTAACCCCGATGGCAGTCGGACTAACCGGCAGCGGTGGCTTCATCTCGCAGCCGCTAGCAATCGTTGTTATCGGCGGTCTATTCTCATCAACCGTTTTGACCCTGGTTATCGTGCCAGTGCTCTACTGGTTGGTTGAGGGTCGCAAAGAGCGTCGCGCAGCCCGCAAGGCTAACAAGCCTGCAAAGGTTTCGCGCAAGGCCAAGACCGCATAACTGGCGGTTTAGAATTAGGGAGGTCTCAGATGTCTGAGGCCTCCCTTATTTTTTAGGCGTGATCAACATTTCAGACAACCTCGTATGGATCGACTGCGAAATGACCGGGCTCAACCCAGGAGTTGACTGCCTTGTCGAAATCGCGGTTGTCATAACCAATTCTGAGCTCGAAATTCTTGATCAGGGCATCGACATTGTCATCAAGCCAACCACCGAGGGCCTGGCAAACATGGGCGAATTCGTTCGAAACATGCACACCGAGAGCGGCCTAATCAACGAATTCGAAAACGGGGTTGAACTTGCAGAGGCCGAGAGCATAGTTCTCGAATATGTGAAGCGCTTTGTGCCTGAAGCCCGCACCGCTCCCCTTGCCGGCAACACAATTGGAACCGATCGCATGTTTATCAATCGCTACATGCCTGCACTAGACAGTCACTTGCACTACCGAAACATCGACGTTTCTTCGGTTAAAGAACTAAGTCGCCGCTGGTATCCACGCGTTTACTTCAACATGCCTAAGAAAGACGGCGGCCATCGAGCGCTTGCCGACATTCTCGAGTCGATCAAAGAGTTGCAGTACTACCGCAAGACCGTTTTCGTTGAACTGCCTGGCCCAAGCAGCGAGGCAGCGAAGGCAGCAGCCGACTCACTTAACTAAAAGTCAGGGACACTGTTTACAAGACAATGCTCTCTGCATTCAAGGATTCGACGAACTGACTTTCAGCAGAAAATCCCTGTGATAACTTCACAGGTTCCTCGCACACGCGCGAATGCAAAAAAGACCCGAATTGTCGGGTCTTTTTCGTTCGCGGGTGAGTAACGGGACTTGAACCCGCGGCCCCCTGGACCACAACCAGGTGCTCTACCAGCTGAGCTATACCCACCATGTATCGCGACTAATCGCGACAACCTGCCAATTCTAACAGGCAGCCGTAAAGCCGCGAAAGGCTTGTTACTTGTTTGCCATTTCGATCAGCAACTCGCGCACGCGAGCAGCATCTGCAGAACCGGCCATCGCCTTCATCACGGCACCGATAACCTGACCAGCTGCCTGCATTCGACCCTCGCGAATCGCAGGAATCACATCTGGCTGGCTGGCAAGGGCTGCTTCGATAGCGGCGATCAACGCACCGTCATCTGAAACTACCTCTAGACCTCGAGCTGCCACGATTTCGGCAGGTGAACCTTCGCCCGCCAAGACATATCCGAGCACTTCACGAGCCAAACGGTCGTTGATCTTGCCGTCTTCGATTAGTTTGGCAAGTTCTGCAACCTGAGCAGGAGTGATGTTCGGAACAGCACCTTCTTCGCTCTCGTTTGCGATGCGTGCGAGCTCACCCATCCACCACTTGCGCGCAGCCTGAGGCTTTGCTCCCGCGGTAACGGTCTCTTCGATTTGGTCAAGCAAGTCTGCGTTGACCACGTCGCGAAACTCTAGTTCGCTAAAGCCCCACTCGCCCGCCAAACGCTTGCGGCGATCTGCTGGCTTCTCAGGAAGAGTTGCGCGCAGTGCCTCAATGAGTTCGCGTGATGGCTGAACCGGAACAAGGTCTGGCTCAGGAAAGTAACGGTAGTCATCGGCGTCGCTCTTAGGGCGGCCAGCGCTGGTCGCACCCTTGTCTTCGTGCCAGTGGCGAGTCTCTTGAATGATGGTGCCACCATTCGCAAGGATGTGCGCCTGGCGCTGAATCTCATAGCGAACCGCGCGCTCGATCGACCGAAGCGAGTTTACGTTCTTGGTCTCGGTTCGGGTTCCGAGCTTCTCGGCTCCGTGCTTGCGAAGCGAAACGTTTGCATCACAGCGCACGTTTCCGCGCTCCATGCGAGCATCGCTTACGCCAAGGCCCTTCACTATTTCACGAATAGACCGCACATAAGCAGCAGCCAACTCAGGAGCCTCGGCACCTGCGCCATAGACAGGCTTAGTCACGATCTCGACGAGTGGAACACCCGCGCGGTTGTAGTCAACTAGCGAATACTCAGCGCCCTGAATGCGGCCGGTTGAGCCACCGATGTGAGTCAGCTTGCCGGCGTCTTCTTCCATGTGAGCGCGCTCAATGAGAACGGTGTGAACCTTGCCCGATGGAACCTCAACATCAAGCGAGCCTTCGAAAGCAATTGGCTCGTCATACTGCGAAGTCTGAAAGTTCTTGGCGAGGTCTGGGTAGAAATAGTTCTTGCGAGCGAAGCGGCCGGTTGGCGCGATTTCGCATCCGAGCGCAAGACCAATCTTGATGCTCGACTCAACGGCAGTCTTGTTTACTGCTGGCAGAGCACCAGGCAACGCGATGCAGATTGGGCAAACGTTTGTATTTGGCTCGTTGCCAAACTCGTTCTTGCAACCGCAGAACATTTTGGTGTTGGTGTTCAACTCGACGTGAACTTCAAGACCGATAACTACTTCGAACTGCTCGAGCGCTTGCTCGTAGTTCATCAATTCGGCTTTAGCCATGATTACTTCACCTCTAACTCTGGAGCGAAATCGATCATTCGCTTGCCCCAAATTTCTTCGTGAGCCTTTTCGAGCCACCCGCCAACTTGGTAGAGACGAGCGTCTTCGCGAGCCGGTGCGAGCAACTGAATTCCAACCGGAAGTCCGTCTTCGTCTGCGAGACCGTTAGGAACAGACATTCCCGGAATTCCAGCAAGGTTCGCCGGAATAGTCGCGATGTCGTTTAGATACATCGCCAATGGGTCATCAATCTTGTCGCCGAACTTAAACGCGGTTGTCGGAGCGGTTGGCGAAACCAAAACGTCTGCCTTTGCAAAGGCTGCGTCGAAGTCGCGCTGAATCAATGTGCGAACTTTGAGGGCCGCGCCATAGAACTTGTCATATGAACCGCTCGAGAGAGCATAGGTTCCGAGAATGATTCGGCGCTTAACCTCAGGACCAAAACCAGCCTCGCGGGTTGCTGCCATCACTCGTTCGATGGTTGCGTTCTCGTTTGGCTCAACGCGCATGCCGAAGCGAACGCTGTCGAACTTTGCGAGGTTAGAAGATGCCTCTGCCGGCAAGATCAGGTAATAGGCGGCAATCGCATATTCGAAGCTTGGGCAGTCAACCTCAACGATCTCGGCGCCAGCAGCGGCGAGAAGGTTCAGGCTCTCTTTGAAGCGAGCGGCAACACCAGGCTGAAAACCTTCGCCTGAAAGCTGCTTAATTACGCCGATGCGCATGCCCTTGACGTCTTGCTTCAGGGCAGCAGCCGTCATCGAACCGAGCGACTCAGGCAGTGATGTGCTGTCGTGTGGGTCGTGCCCAGCAATGACGTCTTGCAACATTGCGGTGTCGAGAACGTTTCGAGCAACTGGGCCGATCTGGTCTAGCGATGACGCAAGAGCAATCAAGCCGTAGCGAGAAACAGCGCCATAGGTTGGCTTGGTGCCAACGGTTCCGGTAACAGCACCCGGAAAACGAATTGAGCCACCGGTGTCAGAACCGATTGCAAGCGGAGCCTGGAACGAAGAAACAACAGAAGATGAGCCACCTCCAGAACCACCAGGAATGCGAGTTAGATCCCACGGATTCTTCGAAGGTCCATATGCGCTGAACTCGGTTGATGAACCCATTGCAAATTCATCGAGGTTGGTCTTGCCAAGAATTGGCATGCCAGCTGCGCGAAGTTTCTTCACGACGGTTGCGTCATATGGCGGAACCCATCCCTGAAGAATTTTCGAACCAGAAGTTGTTGGCGCATCGGTCGTGGTCAAGTTGTCTTTGACTGCAATTGGAACACCGGCGAGAGGCGAGGTAATTTCGCCAGCTGCGCGTGCGCGGTCAACCTCAGCTGCCGCGATTAGCGATGCCTCTGGGTTCTGATAAAGGTATGAGTGCACTGCGCCGTCAACGGCCGCGCTGCGGTCTAGGTGTGCTCGAGTTACCTCAACAGACGAGACTTCGCCCTTGCTGATGAGTTCTGCGAGTTCGCTCGCTGATTTGCGAATCAAGTCGGTCATGGCCTACTCCTCATCCAAGATTGCGTTGACCTTGAAGCGACCCTCTGCACTGTCAGGTGCACCCGAAAGCGCCTCTGCCTGGCTGAGTGATGGCTCGACCACGTCTTCGCGAAATACGTTTGCCATCGCGATCGGGTGGCTGGTCGAAGGGGTGTCGGCGTCGATTGCCTTGCTAACGTGCGCGACCGAGTCGGCAATTAGCGATAGCTGCTTGGTGAACTGCTCGACTTCTTCGTCAGAGACGAGAATTCGGGCAAGACCAGCCAAATGACGCACTAGGTCAGGGGTAATTTCAGACATTGAGCTCTCTCAGAACGAGGGATGATTACCCTCTGAGTTTAGCTGACAGCCTGTTTCGGCGGTGTTTCAGGCATTTAGGCGGCGAACAAACTCGTCTTCGTCGATTACCTCGATGCCGAGCTCCTCGGCTTTGGCCAGCTTTGAGCCGGCATTCTCGCCAGCCACGACGAAACTGGTCTTCTTCGAGACCGAACCGGCAGCCTTGCCACCGTTCGAGATGATGGCCTCTTCGATGCCCTCGCGGGTGAACTGCTTGAGCGAACCTGTTGCCACAATGGTCAGGCCGCTGAACTTACCGTCGGCAACGACGGCAGCGCCTGGCCCGGCATGCCCCTCAATTGCAAGCACTACTCCAGCCTTGCGCCATGATTCGATGATTTCGCGATGCCAGTCGATCGAGATCCAGTCTTTGATCGAAGAAGCGAGTGTTGCACCGACGCCCTCAACCTGGCTAAGTTCCTCTTCACTGGCCGCAAAGATCGCATCTAGCGAACCAAAGTGATTAGTAAGAGACCTAGCAGCTACCGGCCCAACGTGACGAATGCCGAGTGCTGTCAACACGCGCCAAAGCGGCCGCGACTTTGCCTCTTCAAGATTGCGCAAGAGCTTGAGCGCGGTTTCTGAAGGAGTGCCATCTTTTTTCTTGAACAGGTCGTCGGTCAACTTGTCGAGGGTCAAGTCAAAGATGCTTGCCTCTGAAGTAAGAATCGCTGGGTGCTCGCCGCTTCGAGTTAGAGCGTCTGCTGCAACTTCGCCAAGAGCTTCGATGTCGAGAACACCGCGCGAACCGATGTATGCAATTCGCTCACGCAATTGAGCTGGGCAACTTTGGTTATTGCTGCAACGCAGATCGATGTCGCCTTCGCTCTCTTGGCGAAGCGGTGCACCACAGTCGGGGCAGTTCTTTGGCATGACGAATGCTTTTTCTGAGCCGTCACGAAGTTCGATTACCGGGCCGAGAATTTCAGGGATAACGTCGCCGGCCTTGCGCAACACAATCGTGTCGCCAATCAAGATTCCCTTTGCCTTCACAACGTCTTGGTTGTGCAATGTTGCGAACTCAACAACTGAACCGGCAACCTTGACCGGCTCAACGACCGCATATGGAGTCGCTCGGCCGGTTCGACCAACCGAAACTCGAATGTCTAGAAGCTTGGTGTGCACCTGCTCTGGCGGGTACTTATAGGCGATAGCCCAGCGTGGTGCACGGCTGGTAAAGCCAAGTTCTGCCTGCTCTGCAAGGGCATCAACCTTGACAACCACACCGTCAATTTCGTGCTCGAGATCGTGCCTGTGGGTCTCGAAGTTATCGATGTAAGCCTGAACCTCCTCAGCAGACGCGACCACCTTGTAACGCTCTGATGTTGGCAACCCCCAAGACTTGAGCAATTCATAGAGTTCGCTTTGGTTGGTTAGCGGGGCATCTGCCCACGCCCCGATGCCGTGAACCAACATGCGCAGTGGTCTGCTCGCCGTAACGCTTGAATCTTTTTGACGAAGTGAACCCGATGCCGCGTTGCGCGGGTTAGCAAATGCCTTGCCGCCCTCTTCGTTGATGCGTTCGTTCATTTCACGAAACTCTTTGACCGGCAAATAAATCTCGCCGCGAATTTCAACAACCGGTGGGTGGCCCTTTCCCGCAAGTTCGCGCGGAATCGACTTGATGGTCAAAACGTTTGCCGTGACGTCTTCGCCAACAACTCCATCGCCTCGAGTTGCCGCTGAAACCAATTTGCCGTTTTCATATCTCAAGTTGATAGCTAGGCCGTCAATCTTGAGCTCGCACAAGAATGGCCCGGTGCCGGTCTTCGCTATCCAAGCGGCCATCTCTTCGCGACTAAAAACGTTGTCGAGCGACCACATGCGATCGAGGTGCTGCACTGGCGAAAATGTTGCCGTTGCCTCGCCACCAACGGTTTGAGTTGGCGAATCACCAGTTATCAAATCTGGGTGCTCGGCTTCGAGCAATTCAAGTTCGCGCATCAGCGCGTCATATTCGGCGTCAGAAATTAGAACGCTGTCTTGCGAGTAATAAGCA
The DNA here is from genome assembly GCA_024645175.1 of Microbacteriaceae bacterium. Lineage (GTDB taxonomy): Bacteria > Actinomycetota > Actinomycetes > Actinomycetales > Microbacteriaceae > Rhodoluna. The sequence goes on from JAHEGB010000010.1 coordinate 25,027, forward strand.
CGACGGTGTTTGTTGATTTCGTCTACGAGTTCAGCGACTCGCTTTGCAGCCTGTTCGTGCTTCATGCGAGTGCTTCGGCCTCGACGGCAACGGCACTAACGGTTCGATCGATGGTTGCCTGCCCCAGAACTCGGGTGCCGACATACAAGACTGCGGTCTGCCCCGGAGCTACACCCATCAACGGGTCGCGAAGCTTCATGACTATCTCACCGTCTACAACGGCGGCCTGGCAAGGCACGGCGTCTGCGTGAGCACGAACCTGAACGTCGGCATCGAACCAAGTTGTCGCATCGACTGGCGCGCTGCCGCACCAGGTGAAGCGCGAACCAGCAAGTTCGATAACCGCAAGAGCGGCGTGCGAACCAACGACGACCTCATTTGTCTTTGGACGAATCTCGAGCACGAAACGAGGTTTTCCGTCTGCAGCTGGTCGACCGATGTTCAAACCCTTGCGCTGACCGATCGTGAAGCCGTGTGCGCCGCTGTGTTGGCCCAAAACGTTTCCGGTTCGGTCAACGATGTTTCCGTCGATCTCGCCCAACTTGTCGTTGAGCCAATCTTGAGTGTCGCCTTCTGGAATGAAACAGATGTCATAGCTGTCTGGCTTGTTTGCGACCGCAAGACCTCGAGCAGCGGCCTCTGCGCGAATGTCATCTTTCGAAGCAGATGCACCGATCGGAAAATACGCGTGCTTCAATTCTTTTTCGGTAAGAACGCCTAGAACATAGCTCTGGTCTTTTGCATAGGCGTTGCTTCGGTGAAGTTCGAGTTGGCCATCGTCGCCGGTCAAAATAGTTGCGTAGTGGCCGGTGCACACGGCGTCGAAACCAAGCGCTAGTGCTTTCTCAAGTAGTGCCGCGAACTTGATTCGCTCGTTACAGCGCATGCAAGGGTTCGGAGTTCGCCCTGCTTGATATTCCGCGATGAAGTCATCGACTACTTCTTCTTTAAATCTTTCGCTGAAATCCCAGACGTAATAAGGAATTCCCAGAATGTTTGCTGCACGCTGGGCATCCATGCTGTCTTCGATCGTGCAGCATCCGCGTGAACCGGTTCGCAGAGTGCCCGGCATGCGCGAGAGTGCCAGGTGAACACCAACGACTTCGTGACCGGCTTCGACTGCTCTAGCAGCGGCAACGGCAGAGTCGACTCCACCAGACATCGCAGCAAGAACCTTCATGGTTCAAGTTTAAGCAGGGCTATGACGCTGAGCCACCGAACTAGTTGGCTTGGCGAGCAGATTCGACGGCCGGCACTAAGGCCTGCACGAAGGCGTCGATGTCGGCCGCGGTGGTTTCAAGCCCGAAGGTGATGCGCAGGCAGGCGTTTGCCTCGTCTTCGCTGCGACCCATGGCAAGAAGCACGTGAGAAGCACGGGCAACACCGGCCTGACAAGCAGAGCCTGCCGACACGGCAAAACCGGCCTGATCTAGCAAGAACAGCAGCCCATCAGACTTCAGACCTTCAAATGTGTAGTGCGCGTTCATCGATAGCCCAGGCGCATCTGCTCGGCTGAATCGAGCGCCGGCAATGCTGGTTTCGATAGATTCACGCAATTTTGCAAGCAGTGAATCGGTGTGCCTTATGTGCTGGTCTAGGTTTTTGACCGCCAGCTCGGCCGCGTGAGCGAAAGCCTTTGCCCCAGCCGCATTCATCGTGCCACTTCGCACCGAACGTTCTTGGCCACCACCGTGAATAAGTGACGTGACTTTGGATGCTCGCGAAAGAATAAGTGCGCCAACGCCAACCGGGCCGGCAACCTTATGCGCGGTAATGCTCATGGCAGCCAAGCCTGAATCGGCAAAGTTTGTTGACATGTGGCCGAAGGCAGCAACGGCGTCGCTGTGAACCGGAATCTTGTGCTTCGCCGCGAGCGCGGTTACTGCCTGAATGTCTGTAATAACGCCGGTCTCGTTGTTAGCCCACATAAGCGAGACCAGCGCCACTTCGTTAGCTCGGTCAAGAAGAACGTTTTCTAGAGCCTTAAGATCGACTTGGCCGTTTTCTAGCACGGGCAGCCAGATGACTTCGGCACCCTCGTGAGTCTCGAGCCATTCGATTGGGTCGATAACGCCGTGATGTTCCGTGTATGCCGAAACAATTACGTTTCGGGCCGAGTCTTCGCCCCTGCGCTGCCAGAACAGCCCCTTGATTGCAAGGTTGTCGCTCTCGGTTCCGCCAGAGGTAAAAATCACTTCGCTGCGATCGCAACCTACCGCGAGCGCGATTTGCTCTCTCGACTCCTCTAGCATCATGCGTGACGTCTGCCCGAATGAGTGGGTTGAACTGGCGTTTCCGCTAACCGTTAACGCCTCTGTGAAAGTTGCTAACACCTCGGCATTAATTGGCACGGATGCCGCGTAATCGAGGTAAATAGCCATGGGGCAAGCCTAAACAAATTCGAAACACGGCGGGCTTAGGCTTTTGCCTATGTCTTTCGCCGAACCACGTGCCGCACTTGGCGTAAGTTTTGCCAACGAGCTTGGCACTATCCGTGTTTATTCGGCTAACGCTTCACAGATCTGGATAGTCCTTCTCGACGACGAGAACCCGAGAGAGATTCGCCGCGAGATTGAACTGCTCAGAGGCGAAAACTTCATCTGGAGCGCCACCTCGGCGGCTCTAAAGCCGGGCATGAAATATGCTCTTCGCGCAGATGGCCCAGAGGGTCCGCGCCACGCATTCAACAAGGAACTGCTACTGATTGACCCATACGCCCGGGGCATCAAGCGTGAGACCGCCCGTGACTACTACTGTGTGGCGGTTGACAACAGTTTTGACTGGCAGGGCGTAACTAAGCCAAACGTGCCACTCGACAAGGTCATCATCTACGAAGCGCACGCTCGCGGCCTGACCAGAGGCAACACTGCGCTGCCAGATGACATTCGCGGAACCTACGCCGCCCTTGCTCACGAAAGCACAATCGCCCACCTGAAGAAGCTGGGAGTCACCTCGGTCGAGCTCTTGCCGATTCACCAGATCATTTCTGAGCCGCACCTGCTGAACATGGGGCTGTTCAACTACTGGGGCTACAACTCAATCAACTTCTTTACAGCACACCACCGCTATGCCAGCCTGAGCGCTATCGAGGCCGGGCCGCAGGCAATTCTCAACGAGGTCAAGACCGCCATTCGAGAACTACACCGAAACGGCATCGAGGTCTTGCTAGACGTTGTCTACAACCACACCGCCGAGGCTGGCAGCCGTGGTCTCACCTTTAGTTATCGCGGCCTCGATGCGAGCAGCTATTACCGTCAAGACGACAACGGCAACTATCACGACACAACCGGCTGCGGAAACTCACTGAACTTCGCGAACCCACACGTTGTCGACTTGGTTATTGATTCGCTTCGTTACTGGACGAACGAGATGCAGGTCGATGGATTCAGATTTGATCTCGCCACCACTCTCGCGCGCGACGCTTCAAACACCTTCGACCCGCAGCACCCGCTGCTTCAGCGAATTGTCGAAGACCCTGACTTTGCAAATTCAAAGATGATTGTTGAACCCTGGGATGTCGGCCTCGGCGGCTGGCAGACCGGCGGGTTTCCTGATCGATTCAGCGAATGGAACGACCGCTACCGAGACACGATTCGGCGTTTCTGGCTGAGCGATATCGCAAACGCTCGCAACAGCGGGCACCACGGCAATGGCGTCGGCGAACTTGCCACTCGCCTATCGGGTTCGCGCGATATCGTTGATGGTCCTAGCGGGCCGCTCGGAGGTGTGAACTTCATCACAGCTCACGACGGATTCACCCTGCACGACTTGGTTAGCTACAACGTAAAACACAATCAGGTGAACGGCGAGAGCAACCGCGACGGAACCAACAACAACTATTCGTTCAACCACGGTGGCGAAGGCGAACAGGTTGATGCCGAGACGCACGCTCAGCGCAGACGGGCCATGCGAAACATGATGGCAACCATGTTGTTCTCAGCAGGCATTCCGATGATTGCCGCTGGCGACGAGCGAGCAAAGACTCAACTGGGCAACAACAACGCCTATTGCCAAGACACCGTTTTGAGCTGGGTCAACTGGCAACTCAACCAGCACCAACTCGACCTCGAAGACACCGTGGCGCACTTGATTCGGCTTCGAAACGAGAACCCGGTGCTGAGGCCGAAGCGCTTCAACAATTTCGACGAGGCGACCACCGAGTCAGACCTCGCGCGCTGGTACAACGTTTTCGGGCAGATCATGACCGAGGATGACTGGAACAACAGCGAAAACCGCAGTTTCGCCAAATTGGGCAAGAGCATCGACGAAAACGGCAAAGTGAACCAGCTTTTGCTCGTTGTTCACGGCACCGAGACAGACATCGACTTCACCCTGCCAAACGAGATCGAAACTGCCGGTTTCGAACTTCTCTGGGATAGCTCGCTCGAACGCCCGACCGCTAAACCCGCAACCGACAAGCCTGGCATTGTCATAAAACTGCCGGCAACCAGTATTCGCCTTTATAACGTTCTATAAAACGAATTGGTCGTCTAGCCCATTGATGACTAGCCTTGCCTTGTGAGCAAAGCGCAAGACATCAACTATCGCCACGAGGCTGCGATCGGCCGCCTGCCGATCACAAAGGTGACTCCTGCTGTCGATGGCGGTCTTTGGCCGGCTAAAGCCTTTGTTTCTGAGGTAATTCCGTTCTCGGCCGTGGTGTTTCGCGAAGGTCACGACTCACTTGGCGTCGAACTTCTGCTAACCAGCCCGAGCGCAAAAACTTCGATTCACCGAATGGCAGCAGGCGCACCAGGAACGGACTCTTGGCATGCAATCGCTCAGCTGACCGAGCAGGGCAAATACAAGTTTCAAATTCGCGCATTTGGCGACGACTATGAAACCTGGCACCACAATGCGTCTGTAAAAATCGCGGTCGGTGTTGACGAAGAGCTAATGATGCTCGAAGGTGTCGCTCTATTCGCGAAGGCAGCAGGCGAACCTCAGCGCTCGAAGGCAGACGCCAAGAAACTCGTTGAGCTCGCAGAGAAGTTGAGCGACAAAACTAAGTCTGCAAAAGCACGCCTGGCCGAAGCCGAGTCTGCCGACATTGTCAATATGTTGACAGACGAACCAATTCGAAGCCTGATCACTCTGAGCGACGAATTCGAGATTAACTGCGAACGCGAATATGCGGGTTCTGCTGCCTGGTATGAATTCTTTCCGAGAAGCGAAGGCGCAACTTTCGACGCCAAGACCAAGACCTGGACTTCAGGAAATTTCAAAACCGCAGCAAAGCGATTGCCGGCCGTTGCCGAAATGGGTTTTCAGATTCTTTACATGCCGCCGATTCACCCAATCGGCAAGGCGTTTCGCAAGGGCCCGAACAACACACTGAATGCAGGCCCACAAGACCCTGGCTCACCGTGGGCAATTGGCAGCGAGGCCGGTGGTCACGACGCAATTCACCCAGACCTCGGCACCGAAAAAGATTTCACTGAATTCGTCAAGAAGGCCAAAGAACTCGGTCTCGAAATTGCTCTCGATCTAGCGTTGCAGGCGTCACCAGAGCATCCGTGGGTGAAGTCGAACCCAGAGTGGTTCACAACTCGTGCCGACGGCTCGATCGCATACGCAGAGAACCCACCTAAGAAGTATCAAGACATCTATCCGGTCAATTTCGACAACGATCGCGACGGCATCTATCTAGAGGTTCTTCGCGTCGTGAAGCACTGGATTTCGCTTGGAATCAAGGTCTTCAGGGTCGACAACCCTCACACCAAGCCGGTCAATTTCTGGCAGTGGCTGATTGCAGAGGTTAACGCAGAGTTTGCCGATGTCATCTTTTTGGCAGAGGCCTTCACCCGCCCAGCGATGATGCACACGCTCGGCAAGGTCGGCTTTCAGCAGAGCTATACCTACTTCACGTGGCGCAACACGAAGGCCGAACTCGAGAGCTATCTGACCGAGCTCGCGCACCAAAGCGCAGACTTTTTCAGACCGAACCTGTGGGTGAGCACGCCAGACATCTTGACCGAATATCTTCAGTTCGGCGGGCCGGCCGGTCACAAGATTCGCGCAATCGTTGCCGCAATGGCAGGTTCGAGTTGGGGCATGTACGCAGGTTTTGAACTCGTTGAGTCTGTTGCTCGCCCTGGTGCTGAGGAGCACATCGACAGCGAGAAATATGAATACAAGCCTCGCGACTTTAAAAGTGCAGAGAAAAACGGTCGCTCAATAGCGCCGCTCATTGCAAAGCTGAACGAGATTCGTCAAGACCACCCGGCGGTGCGACAGCTTCGCAATCTTCAGATTCACTTCAGCGACGACCAGTCAATCTTGGTTTTCTCAAAGCACCTTGCCGCTGAACACAGCACAACTGGCAAGGCCGACACAGTCATTGTTGTCGTCAACGTCGACCCGCACTCTGTTCGCGAAACGACAGTTCACCTCGACCTCAAGCGCGCCGGCATTGACGGCAGCGACTTTGAGGTGCACGATCTGCTGACAGATCAAAAGTTCAACTGGACAGCCGATAACTATGTTCGACTTGACCCGAGAGAAACTCCGGCTCACATTCTTCACGTAACGAAAGTTAGTTAGAGGTCAGCATGGTGTTTGGCAAGAAAGAGCCAGAGTTGCCGTCAATCGACGCCGACACTCTTTATCGAGTCTCGAACGGTTCTCACCACTCACCTCACTCAGTGCTCGGCGCACACCCGGCAGATGGCGGTTGGGTAATTCGAACTCTCAAGCCACTCGCAACCAAAGTCGCTGTCGAACTCGACGGCGGAATTCAGCACGAACTCGAGCATCTCGAGAACGGCATATTTCACGGATTCATCAAGACCAAGAAGGCTCCCGACTATCGCATTGTTGCAACCTATTTGCAGAACGGCGAGCTGGTCGACTGGCGCACAGACGACGCATATCACTACCTGCCAACGCTTGGTGAGGTCGACATTCACCTGATCGCCGAAGGCCGCCACGAAGAGCTCTGGAAGGCCCTTGGTTCGCACGTTCGAACCATTGACGGCGATCTAGGCGGCAGCACCGGCACCAGCTTTGCCGTCTGGGCACCGAACGCCCAGGCAGTGCGAGTCGTCGGTGACTTCAACCACTGGAGCGGCGTCGGCCACGCAATGCGAGTCATGGGCTCGAGCGGAATCTGGGAACTCTTCATTCCAGGCCTTGGCGCTGGCACCAAGTACAAATACGAGATTTTGACCAAGAGCGGTCAATGGATAACCAAGATTGACCCGCTCGCTCGCCACACCGAGACTCCCCCTGCCACAGCCTCGATTGTCACCGAGTCGTTTCACAAATGGAACGACGGCGCTTGGCTCGATCAGCGAGCAAAGCGCGATGCGCTAACCTCACCGATGTCAATCTATGAGTTGCACGTTGGCTCGTGGCGCAAAGATTTGAATTACCGTTCACTCGCGGCCGAGCTGATTCCATACATTCAAGAACTCGGTTTCACACACGTCGAATTCATGCCGATCGCTGAACACCCATTTGCGCCATCTTGGGGCTACCAAGTCACTGGCTATTACGCGCCGACATCGCGCTTCGGATCACCCGACGACTTGAAGTTCTTAATCGACGAATTGCACAACGCGGGCATCGGAGTAATTCTCGACTGGGTGCCAGCGCACTTTCCGAAAGATGATTGGGCTCTCGCTCGCTATGACGGCGAGCCACTCTATGAGCATGCCGACCCTCGTCGCGGCGAACACCCCGACTGGGGAACCTACATCTTTGATTTTGGTCGCACCGAAGTTCGAAACTTCTTGGTAGCGAACGCGCTCTATTGGCTAGAGGAATTTCACATCGACGGATTGCGCGTCGACGCGGTTGCTTCGATGCTTTATCTCGACTATTCGCGCGAGGGTGGCGACTGGTTGCCAAACGAATTTGGTGGTCGCGAAAACCTAGATGCAATTAGATTCATGCAAGAGGCAAACGCAACCGCTTATCGTCGCAACCCTGGCATCATGATGATTGCAGAAGAGTCGACAAGCTGGGGTGGCGTTAGCGCACCAACCGATGGCGGCGGACTCGGCTATGGCTTCAAATGGAACATGGGCTGGATGAACGACACTCTTCGTTACATCGAAAAAGACCCTGCCTATCGCGCACACCACCACGGCGAGCTGACTTTCTCGATGCTCTATGCCTATGACGAGAAATTCATTCTGCCTATTAGCCATGATGAGGTTGTTCACGGCAAGGGCTCGCTGCTGGGCAAGATGCCTGGCGACCGTTGGCAGCAGTTGGCGAACGTTCGCGCCTATCTGGCATACATGTGGGCGCATCCGGGCAAGCAATTGCTGTTTATGGGCAGCGAGTTTGGCCAGCATTCAGAGTGGAACCAAGAGCACGGGCTCGAGTGGTGGATTCTCGAACAGCCGAGCCACCAGGGGCTGCAGAAGCTAGTCGCTCGCCTCAACCAGGTTTATCTAGAGAACCCAGCCATGTGGCAGCAAGATCACTCGCAGGGCGGTTTCACCTGGATCGATGGCGGTGCTGCCGAGTCGAACGTTTTGACCTTCTTGCGCTGGGATGCCGCCGGCAACCCGATTGCCGTAGCCATCAACTTTGCCGGCCACCCGCACTACGACTGGACTCTGGGCTTGCCAAAGGCTGGCCAGTGGCAAGAGATTCTCAACACAGATGCTCACGAGTTTGGCGGGTCAGGGGTTGGCAACCTCGGGTCGGTTCAGGCAAACGGCGAGGGCTCACACGGTCAGCCACACTCGGCAAAAATCAACATTCCGCCGCTTGGTGCGGTTTGGTTCAAACCGCAGAGTTAGAACAACATTGAGGTCAAGCGGTTTCGCGCCGCAATGACCTCTGGTGTCTGCTTGCCAACGATTTCGAAATACTGAAGCAAACGCTCGCGCATCGCATTCTTGTTTTCTTGAGTTGCATCGGCGAAGTTAATCAGCAGCGCATCGAAGCCATCTGCATAGTCACCGATCGCGATTAGCGCATCGGCAGCAACGAGCAACTCGTCGAAGTTCTGTGGCGGGGTGTTGAGCACCTTGTCTACATCTACACCCTGCAAACGCAACAGAAGCTCAACCTGCGCAAGACCCGCGGCGGCCATCGGGTCGCTTGGTGTGTCACGGATGATCTGCAAATAAAGTTCTTTCGCCTGAGCGTATTCACCAGAGTTAAGCGCATCTACCGCGGCTTTGTGTTGCGGCGGAAGCTGCGGGGCGGTCGACACAGGTTCAACGTTCTCGTCGACAACAACCCATCCGGTGATTGCATTGTTCTCGGCAACAACGAGAATCTTTTCGATTATCTGCTGCACTTTTTCGATGTCTTGATCGCCTGCGAACAGTGGAACCGGCTGGCCGGCCATCATTGCCAAGAACGTTGCCGGCTGAGCAACCGAGAAAGCCTCTGCAACGCGCTGCTGCT
>JAHEGB010000019.1 GCA_024645175.1 Microbacteriaceae bacterium
ATTACCTCAACGATGATCTTTGGCATTTTTCCCCTAATTTTGGGTATTTGCGAGCATTTTTGCGCCCGGCGGCATCGGCGAACCCCTTTATTTTAGCGGGTTAGAACGAGGCGTCTGGTTAGGCGACTTCGCTGGTTAGGCGTTCAACCAGCTCGGCATACTTATCGGCAGTCTGGGCAACAATTTCGCCAGGCAAGCGAGGTGGCTCGCCGGTCTGGTTCCAGTTGTCTGCAAGCCAGTTGCGAACGATCTGCTTATCGAAAGAATCTTTGCGCTCCCCGCGCTCCCAAGCCGATTTCGACCAGAAGCGGCTCGAGTCAGGAGTCAGCACTTCGTCGCCAAGGGTGGTCACGCCAGTTGCTGGGTCGACACCGAATTCAAACTTGGTGTCTGCCAAAATCAGGCCAGCCTGCTCGGCAAGTTCGCTCGCACGTTTGAAAATTGCAAGGCTCAGGTCTCGAAGTTGTGCTGCGTTCTCTGCGCCAACCAATTCGACGGTGCGCTCAAAAGTAATGTTCTCGTCGTGCTCGCCAAGTTCGGCTTTGAAAGCTGGAGTGAAAATCGGTTCTGGCAATCTCGCGCCGAAAGTCAAACCTTCTGGCAACTTAACTCCGCAGATTTCGCCGGTTGCTTGGTATTCCTTCCAGCCAGATCCGCTGATGTAACCACGAACTACGCATTCAATCGGAAACATCTCTAGTTTCTTTGCAATTGTTGCGCGACCGACTACCTCTGCAGGAACTTCGACTTCGTGCGAAACGTGGTTAGCAACATCGAGACGATCAAACCACCAGTTAGTCAACGTGGTTAGGTGCTTGCCCTTGTTTGGAATCTCTGGTGCGAGCACGTGGTCGAAAGCCGAAACGCGATCGCTTGCAACAACCAAAATCAAATGCGAAAGATTTGCATCTTCGCTCTCATAGAGGTCACGAACTTTTCCGCTATAAACGTGACGCCATCCGTGAATTGATATCGCCATTAGTTGGCAACCTTTGCAGCGATGTCTTTACGATAGTGCGAACCTTCAAGCTTGATGTTCGCGATGTTTGCATACGCAAGTTCGCGCGCAGTTTTAAAATCAGCAGCAGTTGCAACAATACTGAGCACGCGACCGCCGGTTGCAACGAGTTCACCGTTAGAAGAAACGGTCGATGCGTGACACACGTGAACGTTGTCGTCTTCAACCAAACCGGTGATCACTCGATCAGGAGCCGATGTGTCGGGGTAACCCTCGCTGGCGAGCACAACCGTGATCGCTACCTCTTTGCTGAACTGAGCGCTCGGGCCGTCGGCTAGGTGACCGGTTGCTGCCCTGTGCAGCAGCGGTGCCAAGGGAGTAACCAGGCGGCGAAGCACGACCTGGGTCTCTGGGTCTCCGAATCGGGCGTTGAATTCGATAACACGGATGCCGCGCTTGGTAACGATGAGTCCGCAGTAGAGAAGACCAACGAACGGTTCGCCAAGTCGGGCTAGCTCGTCAACGGTCGGCTGAGCAACAGTGCGCTCTACCTCTTCGACGAAACCTTCCGGCAGCCACTCGAGTGGGCTGTATGCACCCATGCCGCCAGTGTTCGGACCTTCGTCGTTGTCATATACGCGCTTGAAATCTTGCGCGGGGCTAAGTGGCAAAACTGTTTTGCCATCGCTCAAGAAAAACAGCGAAACCTCTTCACCCTCGAGAAACTCTTCAACCAGAATTCCCATGTCGATGAACTTTGCTGCGTGAGCCAATGCGGCTTCGCGATCGCTCGTAACGATTACGCCTTTGCCTGCTGCTAGTCCGTCGGCCTTGACAACATATGGTGCACCAAACTCGTCGATTGCATTTTCTACTTCTTCGAGAGACGAACACTCGCGAGCCATTCCGGTTGGAACATCTGCAGCCGCCATAACTTCTTTTGCAAAACTCTTGCTGCCTTCGAGTGCTGCCGCTTTTTGCGAAGGACCAAACACCGCGATGCCTTCGCTTCGAAGCGCGTCACTCACGCCTGCGACAAGAGGTGCCTCTGGCCCGATGATTGCCAAATCGATTTGGTGTTGAAGTGCGAACTTAACAACTGCAAGCGGATCGTTTGCGTTGAGAGTCGGTTCGGTGTGTGCATCTTTTGCGATGCCGGCATTGCCAGGCGCGACGATGATGTCAGTTGAAAGTGTTCCGGTGCGAATCAGAGCTTTAGTGATTGCATGTTCGCGTGCTCCGCCGCCCAAAACCAAGATTTTCACCCTCTAAGTTTAGAAGTGTGAAGAGACGCGTAAAACCGAGTGAAGGCCAGGTGGCCGTGACCGCGGTTCGCGCCGGCGACCAAACTCAACTCGCTACCGCAGTTCGCTTTCTGCTCGAAGAGCTAGGCACCAGAGCCGAGGGCAACACAGTTGAGGTGCGGGTTCCCCCGTTCGGAGCCGTTCAGTGCATCGAGGGCCCTAGGCACACTCGAGGCACTCCGCCGAATGTGGTCGAGATGTCACCTGAAATCTGGTTCGCTCTCGCCACCGGTGAATTGAGCTGGGATGCCGCCGTGGCTGATGGCTCGATTCACGCATCGGGCATCCGTGCTGAAATAAAAGACCAACTGCCACTGCTTTAATGAACTGTGGCTAAAACAACCGAAAAAACCAGCAAAGCGATCGTTGAGATTCGCAAAGCTCCTCGAATCATTCCATTTGTGGCAACCGCTGCCGTTGTCGGCCTCATTGTTTCGGCAATCACCGCCGCTGTCATTCAAGCGCCGGGCTATTTCTTTGGTTATGTAATCGGCTGGGGAACTGTCGTTTTTGCAGCGATCGGACTTTTTGTGGCGGTGGTGCTCGAGGCAATTTTTCGCACTCGAACCAAGCGCCTCGAGGCCACTAAAATAGAGGGGTAGCGACGCCTTTTTGATCGCTGCGACCGCACTCCAAACGACAGGAAACTGCCCTTGCTAAGAGGCGACGGACGTCTAAATCTCGATCTCGCAGTCAGCGATGACGATGAAAAAGCCCCTAAAGACCAGTGCGGAGTATTCGGTGTTTGGGCACCTGGCGAAGAAGTCGCGAAGCTAACGTTCTTTGGTCTCTATTCACTTCAGCACCGCGGTCAAGAATCAGCCGGAATCGCGACCTCAAACGGCGAGAAGATTCTGGTCTACAAAGACATGGGACTTGTTTCTCAGGTTTTCAGTGAGAGCGCTCTCGAATCACTAGTTGGCCACATTGCAGTTGGCCACAACCGCTACTCAACCACTGGCGCATCGTCTTGGCGAAACGCGCAGCCAACACTCGGAAGAACTTCTTCGGGAACAATTGCGTTGGCTCACAACGGAAACCTGACAAACACCGCTGACCTGCTTGCGCTTCTTCAAGAGCGCTACCCAAATCAGGGCACGAGCGAAATCACCGGCGGCAACACGACTGACACAGCTGTGCTCACCGCGCTTATGGCCGGCGACCTTGATCACACTCTCGAAGCCACCGCTCTCGAACTCTTGCCAAAGGTAAAAGGCGCGTTCTGTTTGGTCTTCATGGATGAGAACACGCTTTATGCGGCGCGTGACCCACAGGGCGTTCGCCCTCTTGTTCTCGGAAGACTAGAACGCGGATGGGTTGTCGCTTCTGAAACCGCAGCGCTAGATATTGTTGGCGCATCATTCGTTCGCGAAATTGAACCTGGCGAACTAATCGCGATTGACGAAAACGGTTTGCGTTCGACTCGCTTCGCCGAAGTAAAGCGGGCCGGTTGTGTTTTTGAATATGTTTATCTAGCTCGCCCAGACACTTCTATCAACGGAAAAGTTGTTTACGATGCTCGCGTAGAAATGGGTCGCACACTTGCTCGCGAATATCCGGTTGAAGCAGATCTTGTAATTCCAACTCCTGAGTCTGGAACCCCAGCAGCGATTGGTTATTCGCAAGAGTCTGGAATTCCTTTTGGTCACGGACTCGTCAAGAACGCCTATGTCGGCCGAACCTTTATTCAGCCTTCACAGACGATTCGTCAGCGTGGAATTCGCTTGAAGTTGAACCCGCTCAAAGAGGTAATTCGCGGCAAGCGAATCATCGTGATTGATGACTCGATTGTTCGAGGCAACACTCAGCGAGCTCTTGTGCAGATGTTGCGCGAGGCAGGTGCCGCCGAAATTCACGTGCGAATTTCATCTCCACCAATCACCTGGCCTTGCTTCTATGGCATCGACTTCGCTACCCGTGCAGAGCTGATTGCCACTGGCCTCGGGGTTGACGACGTTCGCGCTTCGATTGGCGCAGACACGCTCGGCTACCTTTCGAAAGAAGGAATGGTTGCCGCCTCTGGCCAAGCCGAGAGCAGCCTCTGCACCGCTTGCTTCACCGGAACCTACCCAATCGAGCTGCCAACCGCAGACCGTCTGGGCAAGAACCTGCTCGAGCGCTCGAATGAAGCCGCTTGCAACCCAGGCCCAGATAGCGAAACCGACCAGCTGGTTCGCAATCAACAAGAAACTTTGAACGACTAAGGCCGCCAGATGAATGATGCATATGCGGCAGCCGGCGTTGACACTCACGCTGGCGATCTAGCCGTCGAACTTATGAAGCGCGCGGTTAGCGCAACTCACAACGACAAAGTTTTCGGTGGCCTCGGCGGATTCGCCGGAATGATGGACGTCTCGTTTATCAAGAACTATCAGCAGCCGTTGCTCGCAACTTCAACAGATGGCGTTGGCACCAAAGTTGCAATCGCGCAAATCATCGACAAGCACGACACCATTGGTCAAGACCTAGTCGGCATGGTTGTCGATGACATCGTTGTCGTTGGTGCAAAGAGTTTGTTCATGACCGACTACATCGCATGCGGAAAAGTTGTTCCTCAGCGCATCGCAGATATCGTTCGCGGCATCGCCGAGGCATGTTCATCTGTCGGCGTTGCTCTCGTCGGTGGCGAAACCGCTGAGCACCCAGGGTTGCTCGGCCCAGATGACTACGACGTTGCAGGTGCGGCCGTTGGTGTTGTCGAAGCAAGCAAATTGCTCGGCCCTCAGAACGTAAAAGTTGGCGACGTAGTTCTCGGAATGCAGTCGAGCGGTTTGCACTCAAACGGTTATTCGCTTGTTCGCAAGGTTGTTGCTGACTCTGGTCACGACTATCGCAAGACCGTTGCAGAATTTGGTTCGGCTTCACTCGGCGAAGTTTTGCTTGAGCCAACTCGTCTTTACACGGGCGTGCTTAATGAACTTCTCGAATCTGAACTTGGCAGTGCAGTGCACGCGATGAGTCACATCACCGGTGGCGGAATCGCAGCTAACCTCGCTCGCGTTCTGCCTCAGGGAGTAGCGCTCGACGTCGATCGCTCAACGTGGTCGCCGCAAGAAGTGTTTAAGGTTTTGGCAAGTTGGGGCAAATTCTCGCTCGAGTCTGTCGAAGGCACCTGGAACCTGGGCCTCGGTCAGGCATTGGTAGTAGACGCGACTCGTGCTGCCGAGGTTGCTTTGGCACTTACTAAAGCCGGAATCGACACCTGGCAGCTCGGCGTTATTGCAGATGCGCCTGCAGACTTGAGCAGTTTTGTTCAGGGTGCAAAGGGTGTTGACGGTGGCGCCGTGCGCCTAGTCGGCAGTTACGCCTAAACCAGCTGGCTGGCTCCTGAGCCGAGCAATACTGGCGTGCCATCGAGCGCGCGGGCTTCTTCGTCAGTAAATAGGCGAGAGCGAATCATGAAGCGCAAACCCTCTGGGGTTTCGAGCGAAAAGCCGCCACCGCGACCAGGAACCACATCGATCGTGATGTGAGTGTGCTTCCAATATTCAAACTGCTCGAGAGAAATCCAAACTTTGATTGGCTCAGCAATTTCAGAAACTTCGAGTTCGCCGAGCAATACATCGGCACCGCCAACTTTGAATTCACCAGCCAGGTAGCACATAGGCGCAGAACCATCGCAGCAGCCACCGCTCTGGTGAAACATCAGGCCGCCGTGAATCGAAGTTAGTTTGCGCAGCAAATCATCGGCTGCCGGCGAAGTCTCGATTCGCTTCGGCAGAGTTCCGTAGATTGTGCTCATGAGTTGAAGATACTCCTGTTGTCGAATTTAGAAAAGCAAACGGGCTGCGCGAGAAATTGGGAGTCTCGCACAGCCCGTTTCTACGTAGCCGGTCTAGAAGAAACCCAGCTTGCTTTCTGAGTAGCTAACCAAGAGGTTCTTGGTCTGCTGGTAGTGGTCGAGCATCATCTTGTGATTCTCGCGACCGATACCCGATGACTTGTAGCCACCGAATGCTGCGTGTGCAGGGTAGGCGTGGTAGCAGTTGGTCCAAACGCGACCAGCCTGAATCTCGCGACCTGCACGGTAGGCGGTGTTCATCTTGCGAGTCCAAACTCCAGAGCCAAGGCCATAGAGAGTGTCGTTCGCAATTTCCATTGCCTCATCGAAGCCATCGAACTTCGCAACCGAAACAACTGGGCCGAAGATCTCCTCTTGGAAGATTCGCATGTTGTTGGTTCCTTCGAAGATGGTCGGTGCAACATAGAAGCCGCCCGATAGGTCGCCACCGAGGTCAACGCGGTGACCGCCCATGAGCAACTTTGCGCCTTCTTGCTTGCCGATTTCGATGTAGCTCAAAATCTTCTCGAGCTGGTCGTTAGACGCCTGAGCACCAATCATGGTGGCGGTGTCTAGCGGGTTGCCCTGGATGATTGCCTTGGTGCGAACCATTACGTCAGCCAAGAACTTGTCATAGATAGGTGCGTCAATTAGCGCGCGTGAAGGACAGGTGCAAACTTCACCCTGGTTCAACGCGAACATGTTGAAGCCCTCGATGCACTTGTCATAGAACGCGTCGTTCTCATCTGCGATGTCGCGGAAGAAAATGTTTGGTGACTTTCCACCAAGTTCCAAAGTGACAGGGATGATGTTCTCTGATGCATACTGCATGATCAAACGACCGGTTGTGGTTTCACCGGTGAATGCAATCTTTGCGATGCGACGTGATGATGCTAGAGGCTTTCCGGCCTCAACACCAAAACCGTTGACGATGTTTACAACACCGGCAGGCAAAAGATCTGCGATCAATTCCATTAGGTACAAGATCGATGCAGGAGTCTGCTCTGCTGGCTTTAGAACAACACAGTTTCCTGCGGCTAGAGCTGGAGCAAGCTTCCAGACAGCCATCAAGATTGGAAAGTTCCAAGGGATGATCTGACCAACAACACCTAGTGGCTCGTGAAAGTGATATGCCACTGTGTCGTGGTCAAGTTCACCGATCGAACCTTCTTGTGCACGGATGGTGCCAGCGAAGTAGCGGAAGTGGTCGATTGCAAGTGGAATGTCTGCTGCCATGGTCTCGCGAACTGGCTTGCCGTTATCCCAGGTTTCTGCAACTGCAATCTTCTCTAGGTTTTGCTCCATGCGGTCTGCAATCTTGTTCAAGATGATTGCGCGCTCGGTTGCAGAGGTCTTGTTCCAAGTCTTCGCTGCTGCGTGAGCTGCGTCGAGTGCCTTGT
>JAHEGB010000034.1 GCA_024645175.1 Microbacteriaceae bacterium
AGGCAGACGTCGACGCTTTGAAGACAGCTCTAGCTGGCGAAGACATCGATGCAGTGAAGACTGCGTTCGATGCTCTAGTTCAGTCACAGCAGAAGCTCGGCGAAGAGATCTACAAGCAGCAGCCTGAAGGCGAAGCAGCAGCAGAGGCTTCGACTGAAGATGTTGTTGACGCTGAAGTTGTCGATGATGAGAACGAAGACAAGAAGTAAGAATGTCTGAAGAGAATCAAAACAACGGTGCCGAGGAATTCTCTGAAATTCATGATGCTTCGCAATTTCTTCCAGAGGACACCTCCGGCACCGAGGAATTGACGGTTGAAGACATTCTGAATTCGGCTCCGAAAGACAGAGAGGCAGAGCTGCTCGCAGATCTGCAGAGACTGCAAGCGGAGTTCGTCAACTACAAGAACCGCGTAGAACGGGATCGCGATGTTGCTCGCAACAACGCCATCGCCGAAGTCATCCGTGCATTCTTGCCGGCGTTAGATGATCTAACTCGTGCAGAGAATCACGGTGACCTCGACGGTTCACCGTTCGCAGCAGTTGTCACCAAGTTGCGCAATGCCGGAGACAAATTTGGTCTCAAGGCATTCGGTGCAAAGGGCGACAAGTTTGACCCAGAGCTACACAACGCACTGGTGCAAACACCGAATAACGAAGTAACCGAAACCGTTGTTGCCGATGTAGTCGAACCGGGCTTTATGCTCGGCGATCGACTGCTTCGCCCAGCGATGGTCGCGGTGTTCATTCCAGCCGAAGGTTAATCAACAGATGGCAAATCAGGATTGGTTCGACAAGGATTTCTACAAGATCCTTGGCGTTGCCAAAGGCGTTTCTGATGCTGAACTGAAAAAGGTCTATCGCAAGCTAGCCCGTCAGTTTCACCCAGACTCCAACCCTGGCGATGCCAAGGCCGAAGCCCGCTTCAAAGAGATCAGCGAGGCATACTCGGTCTTGTCTGATCCAGAGCAGCGCAAGGAATATGACGCCGTTCGAGCAATGGGCGGTGGCGCACGCTTTACCGGCGGTGCCGGCGGATCTGGCTTTCCGGGCGGGTTTCCGGCTGGCGGGGCAGGTTTCGAAGACGTGTTTTCGAACCTTTTCGGCGGCGGTCGTGGGGGCAACCCCTTCGGTGGTGGCGGCTTTGGCCCGCAGCCTGGCGCAGACCTCTCTATGTCGACAACCCTGAACTTCATCGACGGAGTCAAGGGCACCTCAATAAAGGTGAACATTGGCGGCAAAGATGTCTCGGTCAACATTCCAGCAGGAGTAAGCGACGGTCAGAAGATTCGACTTCGCGGCAAGGGCCAAGCCTCACCAAACGGTGGCCCAGCCGGCGATCTGATCATCAACTGCACTGTCAAGCCACACCCGGTGTTTAGTCGCGACGGAGAGAACATCCGTGTGACCGTGCCGGTAACTTTTGCCGAAGCGGTTCTCGGAGCAACAATCTTGGTGCCAACCCTGGGTGGCGAGCCGGTGAAACTGAAAGTTGCGCCGGGCACACCGAACGGTCGAGTGCTGAGAGTTAAGGGTCGCGGCGTTGAAACTTCGAAGAGCACCGGCGACTTGTTGGCAACTGTAGAAATTGCAGTGCCAAGTCACGTGAGTGACAAAGCCAAAGTTGCGCTAGAGCAATTCGACGAAATGCTGCCAGACGAAGATCCGCGCGCAGAAATTTTGTTGAAAGCCGGACTTCTCTAAGGAGTAGCTATGGAGCATCTCGACGAAAACACACCGATGTTCGCAATCACAGTTGCGGCTGAACTGGCGCTCATGCACCCGCAAACATTGCGCCAGTATGACCGCATGGGTTTGGTGGTTCCGGTTCGCACCGGAGGAATGTCTCGTCGTTACACGATGCGAAACATTGCACAACTTCGTGAGATTGCTCGCCTTAGTGCAGAGGGAATCACGCTCGAGGGAATTCGCAGAATTCTTGAACTCGAGAACACAAACGCTGAGCTTGCAAAACGCGTGCGCGATTTAGAACAAGCACTTGCAAACGAAATGATGAACCGACCAGGCGCGAGAGTGTTTGCAGCCGGTGATCAAGGTGTCGTGAGTTTGACTCGCGGCAAACGCCCAAGCAAATCAACCTCGGTTGTTTTGTGGCGTGCGAAGTAAACCTTCGCGAAAGGAGTAACAAATGAACGAACAACCACAAAAATCTGCGCTCGAACAATTCGGTGTCAATCTCACCGATGTTGCAAAAGCCGGGAAGCTCGACCCAGTTATTGGTCGCGACGCCGAGATTCGTCGCGTCTCACAGGTGCTAAGTCGCCGAACAAAGAACAACCCTGTGCTCATTGGTGAGCCAGGCGTTGGCAAGACCGCCGTTGTCGAAGGCCTTGCCCAGCGCATAGTTGCTGGCGACGTGCCAGAGAGCCTAAAGGGCAAGCAGCTCATCAGCCTTGACCTTGCCGCCATGGTTGCCGGAGCGAAGTTTCGTGGAGAGTTCGAAGAGCGCCTAAAGGCAGTTCTCGCAGAGATCAACGCTCGCGAGGGAGAGGTAATCACTTTCATCGATGAGCTGCACACGCTCGTTGGCGCTGGTGCTGCCGATGGTTCTATGGACGCGTCGAACATGCTAAAGCCGATGCTTGCTCGCGGAGAACTGCGACTAATCGGTGCAACAACTCTCGACGAATATCGTGAACGCATCGAACGCGACCCTGCCCTCGAGCGACGCTTTCAACAGGTCTTTGTTGGCGAACCCTCGGTTGTCGACACCATTGCAATTCTGCGCGGACTAAAAGAGCGCTACGAAGCGCACCACAAAGTTGCGATTGCAGACAACGCGCTTGTCGCTGCCGCAACACTTTCGAATCGCTACATCAGCGGCCGCCAGTTGCCAGACAAGGCGATTGACCTAATCGATGAAGCAGCATCACGCTTGCGCATGGAAATCGATAGCGCACCAGTTGAGATTGACGAACTTCGTCGTTCGGTTGATCGCTTGAAGCTCGAAGAGCTAGCACTTGCAAAAGAAAAAGACGCTGCTTCTAAAGAGCGTCTCGAAAAGTTGCGTGAAGAACTCTCAACAAAGAGCGATGAACTAAAGGTTTTGTCTTCACGATGGGAGACCGAACGTGCTGAACTAAACAAAATTGGTGATTTGAAAACCAAACTCGATGCACTTCGCATCGAGGCAGAGCGAGCACAACGCGAAGCAAATCTCGAGAAGGCTTCGAAGTTGCTCTACGCAGAAATTCCGGCGCTTGAAAAACAACTTGCAGCCGCAGAACAGAACGAAGCAAACGACGCAGACCGAATGGTTAACGATCAAGTTGGCGAAGACGACATCGCCGCCGTCGTTAGTGCATGGACCGGCATTCCAACCGGTCGCTTGCTAGCCGGCGAATCGCAAAAACTTCTCAACCTCGAAGCCGAACTGGGCAAGCGATTGATTGGTCAGAAGAGAGCGGTAAAGGCCGTCAGCGATGCAGTTCGCAGAACCAAAGCGGGCATCAGCGACCCTAATCGCCCAACCGGCTCGTTCTTGTTCTTGGGCCCAACCGGTGTTGGCAAGACCGAGCTGGCCAAGAGCCTTGCCGACTTCTTGTTCAACGACGACAAGGCGATGGTTCGCATCGACATGAGCGAATATGGCGAGAAGCACAGCGTGAGCCGCCTGCTCGGAGCCCCTCCGGGTTACATCGGTTATGAAGAAGGTGGCCAGCTCACCGAAGCCGTTCGCCGCCGCCCATACTCGGTGGTTCTGCTCGACGAGGTCGAAAAGGCTCACCCAGAGGTGTTCGACGTTCTGTTGCAGGTTCTCGATGACGGCCGTCTGACCGACGGCCAGGGTCGAACCGTAGATTTCAGAAACGTGATTCTGATCATGACCTCGAACCTCGGTTCTCAGTTGCTTATCGACCCAGAGTTCAGCGATGAGGAACGTCGAGAAGGCGTGATGCACATCGTTCGCGGGCACTTCAAACCCGAGTTCTTGAACCGTCTAGACGACATCGTGATTTTCAGCGCGCTAGATAGAAGTGAGCTCGGTCAGATTGTCGAATTGAATATTGATCGCCTGAGCGAACGTTTAGCCGAGCGCAGACTGCAACTAGCGGTAACTCCTGCGGCTCGAGCCTGGTTAGCTGATAACGGATTCGACCCCGTCTACGGAGCTCGACCACTGCGCCGACTAATGCAGCAGCAAATCGACGACCAGCTGGCAAACCTCTTGCTTGCCGGAGCGATTCATGATGGATCACTCGTTCGAGTCGATGTTGCAGCCGACGGAGTGCAGCTAATCGTTGAACCCGGAGAAGACACCCTGACCGCAGTGGGCTAAAGAAAAGTGCGGCCGCTTGGCTAAACTTTTTAGCATGTCTGAAAACAACACTCCACGTTCATATGGTCAGGGCGCTCAAGGCGAGCCTGACGCTCCTGTAACCGTCAAGGTAAGCCTTCGCAAGCGCCTTCGCTATAACTTCGACAACTCGCTCTCGAAGGCCGGCGCTTTTGTCGGTTATGTCTTCGTCGCAATCATCGTTCTCGCATTTGTGATGACAACTTTGACAGCAGTTATTGCGGGAATCAAGGTGCTTAGCGACCCACTGCCAGCAGACAGCTACTTCATTCAGTACTGGGCTGCATTCACCAAGATTCTTGGCACCGGAAGCACCGACGCCTGGGGAACCCAGATCATCAACTTCATCTACTGGGGCATTGGTGTTGCTATCAGCGGTGCTGTAATCGGTTTTATCTCTGCAGCAATTACTCGCGCGGTAGCTCGTCTAAAGTCTGGCAAGAGCGCAGTCATCGAATCAGACCACACTCTTATTCTCGGATGGTCAAACCGCGTTTTTCCAATTCTTAAAGAACTCGCAATTGCAAACGAGAATGTTCGCAAGCCAAAGGTAGTTATTTTCTCGGCAGTGCCACGCGAGAAGATGGATGCCGAAATTGCAACTCGCGCAGAGAACCTTGGCAAGCTCAAGGTAATCACTCGCACAGGTGACGTAAGCAACCCGGCAGACCTTGCACGCGCAAACGTTGCAGGCGCCAAGTCGATCATCATTCTTGACGAAGACGAAAGCGGCGACGCAATCATCGTGTCAACCGTTCTTTCGGTTAAGTCATTGAACGCAAACCCAAACACTCGCATCATTGCAGAGGTTGATGACCCACACACCGCAGAGGCACTTCAGACAGCCACTAACGGTCGAGTCATTTCGGTTCGTTCACACGACATCATTGCTCGCGTTACCGCGCAGGCTTCACGTCAGCCTGGTCTAACTGCAGTTGCACTAGACCTTCTTGACTTCGATGGTGACGAGATTTACTTCAACACTGTTCCTGCACTTGCGGGCAAGACCTATGGCGATGCACTGCTAGCTTTCAACGAAGCTTCGGTAATCGGTTTGGTCACCGACAAGGGTGAGACCATGATCAACCCTTCGACCAAGACCAAGCTGACCGCAACCACCAAGTTGATTGCGATTGCTGAAGATGACGACAAGGTTGTCTACACCGGTGTTCGCGACGACCTAGCCAACAAGAAGTTCACCGCTGGCAAGGCGATTGTTCGCAAGCCAGAGCACATCTTGGTTATCGGATGGTCATCAATGGGTCGCTCGGTTATCACTGAGCTCGCTGCATACTTGCCAAAGGGCTCATCGGTTCACATCGTTGCCCAGAACAAGTTCGTTGCACCTGCTGAACTCGCTGACCTTAAGTTTGGCGGCGTAAAGGTAACTTACGCGTCAGTGAACGGCGACATCGACGAGCTAATCGCAGCGGCTTCTGCAAAGAAGTACAACGAGGTCATCATTCTCGGATACCGCAACGCGATCAGCGAAGCCGAAGCAGACGCGCAGACCATGTTGACCATGCTTCAGATGAACCAGTTGTTCGAAGCAAAGGGCAATGGTGTTGAGCCAACTCGTTTGGTTGCTGAGATTCTCGACTCACGCAAGGTTGAACTTGCTCGTGTTGCAGCGGCAGACGACCTGGTTGTCAGCGACAACTTGGCTGCATTGATGATTGCTCAGATTTCTGAGAACCCAGGTCTTGCACCTGTGTTTGAAGATCTATTCGATGCAGATGGCGCAGCAATCAACGTGAAGCCAATCGAGCACTACGCACCGCTAGGCAAAGAAATTGATTTTGCAGAGCTAGTAGCAATGGGCCGCGCACACGGAGAATCTGTAATCGGTTATCGCATTCTTGCCGAAGCTGGCAACGATGCATCAACCGGTGTTCGTTTGAACCCAGCAAAGACCACAAAGTTTAAGCCAGCAGCTGGCGATACTTTGGTTGTCATTGGAGACGTCGAATAATTTCGACTTTAAGCAAAGCAATGAAAGCCGCCGATGTTAAGAAAGCATTGGCGGCTTTCGCTTCGCCTACGCGTGCGCATGACTTGCAGTGGTTTTTCAAAACCGGTCCGGGTGAATATGGTGAAGGCGATCAGTTCATCGGTTTGACAGTTCCAAAGACTAGAAGCATCGCTGCCCAGTTCAAAGATCTGTCAAACGAAGAAACTTATTTGCTTGGCACCTCACCGATTCACGAGCATCGACTTTGCGCACTCGTGATTTTGGTAAACCTTTTCGAAAAGTCAAAAGACGAAAAAGTTCGCAAGAATATTTTTGACACCTGGATGAAGCTCTTGCGCGAAGGCCACATCAACAACTGGGATCTCGTTGACGTGTCGGCTCACAAAATCGGCGGCTGGTTGATTGGCCGCCCCGATGCCATGAAGTTGCTCGAGAAGCTTGCGAAATCAAAGAAGCTCTGGGAACGCCGAACTGCAATAATTTTCACCTTCGCTTTTATGCGGGCGGGCAGCCTCGATGAATCACTAGAAATTGCCGAGTTGCTGGTTGATGATGAGCACGACCTGATTCACAAGGCGGTTGGCTGGGTGATGCGCGAGGTTGGCAAGCGCGATATCGAGGTGCTTAGAGCCTTCTTGCACGCCCACGCGGCCACAATGCCCCGAACCATGCTGCGCTATGCCATTGAAAAGATGGGCGAAACCGAGCGCAAGCGCTGGTTGGCCGCAAAAGCCAGTCGCTAGCTGATGTCTACGACCACTGGCACGTGGTCACTCGGGCCTTCGCCCTTGCGCTCATTGCGATCGATCACGGCGTTAGTGACCCTCTCGGCAAAAGGCTCTGAACCGAGAATAAAGTCAATTCTCATGCCCTCGTTCTTCGGAAACCGCAGTTGTTGGTAATCCCAGTAGGTGTAACCCTCTGGAATGCGCTCGCGAACGACGTCTTTCAACCCGATCTGCTCGAAAGCCTCGAATGCCTGGCGTTCGGCAGGGGTCACGTGGGTGAGCCCTGCGAAAAAGTCGATATCCCAGACATCCGTGTCTAGCGGCGCAATGTTGAAATCGCCCATGATGGCAAGCGGCTGGTCTGGCTCGTGCTCGACCCATTCGGCTACGTTGCCGGCAAGTCGATCGAGCCACTCAAGCTTGTATGCATAGTGCGGGTCGTCAATGGCGCGACCGTTTGGCACATAGAGGCTCCAGAGTCGCACGCCGTCAAAGGTTGCACCGATTGCTCGCGCTTCTTCGGCCAGGTCTTTGCCGAAGCCAGGCATTCCGCTAAAGCCAATCTCGACATCTTCGGCCTCGATTTTGCTGGCGAATGCGACACCGTTCCACTGGTTCAATCCGTGCAATGTGACCTTGTAGCCAAGATCCTCGAAAGGCTTGTATGGAAACTGATCTGGCTTGCACTTAATCTCTTGCATCGCCAACACATCGGTTTGTGAACGCTCGAGCCAGTCGGTGACTCTGCCAACTCGAGTTCGAATCGAGTTGACGTTCCAGGTGGCGATGCGCATTCGACCAGATTAGCTGATTGTCTGCATGTCGACCGGATAGGCGGCGGACCGCAGATTTATTCGCATATAGCCATAAAGGACTGGTTTAATAGGTAAATCATGCTTGGCAGAGCGAATATTTGGGGAGCAATCCGCACAGGGTTGGTCGCCGCTCTCGCCGCCCTGATGATTTCGGTGGGATTTGTTCCGGCCGAGGCCGTTGCTCCGCTTGGCAACTCGACTTTTCTGTTGCAAACCCAAACTCAGAATCTCTCAGGAATCAACGGTGCGACAAATAGCAATTACCTTGCACAATCTGTGACTCTGAACGGCGTTGTTTACTACATCGCAAACGGTCCAACGACCGGCCCCGAACTTTATTCGACCGATGGCACCACCGCTGGCACAAACTTGGTTAAAGATCTCGTGCCAGGTTCATCAGGCACCGCGAATAATCTCGCAGTTTCGAATGGCAAGCTTTTCTACCAGTCTTCAAATAGCAATCTCGGATATGAACCGATCATCTCCGACGGAACCGGAAACGGAACCGCGTTACTTAAAGACATCAACCCCAACGGAAGCAGCAGTAGTCCAACTTCGTTCACTCAAGGGCCAAACGGCCTTACATTTTTCACCGCAGATGATGGAACCACGAGCACAAACCCAAACAGCACGTCAACAGGAAATGGTCGAGAGCTTTGGGTGACCGACGGCACAACCGCAAACACCCGAAAAGTTAAAGATGTAAATACGTTCTCGTACCTGCACCCAAACGGCTCCTATTACAACGGCGATTCAGGCATTTCGAATCTAACGTCTTGCAATGGCCTCATGTTTTTCACAGCTGCTGACTCGCACTACTATGCCTCGACAAGCTACATGGAGCTTTGGGTGACTGACGGCACAACTGCAAACACCCGCATGGTCAAAGACATCAACACCACAACCACAACAACGCCATATCTGCTCTATTCGCAGACCCAAGGCGTTACCATCGCGGCAAACAGTCAGGTTCCTTACGGATCGTCACCGCAGAGCTTGACCTGTGTCAACGGAACACTCTTCTTTTCAGCCGATGATGGCGCTGGTCGAATGCTCTGGAAGTCAGACGGAACTAGCACTAACACTGTCAAGGTTCGAGGAATTTCAGATGGCAGCTACGCCAGCAACCCGTCCAACTTCGTTTCGTTCAACAACAAATTAATCTTTTCTGCTTTGGCACCAAGCTATGGGTCTCCCGCTTCAAATTACGGCACCGAACTTTGGATTTCAGACGGCACGACCGCCGGAACCGTGATGTTGAAAGACATTTACGCGAACTCGGCAAGCTCCAGCCCCTACAACCTAACTGTGTATAACGGGCAAGTTTATTTTGTGGCGACAGATTATCGCGGGGCTGAACTTTGGAAAACTGACGGCACGACCGTTGGAACTCTGCTGGTAAAGGACATCAACCTAACAGCCTCAGGTGCTTCGAGTGTGCCGAACTACTTCTATGTCTGGAACAACAAGCTCTATTTCACAGCTGATAACGGTTTGATCGGACGAGAGCTATATGTGACCCAAGGAACCGGCGTCACTACCAATCTCGTGAAAGATATCTTTCCGGGAATTAGTGACATTCTCGATGTCTCAAATTACTCAGGCAATCAACCATATTTTGCAGGAACAACTAGCGCACTCATATTTGCTGCCAACTCACCTATTTATGGTCAAGAGATGTGGAAGACAGACGGCACCGAGTCTGGCACGACATTGCTTCAGGATCTAAATGCACTTCCGGGTTATGCGAACGCACATGATGGTGTTGCCTTCAACGGAAAAATATATTTCTCAGCGGCTTCTGCATACTTTGGACAAGAACTTTGGTCAACAGATCTAACCAGCGGCAACACAGAGATGGTTATCGATATTTTTCCGGGTGCTTCGAGCGGCATGGATAGCGCAAACAGCTACTTCACAATATTCAACGGGCGACTTTATTTCTCAGCCCGAAATGCGATCACCGGCTGGGAATTGTGGTCGACTGACGGCACAGCAGCTGGAACTTCGGTTGCAGCAGATATGGTCGCGGGATATGGCCAATCTGCTTCGAGTTATGGGCCCAACTACATTACGGCTTGCAACGGAAAGCTCTTTTATGCGGAGTACACCGGTTTCTATGGACTAGTTGCCTTTGATGGAACGACGGGCACCAATGTTTACAACAACCACTTATTTCCGACCAACCTGGCTTGCCTAAATAACACCCTGTTCTTTAACGCACAGAACTACGCGGCTGGTAGTTATGACAGCGAGCTCTGGAAGTCCAACGGAACCCAAGCCGGAACATCGCTTTTCTTTGATGCTTATCCGGGTATTCAGTCGGGTACCAGCGGATACTCGGGAAACCCAACAAACCTCACTGTCTACAACAACAAGCTCTATTTCACGGCCAACAACGGTACGAATGGAACCGAACTCTATTCGACAGATGGAATAGCTACCCCAACGTTGATGGACATCTTGTCAGGGGCAAGCAGCTCGTCGCCGTCGTGGCTGAGGATATTCAGGGGTGAGTTGTGGTTTAGGGCGAACAACGGAACCAACGGAAATGACTTCATGTCATATGACGGCACGACTTTGACTGCACGCGATATTGTTGCAGGCGCTTCGGGACCTGCGATGGACACAAACTTGGTGGTTTCCGGAAACTTACTTTGGTTTAGAGGAAGTCTTGGAACCACGGGCTATGAACTTAACTCAAGTGACGGCACCGCAGCTAACTCAGGTGTTTTCGAAGACCTAAGCCCCAATGCCGCCACTACCCAAATCGCAAACCTAACCGCAATCGGTGGTGTGCTCATGTACAACACCTACGACACGGTCATGGGATCGCAACCTCGATTCGTGGTGGTAAGCGCAATCACAAACGTGACTTTCAACGGCAACGGCTCAACGTCGGGTGCTGCCCCGGCTGACATTGCGGTTATGTCTGTCAGCGCGACAATTCCAGGAAACACCGGCGCACTCGTCAAGACAAATTTTGATTTTGTGGGGTGGAACACCAACGCACTTGGCACTGGAACAAAGTACTTGCCCGGCTCAACAATTAGCCCAATTGTTGACACGCCGCTCTATGCGATGTGGTCTTCGCAGACAAGCTACACAATCACTTACAACGCCAATGGTGCCACCAGCGGTGTCGTGGCTCCTGCCGTGACTGGTGTCACGTCATTGATCAATCTTGACAATAACTCTGGAGCGATGACAAAAACCGGTTATTCGTTCGGCGGGTGGAACACCAACGCGGGTGGAACCGGAACTAACTACAGTGGTGGAGCCCGGTACACGGCAACTGCAAACGTGACTCTATATGCCAAGTGGACTGCACTAACGCCTTACACAATCACCTATAACCTCAATGGCGCTTCTGGCACTGTGCCAAGTGCCTTGAACACCTATGCCACCGCCACAGTTAGCCTGTCTGGCCAGGGTTCGATGGTTGCTCCAACCAACACAACTTTTGCTGGTTGGAACACTAACGCGTCTGGCACCGGAGTCGCCTATGCGGCGGCCGAGACAATCGTTCCTCAAGCTTCAATAACTTTGTATGCCCAATGGTCGAACGTGGCTCAATCGACCCTCACCTATAACGCAAATGGAGCTACGTCTGGTTCGGTGCCAACCGCTTTGGTCGCTTCGGGAACCTACGTAGTGATTGACTCAAACACGGGCGGTCTCTTCAAGACTGGTTTCATATTCAGTGGATGGAACACGGCAGCCGATGGCACCGGAACCACATATCAGGGAACAGACAATTACATGTTGTCTGCGAACATCACGCTTTACGCAAAGTGGGTGGCAGCAAGTTATGCAATAACATTCGCGGGAAACAGCAACACTGGTGGAAGTGTTCCTAGCTCAATCACTGGCGTATCAATTTCTGCGACTCTGCCAACTAACTCAGGCAACCTGGTACGTGCCGGATACAGCTTTGTTGGTTGGAATACATTGCCATCGGGACTAGGAACTAGTTACTCAACGGGTGCAACTTTCTCTCCTATAGCTGACACAATTCTCTACGCCCAGTGGACTGCGCTGCCGACTTACACAATCACCTATAACGCAAATGGCGCGACTAGCGGTGGTGTGCCTGTGGCACAGTCTGGTATTTACAGTTCGGTCACCCTAGATAACAACTCTGGAAACCTGGCAAAGTCAGGCTCATACTTTGCGGGTTGGAACACTGCTGCTGATGGCAGCGGCGTAACCTATGCGGCGTCAAGCAGCTTCACACCAACTGCCAACGTAACTCTTTATGCATTGTGGTCAAACGTGGCCACCTACACCGTTAGTTACAACTCAAACTCAAGCACTAGCGGAACCGCGCCACTGCCTCAAACTGGCATCGTGACTACCGCAACGGTATCAACTAACACGGGCTCTCTAGCGCGACTTGGGTACCGTTTTGATGGTTGGAACACTATCGCAGGCGGTGGCGGAACAGCTTATGCTGCGGGTGCCACAATTTCACCGGTTGCTGACGTGACCCTATACGCCCAGTGGGTTGCGGTGCCGACATACACGATTACATATAACGGAAACGGCCAGACCTCTGGATCTGTGCCTTCGCCACTAACTTCATCAGATTCTTCGGTAGCTCTAGCGGCTAACACCGGCGTATTGAACAAAACAAATTACACATTCAACGGCTGGAACACTCTCGCAAACGGCACAGGAACGCAGTACGACACCGGTGCTCAATTTGCGCTGTCTGCAAACACCACGCTGTATGCAGAGTGGCTCGGAAACATTTACACACTGACATACAACTCAAACGGTTCGACAAGTGGTTCAGCACCCGCTGCAACCAGTGGACGCGGAACTCTAGTTGCCGCTCAAAACACAGGCGCGTTAGATAAAACCGCTTATACATTCTCTGGATGGAACACCGCCAGCGATGGAACTGGCACGAATATTGCAGTTGGCGGCAGCTACACACCAACCGCAAACACAACATTGTTTGCAAAGTGGGTGGCAATTCCGACTTACACAATTACTTTCAATGCGAATGGTGCAACTTCTGGAACTGTGCCAGCGGCGCTGAGCAACGTTTATTTGCAACAGACAGTTCCTGGTAACACCGGAAACCTAGATCTAGCCGCCCGAATCTTTGGCGGTTGGAACACAAACGCAGCTGGCACAGGAACAAACTATGCAGTCGCATCTACATTCACACCGTCTGCAAACTTGACACTCTATGCAATTTGGAATGTCAACTACTCGATCACTTATGACTCAAATGGTGCGACTGCGGGAACTTCTCCTGCAACTCAAACTGGTCTGGCCGGAGCGGCGACTGTCGCGCAAAACACAGGCTCGTTGGTTCGCACTGGTTACAACTTCTCTGGTTGGAATACGAACGCGGGCGGAACCGGAACCTCTTATGCGGTTGGATCTTCGATTACCTCAAGCTCTGACGTGATTCTCTTTGCAAAGTGGATTTTGATTCCAACTTTCAATGTCACATACAACGCCAACGGTTCCACATCGGGCACTGTGCCTGCGGCACAAAACGGAATTGTTTCTGCAACCGTGGCTAGCAACACCGCTGGCTTGACCAAGAGTGGATACACCTTCAGCGGATGGAACGATCTAGCCAATGGAACAGGAATTTCTTATGCAGAAGGTGCAACTATCACACCGTCACAAAACACGGTTCTTTATGCAAAGTGGATTTTGATTCCGACTTACACGATCACGTACGACGACAACGGTTCGACCGGTGGCTCGCCAGTCATGGCTGCCTCAGGCATAAGTTCTGCTGTGACCCTAGATGCCAACAGTGGAGCGTTAGTTCGCGATGGCTATGTGTTCGATGGCTGGAACACGCAGGCTAACGGTCTTGGCACAACTTATGCGGCCGGAGCAAGTTACACACCAATGGCAAACGTGACTCTTTACGTTCTGTGGAAGCCAGTCGCAAAGAATTTCTCTGTAAGTTCCGTAGCCAAACGACAGTTCAACCTAAGTGGTGGAACGCAAACGGTATACGGGCAGAACTTGAGCGTTGTGAATTACATTTCACTCGACGGAAAAAAGCTGAGCATTATTTCATCGACAGACAACGCTCTAACTTTCGTGATCACAGAGCACGCTGCAGGCTGGGCCAATTTAACAATGAAGAGCGATAGTGCGGTATTGAGCTTCGTAAACTTCGTTGAGTTTGTGAACGGCAAGACCTTAGTGCTAAGCAATTTCTTTACTAAGGGAATTGCCAATGCAACCGACGCTCAAGTTGCAAAACTTGCATTGACAATTATGCGAGCACGCGAATACAAAGTCGTACAGTTGGCGTTCGGCACAAGCACTAGCGGGTCCTCAGTCGCTGCAAAACCAATCACGCTAAAAGACAATGTGACCCTTCTAAAGTTAGCCATGCGCTTGATGCAGTTGTTCCCAAAGACCTTCGACGTAAATCTTCGCCTAACCGGAAACACCAAAGACCTCACGCTGACCTTCACAAACTCTTAAACTAAAGTCATGACCTCAGCTCAGCACTCACGCCTAGTCGAACTCATCAAAGAACTTGCCGTAGTTCACGGGCGAGTAACCCTCTCTAGCGGAATCGAAGCCGACTATTACGTTGACCTTCGTCGCGCCACCCTGCACCACGAGGCGGCCCCGCTAATCGGTCAGGTAATGCTCGACATGCTCGACGAGGCCGGCATCACAGACTTTGAGGCTGCTGGCGGTCTAACCATGGGCGCTGACCCGGTCGGCACCGCAATCATGCACCAGGCCGCGGCTCGCGGTCGCAAGGTTGACGCATTCGTAGTTCGCAAGGCTGCCAAGGCCCACGGAATGGGCCGCCAGGTTGAGGGCCCAGACGTTAAGGGCCGCAGGGTCATCGTGGTCGAAGACACTTCGACTACCGGCGGCTCACCCCTCACGGCTGCTCAGGCACTCGAAGAGGCAGGCGCAATTATCGTCGCCGTTGCCACTGTGGTTGATCGCGACACCGGCGCGCAGAAGGTTATCGAAGACGCGGGCTATCGCTATCTCTCGGCAGTAAGCCTGGATGACCTTGGCCTCAGATAAGCGCTCGCTCAAACCACTAATTCTTCTCGAGCTGGCTAACTTCTCTGGCTTCTTTGCCGGGTCGATGGTTTTTCTGCTCTATCCGTGGCTTTCGTTGAATGTCACCGGATCATCTGCAAGTGCCGGTCTAGTTGTTGCCGTAACTTCCATTCCCGGATTACTAATTTCGCCGCTCATCGGTTCACTAATCGATAGATTCGGGCGTCGTCGTTTCGCCGTTATTTCTGAGTGGATGACTATGTTGACTTCACTAGCGGTGCCGCTAGTCGCTCTCGCCGGCGGAATCAATCTCTTCTCGATTATTGCAATCGGCGTCATCAGATCGATCATGGGTTTCGGCGGGCCATCTTCGAGAAAGTCACTCGTGCCAGATGTTGCAGAGCGCGGTGGTGTATCACTCGAACGAGCAAACTCAATTCACGAATCTGTAGCCGCAGCTGGTTTTGCAACCGGGCCAGCAATTGCCGCGTTGCTTTTGAGCATGATGAATCAGTACGAAGTGTTTTATGCAGTTGCTGCAATTGGCGCGCTAAGCGGTTTGTTCGCTTTCTTGATTCGTGTGCACGAACGTCATGAAGAACACGACGCAAGTGCAGACGGCAACTTCTTGTTCTATGCAACGCAAGGTTTCAGAACACTTTTCAAGACACCATCGGTCTTGATCGTGATGATGGCGTTTGTGACTCTCGCACTGATCTACATTCCAATTGAGATGTTGGTCTTGCCACGCTACTTCAGCATGACTGAGAACCCCGCCGGGCTCGGCTTCTTGCTAACCGCCATGGCAGCGTCAACTTCGGCGTCTTCGTTGATGTTCGAAGTGTTCACCAAGCATTTCAGTTTCAGCACCATTCTCAGAATTGGGCTTCTCGGTGTGGGCATCCCGGTGGTTTTGATGGCATTCTTGCCCGACTACATCTTCATGATTTTGCTCGGTGTGATTCTCGGATTCGCTTGGGGTCCGCTAGCGCCGCTGCTAAACACCGTGATTCAGCGCAAGGTGCCGGCCAACGAGCGAGGCCGCGTGTTCAGTCTTGAAATGACAATCTGGTCGGGTGGACCGATGCTTTCAATGGTGGTCGTTGGTCTGGCTATCGATGCCTTCGCGCTGCAGTCCGTTTATCTTGCTCTTGGCTTGCTGACCCTTGGTGCGGCACTGCTAATTTCGTTCAACCGTCGAACTCCCGAGTTGAATACAGCCGAATTCCACGACTGAGCAATGCGAGAATAGAGCAATGACTCACACACAAATCGCAACCATGCACACCAACCACGGCGCTATCAAGATCAACTTGTTTGGCAACGAAGCGCCTGTGACCGTCAAGAACTTCGTTGACTTGGCTACCGGAGAGAAGACCGGCAAGCCTTTCTATAACGGCGTAATCTTTCACCGCATCATCAGCGGATTCATGATTCAGGGCGGAGACCCAACCGGAACCGGCCGCGGCGGACCAGGCTACAACTTCGATGACGAGCCACACCCAGACCGTCACTTCAACGAGCCATACATGCTTGCAATGGCAAACGCCGGCAAGAACTTTGATGGTTCAGGCACCAACGGTTCACAGTTCTTCATCACCGTTGCACCGACTCAGTACCTTCACGGCAAGCACACCGTATTCGGTGAAGTTGCAGACGAAGAGTCACGCAAGGTTGTTGACGCGATTGCAGCAGTTGCGACCGATCACTCAGATCGCCCGCACGAAGACGTTGTAATCGAATCAATCAGCTTCGAATAACAACAAAATGACCTGCTACCTCCACCCTGATCGCGAGGCATACGTTCGTTGCCAGCGCTGCGAGCGATTCATTTGCCCAGCGTGCCAGGTCGAGGCGTCTGTAGGTTTTCTTTGCCCAGATGACGCTGGCGGCACACCAGAACAGGTGAGTCGCCAGCGTTCTCGCGCACTGCGCGGTGCTCAACCGCGAGTCACACTAGCGCTTATGGCAATCAACGCGGCCGTCTGGCTGCTGCAGCTTTCTCCTTTTGGCCGAAGCGCAGAGATCTATTTCGCATACACGCCTATCGCAACGACCATTGCGCCGTGGCAGATGCTCACCTCTGCCTTCATGCACGGAAGTTGGTTGCACATTATTTTCAACATGTACACGCTCTACATCTTCGGTCAGGTAATTGAACCGATGCTCGGCAGAGCTCGCTACCTTGCGCTCTATTTGATTGCGGCCTTCGGCGGTTCTGTTGCAGTGCTGCTGTTTAGTGGCCCAACCACTTCTGTGGTCGGTGCATCAGGCGCGATCTACGGTTTGATGGGCGCTTACTTCGTTTTGCTTCGCGCTATCGGCGAGCGTTCTGGCCAGCTCACCGGGTTGATTGCAATCAACCTTGTCTTCAGCTTCTTGAATCCGGGAATTTCGTGGCAGGCTCACATTGGCGGTTTGGCTGTTGGTGCTGCAGTGGCAGCGGTTTATGCCGGCACGCGCAAGGCAGAGCAAAAATCAAATCAAATTCTTGGATTGCTGGTGCTCGTCGCTGCGCTGCTTGGACTGACCATTTATCAGGTCAGCTCATACGGAATTTTGTAAATTACTTCCAGCGGGTCGACATCATGAAGCCGACCATGGCGATGCCAAAGCCGATCAAGATGTTCCAGTTCTTTAGGTCTAGCGGCTTGGTAGCTGCGCCAAGAGGGTACTGAGCCTCGGTCACGTAGTAAGTGATGATCCAGATGAAGCCGAGAAGCATGAAACCGAACATCACTGGCTTGAACCAAACTGCGTTTGGTGCGTCTTCGTTCGATGACTTCTCTGAGCGAGCTGGCTTGCTTGACTTCTTCTTTGCGTCTGACATAGCCACAATTCTATTAGTTAGGCTTAAGGCAAATGACAAAAATTCTGGTGCTCGACAACTACGACAGCTTTGTCTACACGCTAAACGGCTATCTTCAGCAGCTTGGCGCTGAGACCGAGGTGCTTCGCAATGACGCTGTTAGCCCAGAAGAGCTGCCGGCGCTCATGGCACGTTTCGACGCGGTGCTCATCAGCCCAGGCCCTGGCACTCCAGCAGAGGCCGGGCTCAGCATCGCGGCGGTAAAGAACGCTCTTGCCACAAACCAGTCGATTTTCGGGGTTTGCCTAGGCCATCAGGCCATCGCAGAGGCCATGGGGGCAACGGTCACCAACGCCGAAGAGTTGATGCACGGCAAGACCTCAAAGGTCGAGCACGACAATTCTTTGGTCTTCAAGGATGTTCCCCAGAACTTCAATGCCACCCGCTATCACTCGCTGGCAATCGTCGATTCGACGGTTCCTGACGACCTAGTGGTAACCGCTCGCACAGCCGGCGGAATCATCATGGCCGTGCAGCACGCCTCGAAGCCAATCTATGGAGTGCAGTTTCACCCAGAGAGCGTGCTGACCGAGAGCGGCTATCAGATGCTCGGCAACTGGCTCGAGAGCATCGGTCTTGAAGGTGCGGCAGAGAGCGCAAAGTCGCTCAGCCCGATGGTGAAGTTCTAAACCCTAGCTAGTTGTTGCAAGCAACATAAAGCACGATGGCCGACTTCTGATTGGCCAAGCCCGCAGCAATCGACTGATCAACAACAATCGTTCCCTGGGTTCCGGTGCAACTGTTCTTCGTTGTGATCGTCACCGTGAGGGCGACGTCAGGTGCTGTCAGCAGCGAACGAGCATCGTCAATCGAAAGATTACGAACATCAGGAACCAAAACCTTGCCGTTAGAAATTACAAGATTCACAATCGTGCCAGGCGCAACCTGCGAGTTTGGCAATGGGTCGGTCGAAGTAACTTGACCGAGCATCGCGCTCGCCGAGTTTGCCTGAGTGATTGTTCCGATGTTCAACTTTGCGTTTGTGAGCGCGAGCTTTGCTTGCTCCTCGGTTAGACCTTGCAAGCTCGGCACCAAAACCATCTCTGCACCCGATGAAACATAAACAGTGATGCTTGTGTTTTCAGGAACACGAGTGCCGGCTACCGGATCAGTGCTGAGCACCTGATCAAGTGGAGCTGTGTCGCTTGCTTGATATTGCTTGACGACCAAGAGGTGTTCACCGGTGAGAGTTGAATAAGCTTCTGAATAAGTTTTGCCAACAACGTCGCTAACGGCGATTCCACCCTGACCAGGTGTGATGTTGAAGTTAAAGTTGGCACCGAATGCGACGAGCCAAACGATCAAGCCAACAAGAACAACCGTTACGCCACTGCCGACACCCCAGAGCAAACCGGCAGCAGGGCGACCACTGCGTGGAATCGAAGTCGGCGCGGTCTCAGGCGAGTGCAGGTCAACGCCAAGCGCAGCGAACGGGTTGGTGTTCGGCAGGGTCGCATCTTCGGTCGGCTGAATGGCCGTTGGAACATCAACCGGTGCTGTGTCTTTTTCGATGGGGTGAGCAGGCATAACGGTTGTAGCCGAGGTGTCTGCAGCCGACAGCAGAGCCTCAAAATCATCGAGGTCGGTCTTCTCTTCGGTCAGGTCTTCGAAGGTTGGCTTAGGAGCAGGTGCGTCTTCGCCGGTTAGGTTCTCTAGCGGGCGGTTCACAGTCAGCGGCGAACCGTTTGCGGCTGCGATTAGGTGATCGCGAAACTCTTCGGCACTTTGAAAACGGTTGTTGCGATCTTTAGCGAGAGCGTGCAAAACAACCTGGTCGAGCTCTGGGCTGATTAGCTCGTTGTGAGTCGAAGCCGGAACAACCGCTTCGCTAACGTGCTGATAAGCAACCGAGACCGCGGTGTCGCCCTTGAACGGAGCGCGACCGGCAAGCATTTCATAAAGCAGAACACCAGTTGAATAAAGGTCGGTGCGCGCATCAACATTCTCACCCTTTGCCTGTTCAGGCGAGAAGTATTGCGCGGTGCCCATGATGCCAACGGTGTTTGCCATCGTTGCAGATGAATCAGAAATCGCACGCGCGATTCCGAAATCCATGACCTTCACCTGGTCGTTGTCGGTGATCATGATGTTTGCAGACTTAATGTCGCGGTGAATCACACCGGCCTTGTGTGAAAACTCGAGAGCGGTTAAAACGCCGCTTGCATAGTTGACGGCCTCTTCAATTGAGAGGCGACGCTCGTGCAAAATGTCGCGAAGCAATTTGCCTTTGACATATTCCATGATGATGTAAGGGTGCTTAACATCGTTGCCGCGTGAATCTTTTTCGATGTCTTCGCCAGCGTCATAAACGCGAACGATGGTTGGGTGAGCCATGCGAGCAGATGCCTGAGCTTCGTGGCGAAAGCGGTCTTCAAAACTTGGATCGTTTGCCAAGTCACTCTTGAGCAACTTAATTGCAACCGTGCGACCGAGTCGGGTGTCGAGACCCTCATAAACATCGGCCATTCCGCCGCGTCCGATTAGGCTGCCGATTTCGTAACGGCCAGCAATCAGTCGCTTGTTTTCAGACAAAACTTATCTCCCAGTCATTCAGTTTTCAGTTTACTTATTGGCTTGCGCTCGGGCTTGGTGTTGGTTCTGAGCTCGGTGCGTAGTAAAGCAAACGAATTGTTGTGCCAACCGGCATCGTGCCGAGTGGTGCTGCGTCATATATTGTGTTGACCTTCGGATCGGTCGGGTCGACTGTCTCACCAGGCACTGCTTCGACGATTAGACCCTGCGATTCGAGATCGCTTGTCACCAATTCGAGCGGCAAGCCAACAACGTCTTTTGGCCAGATCTCGACGGTGGCACTCGGGCTGACCGAAGGGGTGGCGCTCTGGCTCGGCAGCGGAGTAAAGGTCGGGGTTGGTTGCTGCTGGGTCATCGCACCAATCACGATGGCTGCAACGATTGCGACAGCAGAAACGGCAACCAGGCCGATTAGGGCAATCCATGGCCAAACGATGGGCTTTTTCACCTTTGGCTCTTCGAATGTCGGAATCAAGGTGGTTTTGTCGGTCAGGTTTGCCTGGGCGATTACCTTGGTGTTCACGGCTCTGGTCGGCGAATAGCTCATGAGCGATTCTGCTCGCTGGGCGAGCACCATGGCGCTTTCTGGGCGCTGATTCGGCTTCTTGGCGAGGCATCCGAGAATTAGGTTCTGCACCCGCTGATCAATGTTGCTCGGCAGCGGTGGAGGGGTCTCGTTGATCTGGGCCATGGCAATAGCCATTTGCGATTCACCCGTGAACGGGCGCTTGCCAGCCAGGGCCTCATAGGCAACGATTCCGAGGCTGTAGATGTCTGTCGACGGGCTGGCCTGCTTGCCAGTTGCCTGCTCAGGGGCTAGGTACTGCACGGTGCCCATGACCTGGCCGGTGGCGGTCAGAGAAACCTGGTCGGCGACTCTGGCGATGCCAAAGTCAGTGATTTTGACGTGCCCGTCTGGGGTAATCAACAGGTTGCCCGGCTTGATGTCGCGGTGAACCATGCCCTCTTCGTGAGCTGCAAACAAAGCACGCGCAGTTTGGGCAACGATGTCTAGAACCTTGTCGGTAGGCAAGCTCTTGTCGCGCTCGAGAATCTTTGCGAGTGAGTCACCAGGAACGAGCTCCATGACCAAGAAAGCGCTGCCCGAGTCTTCGCCGTAGTCATAGACGTTTGCGATTCCGTCGTGGTTCACCTTCGCAGCGTGACGAGCCTCGGTTCTAAAACGTTCGAGAAAGCCGGGGTCGCCTAGATACTCTGGCTTAAGAATTTTGATTGCGACGTCTCGCAAAATTACCTGGTCGTGCGCTTGCCAAACTTCACCCATGCCGCCAATAGCGATTCGTGAGATTAGTTTGTAGCGACCCCCATAGATCTGACCTACTTCTGGTTTCATTTGCGCAACACCGCCTGCATAACTTTCTTGGCGATTGGCGCAGCGAGCGTGTTGCCACGACCGGCCTGACCAAGGCCACCCCCATCTTCAATCACAACTGCGATTGCAACTCTCGGATTATCTGCCGGAGCAAATCCAGTGAACCAAAGTGTGTATGGCTCGTTCTTTCCGTTTTGCGCTGTTCCGGTTTTTCCGGCGACAGAAACGCCATCAATTTTTGCGTTCGAACTAACACCGCGCGCAACCGCACCGATCATCATGTCGCGAACCAAACTTGCAGTCGCTGACGAAACCGGTGCTGCATAAATTTGCGGAGTCGGCGCATAAAGCGAAGACAAGTTTGCAGAAACAACGTTCTCAATCAAGTTCGGTTTCATGAGCGTGCCATTGTTAGCAATTGCCGCGCTGATCATTGCAATCTGCAACGGAGTAACGCGATCATCGAACTGACCGAATGACGAGAGGCCGACCTGTGCGTCATCCATGTTTTTCGGATACACGCTTGCGGTCGAACGCAAAGGAATCTCAATTGCGTCGCCGAAACCAAATTTTTCAGCCTGCGCGCGAATCGCATCTTGACCGAGCGCGATGCCAAGTTGAGCGAATGGAACGTTGCACGAGAAGCGAAGGGCATCTGCGATCGAAACGGTTGTCTTTCCACCACACTTGCCCTCGCCGCTGTTCTGCACGTATGTGTTGGTGCCCGGCAGCTTGAACTTCACAGGGTTTGGCAGTGTCGACTCTGGCGTGTATTTGCCGCTCTCGATGGCTGCCGAAGCCACGAGAATCTTGAACACCGAGCCAGGGGCATAGAGGCTTCCGCTGATCGCCTTGTTGACAAGCGGGCTGTGCTTGTCGGCCAGCAGGTTCGCGTAGTTAGTGCTCGAGACGTTGCCGTCGTGAACAGCAAGTTGGTTCGCGTCGAAGCCAGGCTTTGAAACCATCGCAAGGATGTTGCCGGTTTTCGGGTCGATAGCGACAACCGCACCCTTGAGGTTGCCCATGGCATCCCAGGCTGCCTTCTGCACAACAGGGTCGATGGTCAACTCGATTGACGCCCCTGTCACCGGGTTTCCACTGAGCAAAGCGTTGACCTGTTCGAAGAACTGCGTCGAGTTCTTGCCAGTCAGGTAGCTGTTCATTTTCGATTCGAGACCGGTGGCACCCTGATAGAAACTGAAGAAGCCGGTGACCGCAGAATACATTTCGCTCTTGTATGTGCGCAGGTAGTGAAAACTGTCGTCAGACTTTTCTGAAATTGCAATTGGTTCACCATCAACCAAGATTGCGCCGCGTTGCGTCTTGTATGAGTCATAGACAGAGCGAACGTTGCGCGGATCTTGCGCGAGTGAATCTGCAGCAACCACGTGAATGATCGAAGACGAAACCAAGAGCGACATGAACATCGCGATAATTACAAAAACCACACGCTTCAATTCGCGATTCATAGCCCACCACCGTTCAGACGATTTCTTGAATCGGCGGTGTCAGAAATTCTTAAGAGCAAACCG
The DNA here is from genome assembly GCA_024645175.1 of Microbacteriaceae bacterium. GTDB lineage: Bacteria > Actinomycetota > Actinomycetes > Actinomycetales > Microbacteriaceae > Rhodoluna. Next base: position 23,119 of record JAHEGB010000034.1, read on the forward strand.
ATGATGATCCAGTTGGCTAGAAGCGATGATCCACCAGCTGCGAGCAGCGGAGTGGTTAGACCAGTTAGTGGAACCACGCGGGTGACTCCACCGATAACAATGAATGTCTGCAGAGCGATAACGAAGCTCAAACCAACCGCGAGCAACTTGCTGAAGTCGTCGCTGTGATTGAAAGCGATGCGAACGCCGCGAGCAACAATCAAAAGGTAGATCGCAAGAATTGCAAAGATGCCGGCGAGGCCAAGCTCTTCGCCAAGCGATGCGATGATGAAGTCGCTCTCGGCTAGCGGAACCAATTGCGGAACACCACCACCGAGGCCGGTGCCGAGCACGCTTCCGTGTGCCATTCCGAAGAGCCCCTGAACTAGCTGATAGCTGCCGCCGATGGCGTCGTAGTGGCTCGGGTCAAATGGGTTCAGCCAGGCGTCGAATCGACCGCTCACGTAATCCATGACTCGGCTGGCAACCAGGGCGCTTGTAATAAAGAGGCCAAGACCCACGACAACATAGATAGCCCGACCGGTAGCCACATAGATCATCACCAAGAAGAGACCGAAGTAGAGCAGCGAGGTGCCCAAATCGCGCTCACCGACCAAAACCAGCAGGCTGACCGCCCAAATTGCCAGGATTGGCCCAAGTTCACGAGCCCTAGGCAGCTGAACGCCCAAGAAACGCCTGCCAACAACGGCAAGTGAGTCACGTCTGGTCACCAGATAGCCGGCGAAGAAGATGGTCAGGGCAATCTTGGCCAATTCACCCGGCTGAAAGGTCAGCGGCCCGATAGCCAGCCAGAGGTGAGCGCCGTTGATGGTCTTGCCAATAAAAGGCAGCATTGGCGAGACCAGCAGGGCCAAACCGACGACCATAGAAATGTAGATATAGCGGCGCAAAAACAGGTGATTTGGCACGAAGAGCACCACCGCGCTCGCGGCGGCGATGGCCACGACCGTCCAGATGACCTGCTTGACACCAAAGACCTCAGAGCCGCCAGCGGCCAGGGTGGCCAGGTCTAGTCGATAAATCTCGGCGATACCGAGACCGTTGAGAACCACAGCCGCAGGCAAAATCAGCGAATCGGCTTCGCTCGCCTTGAAGCGCAGAATCATGTGAAGGGCGAAAGCTGCGACTACCAGCGGCGCCCAGTATGTGAATAAGTCGAGGGTCAGAACCTCGATTGTCGAAAGCTGAATCTGGGCCAATTCGAAAGCATTGATTCCAACCGCGAAGAACAACAGCATCAATTCGATGTTTCGATTTCGCGGAACAACTCTTGCCAACTTTTGAATGTCGATGGCTACGGTGTTTGTGGTCGTCACTTGCCCACATCCTTGAGGGTTGCCAACTTGTTCAAAATGTCTTCGAAGCTGTCGCCGCTAATCGAACGGCTAACCAGCTGCTGCTGATATTCGTTTAGATCGACCATCAAAGTATCGGTGCGCTGGTATACGTGGCTAAATCGAAGCGGGCCAAACGATTCGCGAATGCCCTGATAGATGGCAACGTAGCCGTTGTCTTCTGCGATATAAAAACGCGTTTGCGTGTAGTTGTATGCAGCGTTGCCAAGAAAAACGGCGCCAAGAATGAGAGAGAAAATAATCGCAAGCCCGCGAATTCGACGCCAACGAATTTTGCTTCGCGTCTCGTTCATGATGCGCTCGAGAAGTTCTTCGGTTTCAGCAGCAAACTGTGCGTCTTGTGGTTGACGCACAAGCAGGTCGCGAATAATTCTCGGATTGAAAATCTCGACCAAACGGTTTCCGCGCTTAGTTGAAATTACAACTTCGTTCTCTGCTGATCCAACAAATGTCGGCTCTGCCACATATTCACTTTGAACAGCAGGAGAGAGCACATCGACAACTACAACCGTGACATTGTCAGGCGCTCCGTGTTCAAGTGCTTCATAAATTAGAAGTTCGGTTGCTTCTTCTGCATCGACCGATTTGTTTAGCAAGATGTCGTTGATGATTTCGTCTGGAACAACACCCGACAAACCATCGCTGCAGAGCATCCAGCGATCTCCAGCCTTAGCTTTAAAAACTTCGATATCGACTTCTGGTGAAATTTCGACGTCACCGAGCACGCGCATCAAAACACTTCGACGCGGGTGCACTAGTGCTTCGGCTGGAGTGATGCGACCGGTGTCAACGAGTCGTTGAACGAAGGTGTGATCTTTGGTGACCTGCTTGACCTGGTCATCGCTCACCATGAAGACACGTGAGTCACCGATGTGGGTGAGAGTTACAAGGTCGCCGGTGACGATGATTCCAGAGAAGGTTGTTCCCATTCCCTTGAGTTCTGGGTGGTTCTCTACGGTCTCGGCAAGCTTTGAATTGGCTTCTAGCAGCGCCTCTACGACAGATTCGGCAGCCTCGTCAGTGTTGTCATAAACGCGGTCGGCCTTGGCCACTCCCTGTGCGATTAGAGCAGAGGCGATGTCTCCGCCGGCGTGACCACCCATTCCGTCTGCAACAAAGAAGAAGTTATATCCGGCATAGCCAGAGTCTTGATTGCTCTTTCGAACTCGGCCGATGTTAGAGGCCGCAAAGCTCTGTGTCTTAATCGACATGAGAACTTATGCCCGCAATTCGAAAACGGTTTTGCCGATGCGCATCGGAGTATTTAGTTTCACAACAGCAGGCGTGCCGATTCGCGAACCGTCAAGATATGTTCCATTGGTCGAATTCAAATCTTGAAGCAGCCAGTCGTTGTTGATCAAAACTAACTTGGCGTGCTGTGTCGATGCATATTCATCGCTGATCACGAGGTCGCTATTGTCTGCACGACCAATTGTGATTTCGCGACGATCGAGTCGAAGAGTGTGACCCTTGCGGTCGCCTTCTGTAATTACAAGTTTTGTTGCGTTGATGCCGGTCGGTGCCGTCATCAAAGTTTCGGTTGGGTTGTTGCTCGGCGCTGACGGAATCACCGGTGAAGAAACTAGTTGCGGAGCGTTCGCCTCGGCAACTCGAGAGACAACTTTTTGCCCAAAGAGATCTGCGCGAATTACAGAAATAATGCTGAACAGAAAAATCCAGAGAACTACAAGAAATGCAATTCGAACAATGAAAAGCGCTAACTCACTCATTGCTCACCTTGTTCGCGACAATTCTGAAAACGAATTCGCTTCGACCAGCAGAAATGCGACTCTCGTTTTGCAACGGACTCTCGCTCATTGCGCGACCATCAACTTTGGTGCCGTTGGTCGAACCAAGATCACGAATGCCCGCCTTCGAGCCATCCCAGAGAATTTCGAAATGCTTTCGGCTAAGTCCGCTGTCATCGATCTGAATGTCTGCGCTGGCGTCTCGACCCACCGAGGTGCGGCTGGCCGTTAGCAAGTAGCGCTTGCCGGCTAGGTCAAGGGCCGGAGACCAGGTGACGGCAATTTCTTCGGTTGCCGAAGCGACCACGATTTGCCCGAGGTTGAGGCTGCCGTCTTCGACCAGCTTGATGTCTAGGGCCGCGCCGAACTGAAAGCCCTGCTTGATGGCGTGAGTCTGGGTCAGGTTTGTGAGCTCTGTGATCAGGTTTGCGCCAAGTGCGCGCATGCGCTGAAAGTCTGCTGCCGAAAGGCGAACGCTGTAGGTGTTTGGGGCGATGATGCGGTCGCGGCTTACGATGCTTGCCTTTGAGTCCATCTCTGACTTAATGGCTGCCGCGATTTCGATTGGCTGAAGCTCGCTTTTAAAGGTCTTGCTGAATGCGCCCGTGACAATGCGCTCGAGACCCTTTTCAAAGTTTTCAAGAAAGCCCAAAACCACACCTCATTTTCAAGACAAGCCTACCTTTGAGCCCGTTTTCTTGGCCTAAATCAAGCCCAACGAGCCAACCTTGGAGTTTGCTGTGCGCTTGCTTGGGGTTGCCTGTTTTCAAGCGGTTTCGAGTGTCTTGTTGCCTAATTTAGGAAGCAGAAGAACCCGTGTTCCTCTCCTTAGTTGAAGAAAAAGCGGCCCGATACCTTTCAGTCGGGCCGCTTTCACTTTAAGCAGGGGTTTTGGGCTAGCCAATCATCTCTTTTGAGCGCCCACGGGTGTGGGTTGGCTTGCAAATTAGGTTTTCAGGCTTGGCTGCGCAGTCTTCGCAGAGCAAAACCAGGTCTTTGCAGCCCAAATTGGCGCAATTTACGAAGTTCTTGGTCGGGCCGGCACAGGCTTCACATTCGCCAATGGTCTTGGCCTCGTCGCTGAAATCGATGCTCATACGGTCGTCGAAGACATACAGTGAGCCTTCCCAGAGGCCCTTATCCTTGAAAGCCTCGCCGTAGCGCACGATTCCACCCTGAATTTGGTAAATCTCCTTGAAACCGCGGTTCTTCATGACCGCAGACAAGATCTCGCAGCGGATTCCACCGGTGCAATAAGTCACGATTGGCTTGTCTTTCAGGTGGTCATATTTGCCAGATTCGAGCTCTTTTACGAAGTCGTGGGTGGTGTCGACCTCAGGCACGATGGCGTTCTTGAACTTGCCGATCTTGGCCTCAAAGGCGTTGCGGCCGTCAAAGAAGACCACTTCGTCGCCGCGTTCTTCGACGAGTTTGTTGACCTCGGCAGGCTTCAGGTGCTTGCCGCCGTTGGTTACACCGCTTTTATCGACAGTGATCTCGTCTGGGGTGGTGAAAGCCACCAATTCCTTGCGGTTCTTGACGCTTAGGCGCGGAAAGTCGTTTCCGGTGCCCTCAGACCACTTGAAATCGATCTTGCCGAAGCCCGGAAACTGCTTAGTTTCGCGCACATACTTCTTTAGGGCGCTCATATCGCCGCCAAGAGTGCCGTTAATGCCGTGCTTTGAGATGAGAATTCGGCCCTTTAGACCCAAAGACTCGCAAAGGGTCTTCTGCCAGAGCTTCATGGTCTCAGGGTCGGCGACCGGCGCAAAGCCGTAATACAGGATGATTTTTTGTAGTTCCACGATTAAAAGTTTAGCCTTGCGTTATGACTATCAAGCCAGGCCTAGACATTGCCTCTTTCGACACCAACACCCGCCCACAAGACGACCTATTTCGCCACACAAATGGCAAGTGGCTCGACGAGGTAGAGATTCCAGCAGATCAGGCGACCTATGGTTCGTTCATGATTTTGCGTGACCTCAGCGAAGAGCGTGTGCGCGAAATTCTCGAAGACGCAGCGGCAAACCCGCAGCCAGGTGTGAGCCAAAAAATTGGTGACATGTATGGCTCGTTCTTGAATGAAGAACGTGCAAATGAATTTGGTAAGGCACCAATTGCTGACGAGCTAGATCGAATTGCAAAACTTTCATCAATCGCAGAACTAAACAAGTTGCTCGGAGAATTTTCGGTGCAGGGCATCGATGGTTTGTTTGGCATGTATGTTAACAACGACCCAGGTAATCCAGAGCGTTACCTCGTAAACATGTTTCAGGGTGGACTCGGTTTGCCTGACGAGTCCTACTACCGTGAAGAAAAGTACGCAGAGTTCAGAGATGCATACCTGCCTTACATCACGCAGATGCTCGAGCTTGCTGGCTGGTCAGAATCTGAAGCCGCAGATAGCGCGAAGAAAATTTTCGAATTCGAAACTACGCTTGCAACTCACCACTGGAATGTTGTCGAGACTCGCGACGCAGAGAAGACTTACAACCTAAAGTCATTCGACGAATTACAAAAAACTAGCGGCAACTATGACTGGCAGTTGTGGCTAGACGGAGCAAAGCTCGAGAAGCGAATTCTTGCAGAGACCGTTGTGATGACTCCGAGCTTCTTCGAAGGTCTTGGTTCGCTATTCACCGATGAGAACCTTGACGCACTCAAGGCTTGGTTGTCGTTCAACGTCATTAACCAGATGGCTCCTTACCTAAGTTCAGATTTCGTAAACACTCGCTTCGAGTTCTACGGTCGCAAACTAACCGGTCAGCCAGAAATGCGTGCACGTTGGAAGCGCGCGGTTCAAGCTGTCGAGGGTTCACTCGGCGAGGCAGTCGGTGAGATCTATGTTCAGAAGCACTTTCCTCCTGCGGCAAAGGCACGCATGGATGGCCTCGTGCAGAACCTCATCGAGGCCTACCGCGAGAGCATTCTTGCCCTCGAGTGGATGACCGACGAGACCAAGAAGAAGGCCCTGGTCAAGCTCGACAAGTTCACCCCGAAGATTGGATACCCGGTGAAGTGGCGCGACTATTCAGAGCTTGAGATCGATCGAGACGACCTAGTTGGCAATATGCAGCGCGTTGCTCGCTTCGTAACGAAGATCGAAGTTGCCAAGATTGGCTCGCCAATTGACCGCGACGAATGGTTCATGACTCCACAGACAGTTAACGCCTATTACAACCCTGGCTTTAACGAGATCGTTTTTCCTGCGTCAATTTTGCAACCACCGTTCTTCAGCCTCGAAGCTGATGACGCCGTTAACTACGGTGCAATCGGTGCAGTTATCGGTCACGAAATTGGTCACGGATTCGATGACCAGGGTTCAAAGTATGACGGCGATGGCGCACTGCAATCATGGTGGACCGATGAAGACCGTGCAGCATTCGAATCTCGCACCAAGAACTTGATTGATCAGTACGCAGAACTTTCACCTGCGCAGCTCGATGACTCTCACAAAGTAAACGGTGAACTCACCATTGGTGAAAACATCGGTGACCTCGGTGGTCTTTCAATCGCATACAAGGCATACATGAATTCGTTGAACGGAAACGAACCAGAAGTTATTGATGGTTACACCGGTCAACAGCGTTTGTTTTTGTCATGGGGTCAGGCATGGCGCGGAAAGGGTCGCGACGAGCTTGTCATTCAGCGACTAGCAACCGACCCGCACTCACCTAACGAATTCCGTTGCAACCAAATCGTGCGAAACCTCGATGCCTTCTATGAAGCATTCGATGTTAAGCCGAGCGACAAGTTGTGGCTCGACGAATCACAACGCGTCACCATTTGGTAATCAATAAATGAATTTGTGGTTTCGCCTAATTTGGCAAATGCTTTCTTGGCGCTCGCGCTCAAAGTTGGCTATCGGAGATATGGGCAGACGCACATTTCGCGTTTGGCCTACCGACCTAGACATCTACGCCCACATGAACAACGGCATCTTCTTCACACTGATGGACATCGGCCGTTTCGATCAAGGAGTTCGCGCCGGCCTCTGGAAAGAATGGAAAAAGCGCAACTGGTATCCGGTGGTTGTTGCAGAAAACATCACGTTTAGAAAATCGCTAATGCCGTGGCAGCTGTTTGACCTTGAGTCGAAGGTCATCGGCTGGGACGACGAAGCGTTCTATTTCGAACAGCGCTTCGTTGCCAAGGGTGAGATTTATGCAAAGGCAATCGTGCGAATTCGCTTCTTGAAGCGCCCCAAGGGAATCGTGACTCCTGCAGAGGTGCTTGAAGTCACTGGCTGGTCAGGCGAGAAGCCAATCTTGCCAAAGTGGGTCGCCGATTGGGCAAAGCAATCGATGTTGCCTCGAGTAAAAGAGCCAGCACCTAGTCTTTGGCAATAAGCGCGGCTAGACCTGGCGTTGCCGCCATCTGGCCATCGGCCAATATAGCCAAGGCTTCAAGGTGGGGTTCGCGGTCGATTCTTGCCATCGAGGCAAGACCCTCGGCGAACGCCGCCGTCGCCCAAATGTCAGCCTCAACCAGGTCTCTTGCGACAACGCTTACCTGAACTAACTCGCCTGCTGGCTTCTGACCAAGTGCCTTTGGGTTCCAAATGTGAGCCCCGCGCTCAGCAGAGCCGCTGGTTGCGACCGCCCGAAACTCGGTGCCCTTGAGATTCAAGACGGCCAATGCCCCAGCCTCAGGTGAAGCAATTGAGACCGGCTTCGATAGCCCAATTCGCCAGTCGAGATCTCCCGAGGCTTGGTCGGCAACATACACATCGCCACCTGCGTTCATGGTGAAGTCGGTTATGCCAGCATCGATCAGGCTTTCGGCAGCGCGCCGTGCCGCCCAAGTTTTGACCAAGCCGCTCGGGTCAAAAGTGTGCTCAGGCGTGAAAGCACTGAACCAGCCATCGGTCTTCTTGCTCCAGGCCTCGCAGGCATCCCAGACTTCAGAAACTACCGGTGGACACTCTGCTACAGAAGTCTTGCCGGCAGCCAAACGGCTTAGCGGTGACTCGGGCTTGTAGAGGCTGAAAATTACGTCGGCCTCGTGCAAGATTGCGCAGGCGATTTGGAGTGCGTGGTCGGTCGCGTCGCCCTCGAGTGGGCTTCTGCCTTGAAATCGAAAACCCGTGCCCATGCAGAGCTCTACATGATTGAAGCTCTGCACTATTTCTTCTTGCGCTGTCTGGTTGTTA
>JAHEGB010000037.1 GCA_024645175.1 Microbacteriaceae bacterium
CTCAAGTTCATGCGAGCGACGTCAACGCCAGCCTCGATGACTGCGCGAATCTGCTCGTAGCTTGAAGTTGCCGGCCCTAGGGTTGCAACAATTTTGGCGCGTCTCATTTGTTCCTTCTTCTGTTTTCCCTCAGCAAGCATACTCAGGGCTTTGTTTGGTCTATTTAGATTGAAATTGCTTTGTCGGTTGGTTTTACGGGAGCAGGCAACTCGGTTACGCCCTCTAGATAGTTATCGATTGCGGCGGCAGCGGCACGACCCTCGGCGATTGCCCACACGATGAGGCTCTGACCACGACCGGCGTCGCCAGCGACGAAGAAACCATCCTGGTTGGTTTGCCAGTCTGCAGCTCGTGCAACGTTGCCCTTTTCGTCGAACGCTGCGTCAACCTGAGATGTAAGTGAGTCTTGTTCTGCGCCGGTGAAGCCGAGAGCTAGCAGAACCAAATCGGCTGGAATGACTTTCTCAGTTCCAGGCTTAGGCAGACGTCGGCCATCCTTGAATTCAGTCTCGGCAACCTTGACGCCGGTGACCTTGCCGTTTTCACCAACGAACTCGACGGTCGACGCTAAATAGGTGCGCTCACCGAATTCTTCGTGGGCACTCGCTACTTCGAACAGGGTCGGAAACGTCGGCCAAGGTTGGTTTTCTTGACGCTCGGTCGGCGGTTGCTTGCCAATCGCCAAAGTTGTCACAGATAGTGCACCCTGACGCGTTGCGGTGCCTAGGCAGTCTGCTCCGGTGTCGCCGCCGCCAAGAATAACAACGTGCTTCTTCTCTGCGGTGATTTGGTTGTCGACTTCGAAGCCGTCGACAACGCGGTTTGCCTGATATAGGTAGTCCATCGCAAAGTGCACGCCTTCAAGCTGGCGTCCGGCAATCTCAAGATCACGTGGCTTAGAAGCACCAGTTGCGATTAGAACGGCGTCGAAGCGCGACCTCAGCTCATCCCAGGTAATGTCTTTGCCGATATTGACGCCCGTTCTGAAACGGGTTCCCTCGGCCTCCATCTGCTCGATTCGTCTATCGATGTGGTGCTTTTCCATTTTGAAATCTGGGATGCCGTAACGCAGCAATCCCCCGATCTTTTCATCGCGTTCATACACGGCTACAGTGTGGCCGGCGCGGGTCAGTTGCTGCGCTGCGGCGAGTCCGGCAGGGCCAGAGCCAACAACCGCAACTGTCTTGCCGGTTAGACGCTCGGGTGCGTGTGGCACCACCCAATCGTTTTCGAAAGCCTTGTCGATGATCGAAACTTCGATCTCTTTAATCGTGACTGCAGGCTGGTTAATGCCAAGCACGCACGAGCTTTCACAGGGTGCCGGGCAGAGTCGACCGGTGAACTCCGGAAAGTTATTTGTCGCGTGCAGTCTTTCAATTGCTGACTTGCCCTGGTTGCGCCAGGTTAGGTCGTTCCATTCCGGAATCAAGTTGCCAAGCGGGCAGCCCTGGTGGCAGAACGGAATTCCGCAATCCATGCATCGACCGGCCTGTTGCTGCACAACCGCTTGATCGCGCTTTTCATAAACTTCGTTCCAGTCACGAATTCGAATTGAGACCGGTCGACGCTCTGCAGTCTCGCGCTCGGTAACTTTTAGAAAGCCTCTAGGGTCAGCCATTGGTTACCTCCAAGATTTGCTTCCAAACTTCTTCGCCGTCTGGGTCGTTGCCAAGTTCTAGTGCCTGCTGACGAATCTTTTGAACGGCTGCATAGTCGCTTGGCAAGACTCGAGTGAAGTGCTTCGATTCGACTTCGAAGTTCTCGAGAATCGTCGCTGCCAGTGAAGACTGCGTTTCTGCAACGTGAAGTTCGAGCAGCGAACGAAGACGTGCGAGGTCTTCGGCTTCTAGTTCACCGATGTGAAGGTCTCCTGCTTCTAGAGCTTCACGATTAATGTGATCTGCGCGAAGTCGATAGACATATGCGACACCACCTGACATTCCAGCGCCGAGGTTTCTTCCGGTTTGACCGAGAATTACCGCGCAACCACCGGTCATATATTCGAGAGCGTGGTCTCCCACTCCCTCGACTACCGCGGTAGCACCACTGTTTCGAACCAAGAAACGCTCACCGACGATTCCGCGAAGAAGCATGGTGCCACTGGTCGCTCCATAGCCGAGAACATTTCCGGCGATGATGTTTTCTTCGGCTGCAAAGACGCTCGCGCGGTTTGGTCTGATTGTGATCGTTCCGCCTGAGAGCCCCTTGCCGACATAGTCGTTTGAGTCACCCTCTAGGGCCAGTTTGATTCCGCTTGGCACGAATGCGCCGAAGGACTGACCGGCTGACCCGGTCAAGTTGATAGTTATCGTGCCATCGGCAAGGCCTTCGGCACCGTACCTCTTAGTTAGCTCGTTGCCGAGCATGGTGCCAACGGCTTGATCAACGTTTGTGATGTCGAAAGCAACCTCGGTTGGCTTTGCGTCTTCGAGCGCAGCGTTCAGCGAAGCAATCAACTTGTGGTCAAAGTGGTTCTCGAGCTCGTGGTCTTGAACCGTCATTCTTCTGCGTGCCGCGTCTGCAGCTACAGCAGGTGCAGCGAGAATCGGGCTGAGGTCAAGGCCATCGGCCTTCCAGTGGGTAATCGCGCGATTGACGTCGATGAACTCACTTCTGCCGATCGCTTCGTCAAGTGAACGGAATCCGAGTGCTGCAAGATATTCTCGAACCTCTTGGGCCAAGAACTCAAAGAAGTTCACCACAAACTCTGCCTTGCCTGTGAAGCGTGATCGCAAAACAGGGTTCTGCGTTGCTACGCCAACCGGGCAGGTGTCTAGGTGGCAGACGCGCATCAAAATGCAACCTTCAACCACGAGTGGTGCGGTTGCAAAGCCGTATTCCTCAGCGCCAAGAAGTGCGGCGATTAGAACATCGCGACCGGTCTTCATCTGGCCGTCCACCTGAACCGAGACTCTGTCTCGTAGGTTGTTGACCATAAGAGTCTGCTGGGCCTCGGCTAGCCCGAGCTCCCAAGGTGTTCCCGCGTGCTTCAGCGAGTTGAGTGGTGATGCACCGGTGCCACCATCGTGGCCAGAAACCAAAATTACGTCGGCCTTCGCCTTGGCAACGCCGGCCGCAACGGTTCCAATGCCAACCTGCGAAACCAGCTTGACGTGCACGCGAGCGGCGCGGTTTGCTCGCTTCAAGTCGAAAATCAATTGCTTTAAATCTTCGATTGAATAAATGTCGTGGTGTGGCGGCGGCGAGATTAGTCCGACACCAGGTGTTGCGTGTCTAGTGCGAGCAATCCATGGATAAACCTTGTTCGGTGGCAACTGACCACCTTCACCAGGCTTTGCACCCTGGGCCATCTTGATTTGAATGTCATCTGCGTGGGTCAGGTACATGCTGGTTACTCCGAAACGCCCCGAGGCAACCTGCTTGATCGCACTTCGACGAGTTGGGTCGAGCAAGCGTTCTACGTCTTCGCCACCCTCGCCGGTGTTTGACTTCGCGCCGAGCTGGTTCATCGCAATCGCGAGAGTCTCATGAGCCTCTTTTGAGATTGACCCGTAAGACATCGCACCTGTTGAGAAGCGCTTAACAATTGACGAAACCGGTTCGACTTCGTCGATTGGCACGGCCGGGCGAAGACCCTCACGCAATGTGAACAAACCGCGAAGCGTCATCAGGTTTTCGGCCTGGTCGTCAATCGCCTTTGTGTATTCACGGAAGATGTCGTAGCGCTTCGTGCGAGTCGAGTGCTGAAGCTTGAAGACAGTTTCTGGGTTGAACAGGTGCGGTGGGCCTTCGCGGCGCCACTGATATTCGCCACCGGTTTCGAGTGTCTCGTGTGGGTTCGTTGCAATGTCAATCGGATAAGCACTCGAGTGACGCGAAAGAATCTCTTGGTGAATTACCTCGATGCCGATTCCGCCGAGTTGGCTGGTTGTGCCGGTGAAATATGTGTCGATGAATTCCTGGCTCAAACCAATGGCTTCAAACACCTGTGCGCCGGCATAAGACGAGACAGTTGAGATTCCCATCTTCGACATGATCTTGAGAACGCCTTTGCCGAGACCATAGATGAGGTTCTTCGAAGCTTGTTCGATTGTGACGCCAACCAATTGGCCGCTCTTCACCATTTGCTCTGCAGATTCCATCGCAAGGTATGGGTTCACGGCGGCTGCGCCATAGCCAATCAGGGCCGCGACGTGGTGCACTTCGCGCACGTCTCCGGCTTCGACGACAAGACCAACTCTGGTTCGATTACCTGAGCGAATTAGGTGGTGGTGCACTGCAGATGTCAGCAGCAGTGAAGGAATCGGTGCGAGTTCGCGGTTGCTGTCGCGGTCGCTAACAATCAGATAGGTTGCTCCCCCAGCGATCGCTTCATCGACCTCGTCGAAAATTTCACGGATGCGCTCTGCTAGCGACTCCCAACCACCATCGACACGGTAGAGACCGCTAACCGAGAATGCGTGACCGACGCCATCTTTTTCGTCGATGTGCTTGATCTTGGCGAGTTCATCGTTGTTGAGAACCGGAAAGCCGAGAATGACCTGCTGCGCGTGCTGTGATGTCGCGCTCAATAGATTTCGCTCTGGGCCGATGCCGGTGCTGAGTGAGGTGACGACCTCTTCACGAATCGAGTCGAGTGGCGGGTTTGTCACCTGAGCAAATTGCTGAACAAAGTAGTCGAATAGCAAACGTGGTCTGTCGCTAATTGCAGCGATTGGTGTGTCGCTACCCATTGCGCCTAGAGGCTCAGCGCCGGCTTTTGCCATTGGTGCAACCAAAACGCGCAACTCTTCTTCGGTGTAACCGAATGTGCGCTGTCTGCGATTGACCGAACTTGCGGTGTGCGCGATGTGTTCGCGTTCCGGAAGGTCTTTGAGCTTAATGCGGTTGCCTTCGAGCCATTCGCCCCAAGGCTCTAGATTCGCAATCTCGGCTTTGATCTCATCGTCACCGATAAGTCGACCGTTGACCGTATCGGCCAAGAACATCTTGCCTGGCTGCAGGCGACCCTTGCGAACAATCTTGCTCGGGTCGATGTCTGCAACTCCAATCTCTGATGCAAGCACCACCAAACCGTCATCCGTAATCACATAGCGACCTGGGCGAAGTCCATTTCTGTCGAGCGTCGCTCCGACAAGTTCGCCGTCGGTGAATACGACGGCAGCTGGTCCGTCCCACGGTTCGATAAGCATCGAGTGGAATTCATAGAAGTTCTTGCGAGCGCTGTCGATGTCGCTCTGCTTCTCCCAAGCCTCGGGAATCATCATCATCATGGCGTGCGGCAACGAACGACCGGCCATGTATAGCAACTCAACGACCTCGTCGAATGACGCTGAGTCGCTTCCGTCAGGAGTAATGATTGGGGTTAGCTGCTCGATGTTGCCAAGAACCTCTGAGCTCAACTGTGACTCGCGTGCGCGCATCCAGTTTCTGTTGCCCTTCACGGTGTTGATCTCACCGTTGTGCGCAATCATTCTGAACGGGTGCGCGAGTGGCCAAGACGGAAAAGTATTTGTCGAGAATCGTGAGTGAACTAGCGCGAGCGTCGATTCGAAAAGCTCGTTGCTCAGGTCAGGGTAAAACGGCTCAAGCTGAAGGGTCGTAACCATTCCCTTGTAGACGATTGTTCGTGATGAAAGAGACGGGTGGTATGCACCGAGCGAAATCTCGCTGCGTTTGCGCAGGCGATATAGTTTTCGCTCAAGGGCCATTCCAGTTAGTGCATCGTCAGAGCCGACAAACACCTGTCGAATCAGAGGCATTGCCTCACGTGCAAGATCTCCGAGCACCTCGGGTCTAACCGGAACATCACGCCAGCCAAGAACGACGAGACCCTCTTCAAGTGCAAGATTTGCGAATGCTGATTCGAGACGAATTGAATCGTCTGCGTCTAGAAAAACGAGACCGGCACCGTAGCTGCCCTTTGCCGGAAGTTCGAAGTCAACCACCGAACGCAAAAAGGCATCTGGCATCTGCGAGAGAATGCCTGCGCCGTCACCGGTGCCAGCGTCAGATCCAACGGCGCCGCGGTGTTCCAAGTTTCTTAGCGCGTTTAGTGCGGTAGCAATGATGTCGTGACCGGCTTTTCCGCGAAGGGTTGCAACCATGGCAAGGCCACATGCGTCTTTGTCGCGGCTTGGGTCATAGAGACCAGATGCGGCTGGCGCAGTGCTGAACTTAGCAAAAGGCGACATTCCAGACATGCCAGACTCCAATCGAATAATTAGAGGGACATCCTTGGCCCAAAGTGGTTCGCGACGCGAGAACAAAATTGAAAAGCCGCGCTTTTGGCGCTGATCCGCTAACTCTTAGATTTTGGAGTTACGGCTTTGGTGCTTTTTGAGTCTAATGCATCGTCGCTTTTGGCACTGTTAGCAGCTTCGTCACTTTCACGCCCGATAGCTGGCGCTTTGCCTGGTAGGTATACCGAAGTCTCTAGCCCCGGATGGCTTCGACGCGACCACCAAATGATTGCTAAACCTACAGCCGCTCCGAATATTGCAGACCAGACGTTGGTTCTAAGGCCAAAGTAGTAGTCGCTCGGGTCGATGCGAATGCTTTCAATGAAGGCTCTGCCAATTGAATAGGTCACTAGGTATAGGCCAAACATGCGCCCCCAACGCAGCTGGTACTTGCGGTCGAGCCAAATCAAAGCCGCAAAACCAAGCAGGTTCCAGATGATTTCATACAAGAAAGTTGGGTGAAATAGCACACCCGGCGGCAAGCCCTTCGGGTATGCATCGTTTAGTGGAGAAATTTCGAGACCCCAAGGCAGGTTGGTTGGCATTCCGAAGAGTTCGTTGTTGAAGTAGTTGCCTAGACGGCCGATGGCCTGGGCAACGATAACTCCAGGGGCAATTGCGTCGGCAAACGAGAGAAATCGAATGCCTGCGGTTCTCGCGCCCAGGTAAGCACCTAGAGTTCCAAAAACTAGAGCCCCGTAAATTGCAAGACCACCCTCCCAGATTGCGAACACCTTGGATAGGTCTGCTCCTTCGTGAAAGTAATAGTCTGCGTGAGTAATGACATGGTAAAAACGCCCACCGATGATGCCAGATGGTACGGCCCAGAGCGCTATGTCTAGAATTGCGCCAGAATTGCCACCACGTGTGACGAATCTTCGATTGCCGAACCAAATTGCGAATGCGATTCCGGTCAAGATAAATAGCGCGTAGAAATGAATTCTGAATGGCCCAACCTCAAAGAACGAGATCTCTGGGCTCGGAATGCTTTGCAAAATGTTCATTTCATCATTTCTTTGGGTCTAGCTCGATCACTTTTTCAATAAGAGCCTGAAGACCGCCAGCTTGATAGGCCTTTACAAAAGCCGAGCCTACGATGGCGGCGTCTGCATATTCGTTGACCTCTTTGACTTGGTCAGTTGTTGAGATTCCGATGCCAACGGCAGCGTTTTGGTTTGTGTTCGTGCTACGAATTCCTTGAACAACTTGGCGAGCCAATTGATCGACCTCGGTGCGAGCCCCGGTGATTCCCATTGTCGAAACGGCGTATGCAAAGCCCCTGCTCAGCTCGCAGGCGGCTTGCATTCGTTTCTCGCTCGATGTCGGGGTCGCCAGAAATACTCTGTCGAGCTCAAGTCTGTTTGAAACCTCGAGCCACTCGCCTGCCTCATCTGGAATCAAGTCTGGAGTGATAAGGCCAGCTGCGCCTGCATCAGAAAGATCCTCTGCAAATTTCTCGACGCCATACTGAATGACCGGATTCCAGTAGGTCATTACCAAAACCGGAGTTTCGACGGCTTCAGTAATTCGACGAATTGCATCGAAGGTCTGCTTTAGTTTGAAACCGTTTGCTAAAGCTTCGGCGGTGGCCTCTTGAATGACGATGCCATCCATGACCGGGTCACTATAGGGAATGCCGAGTTCGAGAACATCTACCCCGTTTTGGCACATTGCTATCGCAGCGTCGACTGACGCATCTAGGTTTGGGTAGCCGAGCGGAAAGTATCCGATGAGTGACCCCTGGCCGGCATCACGATTGTTGGCCAGTGCCGCTGCCGTCTTGCTTGTGCCGTTCATTAGATCAACCCAAAGTATTTTGCAGCGGTTTCCATGTCTTTATCTCCACGGCCACTGAGGTTCACCAAGATGCTTGAACCAGGGGCAAGTTCCTTGCCTAGCTTCAAGACTCCAGCCAAAGCGTGGGCTGTCTCAATGGCGGGAATAATGCCTTCTGTCTGTGAGAGCAGACGCAACGCGCTCATCGCCTCGTCGTCGCTGATGCCCCTGTAATTCGCTCTGCCAAGGTCTTTCAGCCACGAGTGCTCTGGACCAACACCCGGATAATCAAGACCGGCAGAGATCGAGTGGCTCTCGATGGTCTGTCCGTCTTCGTCTTGAAGCATGTAGCTTCTCGCGCCGTGCAGAACACCGGGTCTTCCGTAGTTCAAGGTGGCGGCGTGTTTGTCGGTGTGCATGCCTTCGCCAGCGGCCTCGAATCCATAGAGGGCAACATCTTCATCATCCAAGAACGCATGAAAAAGCCCGATAGCGTTCGAGCCACCGCCGACGCAGGCGGCAAGAGCAGTTGGCAGAAAACCAAACTCGTCGAGCATCTGCTGACGAGCCTCGGTGCCAATTACGCTGTGAAAATCTCTGACCATCGTCGGAAACGGATGTGGCCCAGCTACTGTGCCAAGCAGGTAGTGAGTGGTTTCAACGTTTGCGACCCAGTCTCTAAGTGCCTCGTTGATTGCATCTTTAAGGGTGCGGCTGCCGGTCTTAACGGCGACAACTTCTGCGCCGAGCAGTCGCATTCGTGCGACATTGAGCGCCTGTCGTTCTGTATCGACTTCGCCCATGTAAACGACGCAGTCAAGACCAAAGAGCGCAGCCGCGGTTGCAGAAGCTACGCCGTGCTGACCAGCACCTGTCTCTGCGATGATGCGTTTCTTGCCCATGCGCTTCGCCAAGAGAGCTTGCCCTAGAACATTGTTGATCTTGTGTGAACCAGTGTGATTCAAGTCTTCGCGCTTTAGAAACACTCGAACGTCGCCGGCGTGCTCGGCGAAGCGTTTTACCTCGGTAATGATCGAAGGTCTGCCCGTATAGGTTCTGTGCAGCTCAGCCAACTCGAGTTGAAAAGTTGGGTCAGCTTTGGCGACTCGATAGGTCTCTTCGAGCTCGTCGAGAGCGGCGATAAGCGACTCGGGAACAAACCTGCCTCCGTATTCACCGAAGTATGGTCCGGTTTCATCGCGCAAGTTCGTCATGGCTTAAATTCTAAGTTGCTTAGACGCTTGTGAACTGCCGAAGTAGTGATTTGGCATCACCGGTTACCAGCGCTTCGCCCACCAATGCCACGTCTGCACCAGCTGCGCGGTAATGCTTGATGTCATCAAGGTTTCGAACTGCGCTCTCTGCGACCTTGATAGTTGAATCTGGAATCAGATGAACTATTTTCGCGAAGAGGTCACGGTCGGTTTCGAAAGTGCTTAGGTCTCGAGCATTCACACCAAGCATCTTGGTTTCGAGGTCAACAGCAATCTTCACCTCTTCGGCGCTGTGGGTCTCGACAAAAGCAAGCATTCCTAGCTCTTCGACGAAGCGTTTGAGTCTTGAAATGGTGGCAATGTCTAAGCCAGCAACAATCAGCAGCACTATATCTGCTCCCGCCGCGCGGGCTTCGAGAATCTGATATTCATTTGCAATGAAGTCTTTGCGCAATATTGGCACCGAGACCGTTGCTCGAACCGCAACTAGGTCTTCGAGCGTTCCTTTGAATTTTCTCTGTTCAGTTAAGACAGAAATTGCGCTTGCGCCCGAGTCGGCATAGGTTTTGGCGAGATCAGCCGGGTTAGAAATCTCGGCAAGGTCTCCGCGAGATGGAGATGCTCTCTTTAACTCGGCGAGAATCTTGATGGTCTCTGACTTAGAAAGAAAATCAAGTGCGTCTAAGGCTGATGGCGCTTTGCTTGCGAGATTTTCTAATTCTGCCGTTGGCAGAGACTCTTGTCTCTTTGCGGCATCTTCAATTGAGCCCAGAAACAGCCCCTCGAGCACTAGTGCGCGCTCTTGGTTTTGCTGCCGCCCTTGCCATAACCGCTCTTCTTCAATAAGAAGCCCACAGCAAATGCAACTGGCAACAGAACGACTCCGGCGACAATCATTGCTGAGCTAGCGAACCAAATACCGGCGGTCAAGACAACAGAAGAGACCATAAGAATGATGACGGTGGTCCAAGCTGCAACGGTGTCGCCGTGACCTAGGTCGGTGTTGTTTGATGCCATTTTGATTCCTTTCGATGTGCCTATTCTAATCGCGTTGGCTATCCCAGATTTCAATCGTGCTGGTGCCTGCCGCCTTTTTCTTCAATGGTTTGGCAGTAGCGTATCGATCGGTCTTTTCTTGCCTCTGCCATTTCTTTTGCCAGACCAGACCGAACCCAAGCCAAATTGCTGCAACCGCAACCGTTGCGGACCACATCCATGGAGCGGTTGCTATCGAGACAGTCACGTCTTTGATTCCATGGGTGTTCGCTATGCCAGTTAGACGGTCGAGTTGAGGGTCTAGGGCAGAAATCGATTTCGTTGTTACCTGGCTCAAAATAATTGCCATTGCGCTGACATTTGAGATTGCCGCCAGTGACATCGCCGATATGCGAGTGAATCGCTGCGAAATGGCTGAAACCACGATTGCCGCTAAGGCAAAGAGACTAAGCGGCATTGCGACTGGGTATGTAGTGGCTCCGTCGAAGTTGCCTAGAGAAACTGAATCGTTTTCGCCAGCCATCGAAACGGCAACCCACTCTTGCGTAAGCAATAGCAGTGAAAGTAATTGCAGGGCCAGCGCTAAAGCTAGAGTCTTTGACTTATTCATGAATTCGTTTCATCGCGTTTGCAATCTCGATAGCCCGCAGCGTCGCGCTTGCCTTGGTGATTGTCTCTTGGTATTCAGATTCATCGGCCGAATCTAGAACGATGCCAGCACCCGCTTGAACGTGTGCGATTTGATCACGGATAAACGCGGTGCGAATGGCGATTGCTAGATCGGCGTTTCCGGCGAAATCAAAATAACCAACTACGCCGCCGAACAAACCGCGGCTGGTTGGTTCTAGCTCCTCGATTATTTCTAGAGCGCGTGGTTTCGGAGCGCCGCTTAGTGTTCCAGCCGGAAATGTCGCTTTGAAGACATCGGTTGCCGACAGACCCTCGCGAACCTGGCCCTCAACGGTAGAGACGAGGTGCATGATGTGGCTAAAGCGGTGAATCTGCATAAATTCGGTAACTGCTACGGATTTTGCATCACAGACCTTTAGCAAATCGTTTCTGGCCAGGTCGACGAGCATCAGGTGCTCGGCGCGCTCTTTAGCATCTGCCAAGAGATCATCGGCCTTTGCCATGTCTTCATCTGTTGTCTTGCCCCTAGGTCGTGAACCCGCAATTGGGTGCATGACCGCACGACCCTCTGAGACGGTCACAAGCGCTTCAGGAGATGAACCGACTACAGAAAAGTTTGACTCGTCATCAGAGAGATTCAACAGATACATGTATGGGCTCGGGTTGAGAGTTCTCAATACTCGATAAATATCTAAGGGCGAAGCCTCGGTTGGTTGATCGAACCGTTGCGAGATTACGACTTGAAAAACGTCACCATCTTTGACATGTTGCTTAGCTTTTGCAAGCGCTTCGAAGAACTCTGGTTTCGAAGTGCGGTGCTTCGCCGAGCCCGAAGATTGACTCGACAGGTCGGCTAGAAACGGCTGTGTCGGCTGAAGCAACTCAGTTCTCATGCGAGCGATGCGGTCTGTGGAGTCTGCATAAGCGCTTGCTGGCTCGAAGTCGTCGGTGACGAATATGTTGGCAACCAAGAGCAGTTCGCCGCGGTGGTGATCGATGATAACCAAGTCAGAGAACATTGTCAGAGAAGCGTCTGGGCTTGCGTAGTCAGCCGGCTTTGCCTTTGGCAAGGCTTCGATCTCTCGAATCACCTGCCAGCCAAGCATTCCAACGAGACCTGAGGTCAGCGGTGGTAGGCCAGCTATCGGCTGTGAAGTCCATGCCGAAACTACCTGGGCGACAGCCTCAAGTGCAGTTGGAGAGAGCGGCTCGTGCTCTTTTGACGGAAACACCGAAGCGTTCGTCTCTGACTGCCAGGTTGCTGCCCCGTCTGGCCCTTTGGCCAGTGTTCCACGCGCATTCACGCCAACAAAGCTGTATCTCGACCAAACACCTTGGTCAGCCGATTCGAGCAAGAATGACCCGCTCTTGTGTTGAGCTAGCTTCTCGAATACCGAAACCGGAGTTTCGGTGCCTGAGAACAAGGTCTGAATTACTGGAATCACCTTGTGTTGTTTGGCCAGTGCGCTGACATCGCTGAGATTCAGGTTGACTGTCATTCTGTCTCGCTCGATTCAGATGCCAGATAAAGAGTTTGCACGTCGAAGCAGCTCTCGCTGCCCGTGTGGCAGGCAGGGCCGTTTTCAGTGACCCGGATTAGTAGCGCATCGCTATCGCAGTCGGTCTCAATCGAAACCACAGTTTGAGTGTTGCCCGAAGTTGCTCCCTTGTGCCATAGCTCATTTCGTGAGCGAGACCAAAATACCGTTTCACCGGTTTCGATTGTTTGACTTAGCGATTCGCGATTCATGAAGGCAAACATGATGACACGAGAACTGCCAGCACTCTGCACGATCGCTGGGATCAACCCGTCAGAATCAAAAGTTAGGTGGTCAAAGACTGACTTATCTAACGGCATTAGCGCACCTCGAATCCGGCTAGTTGCAGCTCTCGCTTTGCGTCTGCGATCGTTGCTGAGCCTTCGTGAAAAATACTTGCGGCCAATATCGCATCGGCTCCAGCTGCGGCCGCACCCACAAAATCACTCGCCTTACCTGCGCCACCCGAGGCGATTATTGGCACTCTGCTGATGCTTCTAACCAGTTCGAGCAATTCAATATCGAAGCCACTACGGGTTCCGTCTGAATCGATTGAATTCACTAGCAACTCCCCTGCGCCAAGCTCTTGGCAGGTGCTAATCCAGTCAACTGCGTCAAGATCTGTTTGATTGCGACCGCCGTGAGTTGTGACTACAAAGCCGCTGCTAGCCTTGCTCGAGCGTTTAAGGTCGAGTGAGATAACAAGCACCTGGTTGCCAAATCGCTCTGATATGTCTGAAATTAGCGATGGTGTTGAAATTGCAGCCGAACCAACCGAGACCTTGTCTGCTCCGGCACCGAGCAATCGCGCAACGTCTTCGGTATCTCGTATTCCACCTCCGACAGTTAGCGGAATGAAAACCTGCTCGGCAGTTGCCGTTACGAGATCGAACATTGTTGAGCGATTCTCAACGGTTGCCTTCACATCTAAGAAAGTCAGCTCGTCAGCGCCATCTTCGTAGTACCGTGTGGCAAGTTCGATTGGGTCACCGGCATCTCGCAGATTCAGAAAATTAACGCCCTTCACTACACGCCCCTCAGCGACATCAAGGCATGGAATCACGCGGATTGCTAGCGACATTAGATTCTCGCTGCGTGAAGCGCGCTCACCAAAATCGCGCGAGCTCCAAGAGCATAGAGTTCATCCATCTTCTGATTGACATCGACCGCCTTGACCAGAGCTCTAACCGCCACCCATTCAGGGTCTCGCAATGGTGAAATCGTTGGCGATTCGATTCCTGGCGTGATCGCAGAAGCCTGCTCAACCAAATCGGTAGGGCAGTCGAAGTCGACGATGACGTATTCGCGGGCGACTACAACACCCTGAATTCGGCGCAGGAACCCGTCGAAATTCGCAGAACTGTTGGGCGCAGCGATCAGCTGTGCTGAACTCGTGAGAATTGGATCGCCGAAGATTTCAAGTCCGGCTTGGCGCAATGTGTTTCCGGTGCTAACAACGTCGGCTACGACATCGGCAACACCAAGTCGAACGGCGACCTCAACCGCGCCATCGAGTTGCACCAACTGGGCTTTGATTCCCTGAACTCCGAGGTAATCCTCAACCAGGTGAGGGTATGCCGTTGCGATTCGCAAACCGTTCAAATCTTGAATGGATTTGAACTTTGCGATTGGCCCCGCAAAGCGAAAAGTGCTAGCCCCAAAACCTAGTTCTGCAACGGCCTTGGCTTTCGAGCGGCTATCAAGCAGCAGATCTAGGCCTGTAAAACCAATGTCTAGCGAACCAGAACCAACATAAGTCGCGATGTCGCGGGGTCTGAGATAGAAAAACTCGATTTCGTTGGCATTGTCAACGACGTGCAAATCCTTGGGGTCGCGGCGAATCGCATAGCCGGCCTCTTTGAGCATAAGGATTGCCGTTTCTGACAAAATGCCCTTATTCGGCACGGCAACCCTAAGCATGGTTCTCACAGACACTGATTCTCGCTTCTAAAGGTGTTTTTCTAAGTCTTCTAGTTTGATGCCCTTTGCTGCCATCAATACCTGCAGGTGGTAGATCAACTGTGAGATCTCTTCTGCGGTGCGCTCGTTGCCCTCGTACTCGGCGGCCATCCAGACCTCAGCCGCCTCTTCAACGATTTTCTTGCCGATAGTGTGCACGCCGGCTTCAAGCCATTTCGTGGTTTCAGAATCAGCAGGACGCGAAACGGCCTTCTCGGTTATCTCTGAAAAGAGCTGTTCGAACGATTTCATCTCTATAGATTACCCGCAACCTACCTTAGGGCTGGGGCTGTCTAAGCGAATTAGTGGTGATGAGCAGCTGTTGCTAAGTTTCGCAGGGTGTCGATTTGCAAATTGCGATCACTCGCTTTAAACACTGCGCTACCGGCAACAAAGGTGTCTGCGCCTTGCTCAGACACTCTCTCGATGTTCGACTCGTCAATGCCGCCATCGACTTGAAGCCAAACTTCAAGCGCCTCGGCATCAATGTGACGTCGTGCTTGCTTGACCTTTGCCAGGGTCTCTTCAATCAGCGCCTGGCCGCCAAAGCCTGGTTCGACTGTCATAATCAAGATTTGATCGAACTCGGCCAGAACATCCAGATAGGGTTCAAGGCCTGTGCCCGGCTTTAGGGCTAATCCGGCTCGCGCGCCAATTGCTCTTAGTTTGCGAGCCAAATCAACTGGATTCTCGCTGGCCTCTGCGTGAAACGTCACCGAGTATGCGCCAGTCTCTGCATAACCGCTCGCCCACTTATCAACGTTTGAAATCATGAGGTGCACATCGAGTGGCTTTGGTGTGATTTCTTGCATGCGGCTTACCATCGGTAATCCGAAAGTAAGGTTCGGCACGAAGTGGTTATCCATGACGTCAATATGAATCAGGTCGGCGTGGCTAATGCTCGCGAATTCAGCCTCGAAATTTACGAAATCGGCTGAAAGTATCGATGGATTGATTCGCACTGACATGCTTTTAGCCTACCGATTTGGTCAACAGGGCAATAAACATTGCGTCGGTTCCGTTAGTGTGTGGCCAAAGTTGCACAGTCTTGCGGCTCTTGTTCAAATCAAGTGATGGGTTCAATTTGTGAACCACCGCCGTCGCATCTAGCAAAGACACCTGGCCAACAAACTTTCGCTCGAGCCAATCGACTATAGAAATCGTTTCGCCTGAATGCGGTGAGCAGGTGACATAGCCAAGAACTCCGCCGGGTTTTAGGGCGACCCAAGCACTCTCAATGAGCTGTTCTTGCAGTTTGGTTAGATCCGAAACGTCTTTGGGTTTTCTGCGCCAGCGCGATTCAGGCCGACGGCGCAGAGCGCCGAGCCCAGTGCATGGGGCGTCGAGAAGAATTCGATCAAACGACTGCGGCGCGTCTTCGCCGATAGTTCGACCATCTGCGCAAAAAACATCGACAGACTCATCTATCTTGCGAAGAGCCTGGCTTACGAGCTTTGCTCTGTGCTCGGCAAGCTCGTTGGCAACGAATTTCACTCCGTTGAGCTTTGCAATTGCAGCCAAAAGGGCCGCCTTGCCGCCAGGGCCCGCGCACATGTCTAGCCATTGCTCACCATCGGCTATTGGCTTTGCCTCGGCAAGAGCGAGTGCGGCCAACTGAGAACCCTGGTCTTGCACTCGAATGAATCCGTCGCGCATAGCAGGCAGTTTCGCTGGATCACCAGAGGGCAAAGTGAAGCCGATCGGGCTTGCTGTTCCGGCCGTCAACCCGATTTCGTGTTCTGGTCGAGCTATGCCTGGCAGTGCGACCAGATTAACCAGCGGGGCTTCATTGTCTATTTGCAGAAGTGCTTCAAGAGTGTCGCCTCGTCCGTCAACCTTCAGTGCTTGCTCAAGCGATCTGATAATCCATGCCGGATGTGAATATTCGAGTTCGAGTTTTGCTACTCGGTCTTCGGTCGCGTTAATCAGCAATTCACGCCATTCGTCTAGCGAACGCTCGCTGACTCTGCGAAGAATTCCATTTACGAAGCCCACCGCACCTTGACTTGCAACGATTTTCGTCAGATCTACTGTCTCGTTGATTGCGGCGTGGCTAGGCACTCTCATCGATAGCAACTGGTGTGCGCCAAGGCGAAGCAACAACTTGCCACGAACATCGATTTCATCAATTTTGCGGTTCGCTCCTTGCTCAATGATTCGGTCATAGAGCAACTGGTTTCGAATGGTGCCGAAAGCGAGTTCTTGAGCAAGCGCAGAATCACGCGGTTCGAGCTTGGCGTCTGCAATCAGTTTTGGCAGAAGAAGGTTTGCATAGGCATCATCTTGTTCAACTGCTCTAAGCAGTTCGAAGGCTACAGATCTAGCCGTGGCCCTAAAATTCGATTTCAAGATAGAACCAGCCGTCCGTGTTTTCCGCGAAGCCAATCAGAAGCGGGCATGATGTTTTTAGAGGCCGGCTGAACCTCGATGACCTGCAGAACACCGTCGCCGGTCTTGATGAGAGCCAAAGAGTCAATCAAGAGCGCTGTGCCAATTTCGACATCATCAAGTTGTGAAGGCACTGAACCGTGTCTTCTGGCTCTGATGATTCTGATGGCCTCCGTGTCAACTTTCGCCCAGGCGATTGGTTCTGGGTAAGCGCCGCGAACCAAATTCTCGATCTGACTTGCAGAATAGCTCCAGTCGATTTGAGCGTCAGCCCTCGACAATTTGGCAGCGTGTGTCGAAGCGCCGACCTGAGCGGCAGGTGTGGCGATACCAGCGTCAATCTTCGACAGGGTCTCATCAAGCATCGATATTGCTACGTTCGTCAATCGATCGAGCAGGGTCTTAGCGTTGTCGTCGGGTTCAATGGTTGCGGCCACCTGAGCGTGAATTGGGCCGGTATCCATGCCCTCGTCGAGCTGAAAAATGGTTACGCCAGATTCGGAGTCGCCCGCCATCAAGGCTCGTTGCACAGGAGCAGCTCCTCGCCACTGCGGCAACATGCTGTAGTGAATGTTGAGCCAACCGTGGTTCGGTATCTCGAGACTTGCTTGCTTTAGCAATGCCCCGTAAGCAATAACCAGCCCTAGTTCGGGGTTTGTCTCGGCAATCAGCTCGTTTGTGTCAGCGTTTAGTCGATTGGCCTTGATGACCCTTAGGCCTTGTGAGCCCGCATAGGCGGCGACTGGCGATTCGGTCATAATCTGTTTGCGCCCAACCGGTGCATCTTCTCTGGTGAGAACCGCGCAAATTTCATGACGGCCCTGTTCGACTAGGTAGCGCAAAACGTCAACCGCATTGGTTGTCGTTCCCGCGAAAACTATTCTCAAAAAGCCACCTCGGCTCTAGATTACTTCGGGGTCGTCCATTCTCACTCGAACCGCACGGCTAACTCTTCCGGTTGCGCTGGTTTTGATTAGCCCAGCACTGATTTTCAGTTGAGCTGCCTTGATTGCTTCGCTTACCTGAGCGCCAATTGAATAGGGGTATTTCAGAACGAAACGCATGTTTTGTTCACCCTGTGAGCCGCGAACCTGTATCGGACCAAGTACCTGAAGACCCGGTATCGAGAACTCCTCGGTTAGTTGAGTAATTACCTCGATTGGACCTTCAACAGATCCGAGTCTCACGTGCGGTGGAAATTCGAGTTCGCGGCGATTCTCTAGTTCATCCTGAGCCAATTCGATTTGTTGCCACAGGGCGAATCGTTGGCCAATTCTTTGCGGCACACCTGCGATTACGGCTCGCTTGCCTCTCCCCAGCTTTGCAATTGCGTTTGACCAGTAGCGCACGGCATCTTCTGATGCGCGCAACGAATCTTTGGCTAGGGCTTGGTTTGCATCAAGGATTACAACTGCCTCATAGCCGCCAGAAACCGATGGTTCTGCACCCGGTGTTGCAATAACAATCTTCTTTCCGCTTTCGATCTCGAGAAGTGGTTTATCACCAGTCGATTCAATAATCTGAACGCCGGCGAATGCTTTTCCGAATTCGGCAACCGTTCTTGTCGAACCGCCGAATCCTTGTCGAATCTTGTCGCCGTTGCACTCTGGGCAGCGGTATGCGAGATTCTGCGCGTTGCACCAACGGCAGCGCGGCATTGAACTCGAGTCGATCCAAATCGGTCCGTGGCATTGGTTGCACAGCGCTCTGGTTGAACACTCTTGGCAATAGGCCGTTCTAGCCGTGCCCTTTGATGAAACCTGAACGAGCACTGCTCCCTGAGTAGATGCTTCACGAATGATCTGCCATGCCAGGGTGGGCACTCTCGACAGCGAATCATCGAATGCGACAGCAGGCGCGGCAAAGTGTTGTTCGGCTTCAGATAAATACTTCATTTCGACGAGTCGTTGCACTTCGCAGCTTCGAGCGTGCGAAACGAAAAGCAGGTCACAGTTGTCGACAGTCTGTCGCAGCAGTGCGATATCGCGAGCGTGAATATATGGGCTATGTTGCTCTTGCAGATTCAAATCGCCGTCATCAAACATGGCAATCAATCCGAGATTTTGAAGGGGCGCATAGACCGCAGATCGAGAGCCCACAACCAGGTGCGCACCTGCGCTTAGGCACTTAAGAAAAGATGCGTAGCGCTTTGACCCAGTTTGGTCGGCCGCGTAATCAACGTAGCGTTCGGCGAGTTTGCTCTTAGAAATTCTCTCGCGAAGTTGTTGCAAGTCTCGAAAATCCGGAACAACGATTATGACGCTCTCGCCAACATTAAGTTTTGCTAGTGCTGCACTCAAAAGCTTCTCTTGCCAGTCGGCAATCGGCCCACCCTCAAACTGCGATGTAACCTCAAAAGGTTGAGCAAGAACCGCGTGAAGCTTTGCTTTGTCAGCATTGGTCTTTGTGCTTGGCTGAGCCAGAACCGCGGTTTCAGCGAACTTCTTCTCAACTGCGACTGATCTGGTGAGAACGGCCCCGCCAAGAACATCGGCCAGGGTTGAGCTTTGACGGTCTGCCACCGCGCGAGCAAGTTTGTAGATGTTAGGGGGTAAAACCGAAACGGCAGAGACTAGTTCGGCAACCGGTGCGAGCTTGCCTTCAAACTCACTCTTCTCAAGGGTTTCAATCACGAAAGCATCTAGCAGCTTCTTTGAACGTCCGAACGAAACCCGCACTCTTTGGCCTGCGGCAATCACGCCCTGCAACTCTGGCGGTATCGAATAGTCGAATAGCCTGTCGAGGTTCGGCAATGGTGAGTCTAGAGCGACTCTAGCCACGGTGTTCATAGAACTAAATGCCGAGTGCTCGCTGCAAGTCGGCTACTCGATCTGTGCGCTCCCAGGTGAACTCTGGCAACTCACGTCCGAAGTGACCGTATGTCGCTGTCTTCGAATAGATCGGTCGAAGCAGATCAAGAGCATCTATAATTGCCTTTGGTCTCAGGTCGAAGACTTCGCGAATGGCTTTTGCAATTGCAGTTTCAGAAACCTTTCCGGTTCCGAATGTTTCAACATAGAGACCAACTGGCTGGGCCTTGCCGATTGCGTAAGCAACCTGAACCTCTGCCCTGTCGGCTAATCCGGCGGCAACGACGTTCTTGGCAACCCAGCGCATGGCATAAGCAGCTGAGCGGTCAACCTTTGACGGGTCTTTTCCGCTGAAGGCTCCGCCGCCGTGACGAGAGGCGCCACCATAAGTGTCGACGATAATTTTTCTTCCGGTGAGACCTGCATCACCCATAGGGCCGCCAACCACGAAAGTGCCTGTTGGGTTAATGAAAAATTCCTTAGCAGTGATTTCAAGGCCTGAGTCTGCAAGCACAGGCGCGATAACAAGCTCGCGAACCGCGCTACGAACATCTCCCTGGCTGACTACTGCGTTGTGCTGAGTAGACACCACAACCGCGTCAATCGTCTTCGCTATCTGGCCGTCATAGCCGATTGTGACCTGAGTCTTGCCGTCTGGTCTCAAAAAGTCGACTAGCCCGAGTTTGCGAACTTCTGCGAGTCGTTCGCTTAGTTTGTGAGCGAGGCTGATGGCCGTTGGCATAAGAGTTGCGGTTTCGTTGGTCGCGTAACCAAACATCAAGCCCTGGTCACCAGCACCCTGGCTGTCATAAGGATCTTTCGACGTGCCCTCGCGCTGTTCGAATCCCTGGTCTACGCCTTGCGCGATGTCTGGTGACTGCTGGCCGATTGAGAGCGAAACACCGCAGCTGAGACCATCGAAGCCAATGTCGCTTGAGGTGTAACCAATCTCGAGAATCTTCTTGCGAATGAGGTCGGGCATCTCGACGTAAGCCTCGGTGGTTAGCTCCCCGGCTACGTGCACAAGCCCAGTCGTGACCATGGTTTCGATAGCGACGCGAGCGTGCGGGTCCTGCGCCAAAATCGCATCGAGCAGCGTGTCTGAGATCTGGTCGCAGATCTTGTCTGGGTGTCCCTCGGTAACTGATTCCGAGGTAAAAAGTCTTAGGTCGGTCATAACTCGATAAGTATATCGAGAATGGCGTTAGCCACTTCAGTTTTGCTCGCTGAAACGGCACGTTCGATTCCGCTCTTAGCGAGAATCAAAACCGAGTTTTGGTCTGAACCGAATACCTGACCGTTGCTAACGTCGTTAGCGACGAGCACGTCACAGCCCTTGCTCATGAGTTTGTGGGCGGCAAGCTGTCGCAAATCGCTCTCACTCGCAGCAGTCTCTGCCGCGAACCCGACGGTCAGGCATTTGAGCCCGTCAGCTTTGATGCGCGTGACCGATGACGCAAGGATGTCTGGATTCGCGACCAACTCGATTGAGATCTTGTCTCCGGCAATCGCGCGTTTGATTTTCTTTGGTGACACGCTTTCAACTCTGAAGTCGCTCACTGCAGCAGTCATAATGAGCGCTGTTACTTTGTCTAGGTTTGCTTCGACTGCTTTCTGCAATTCACGCGCATCTGATACTGCAACAAAATCAACGTTTCTCGCGCTGATTGAACCAATGTTTGCACCAATCAGCGTTACCTTTGCACCACGGTGGGCAGCTGCCTTTGCAATTGCAATTCCCTGTTTTCCTGAAGAGTGATTGCCAATGTATCTAACCGGGTCGATCGGCTCTTGAGTTCCTCCGGCCGTGATGACAAAGTGTTGACCGATTAGATCTTGAGTTTGCAAAAGCCCAAGAGCCGTTTCAACAATGACCTCTGGTTCCGGAAGCCTGCCCACGCCAGAGTCTTCTCCGGTTAGTCGACCAGCATCTGGTTCGAGAATTGTGATGTTTCTTGAAGTTAGAGTCGCCACGTTCGCCTGAGTCGCCGCGTTGAACCACATCTCGGTGTGCATAGCCGGAGCGACAAGAACTGGTGCGGTCGTTGCAAGCAAGGTGTTGTCAAGCAAATCGTCGGCTACACCGCTGGCCAATCGTGCCAAGAACGAAGCCGTTGCGGGTGCCACGATGACCAAATGAGCTTCTTGGGCGAGAGCGATGTGCTTAACGCTTTCGACATCGGTGTAAAGGTCTGGATCAACTGAGTTGTGCGAAAGCGCTTCGAGAGTTGTCGCTCCGATAAAACGCAGCGCGTTCTGGGTTGGAATGACCTTTACAGAATGCCCAGCCTCTGTAAGCAAGCGAATGATCGCAGTTGCTTTGTATGCCGCAATTCCCCCGGTTACACCGAGAACTATGCGAGCCAATTGGGCCTCTTAGGCGGTCTTCTTAGCCAGCTTGTCCTGGTCGATCTCTTTGAGAGCGATGGTCAGTGGCTTTTCGTTGATGGTGGTGTCTACCAGTGGGCCGACTACCTGAAAAAGGTGTCCGTCTTGAAGAGCTGAGTAGTAGTCGTTGATCTGACGAGCGCGCTTAGATGCGAAGATCACTAGTTCGTACTTTGAGGCAATTTCTGGCTTCGACAAAAGGTTGTCGATTGAAGGCGAAACAATACCAACGAGCTTTTCTGACATTTTGTATCTTTCTGAACTGGCGCAGAGGCGCTAAGACATAATCAATCTTACGACCGCGGCAGCGCATTTGGCTACCTCATCGTTGACAATCACGTGGTCAAACTCCCCCTGAGCCGCGAGTTCAACCCTTGCGGTCTCTAGGCGTCTGGCCATCTCCTCGGGGTTTTCAGTGGCCCTGCCCTCGAGTCTGCGCACTAGTTCATCCCAGGATGGCGGGGCCAAGAACACGGTGGTTGCCTGTGGCATGCGCTGTTTGACCTGGCGAGCGCCTTGAATGTCAATTTCAAGCAGTACGGCCTTGCCCTCGGCAAGTGCGGCCTCGACCGGCTGCTTTGGGGTTCCATAGCGATGTTTGCCGTGAACCACAGCGAACTCGAGCATCTGGTTAGTGGCGATAAGCTCATCGAATTCGTCATCTGTCAAAAAATAATAGCTGACGCCATCGACCTCGCCAGGTCTTGGTGCTCGCGTAGTCGCTGAGACGCTTAGAACCACCTGCGGATTGTGCTCGATGATGTGTTTGGCAACCGTGCCCTTGCCAACGGCAGTCGGCCCGGCAAGCACTAAAAGTTTGTGGTTGAGATTAACCATGGCTCAATCCTGCTGCCAATTCGGCCTTGGCAGAGTCAATTGCGTTGGCAATTTGAGCAGAGCCAGCAGCTAAGACGCTTCGTGAAACCGACGCTAGCAAGCGATGAGCCGATGCACCAAAGAGATCGCCAGCATCAGAGAGTTTTGCCCCCTGAGCCCCGAAGCCAGGCGCCAGGAGCGGCGTCAACTGGCTTGCGTCAGACTGAATTGAACCAAGTCCGAATGCCGAGAGGTTGAGCGTTGCTCCAACGACGGCACCGAATGAACCGATGCGAGAATTCGCTTCGACGTTCACTTTGTTTGCTGCTTCAAGCGACGAATAGATGTCTGCAGCTACCGAAAGTTCGCCTGTCTTAGCTCGTTGCACTTGTCTGCCCTCTGGGTTTGAGGTGGCAGCCAAAACGAAAAGTCCTTTGCCGCGTTCGAGTGACTCGCTCATTACCTCTTTCAACGAGTCGAAACCTAGGTAGGGGCTCACAGTTAGTGCATCACACATGAAAGGTGCGGTCTTGCCAAGCCAAGCGTCGAAATAGCCGTCCATTGTGCTGCCGATGTCTCCGCGCTTGGCATCCATGATTACCAAAATCTCGCTCTCGGCTGCCTTTTGCGCAAGTTCTTCGAGAACTGCGAACCCTCGTGAGCCGTGACGCTCGAAGAAACTCACTTGTGGCTTGATAACGGCAACGCGATCTACGGCGGCTTCGAGCACAGCGAAAGAGAACGACTTCAGACCGTCAACCGTGTCTTCAAGCGCCCACTCTTCGAGCAGTGAAGCGTGCGGGTCGATGCCTACGCAAAGCTGCCCATATTTATCGAAGCCCTTTTGAAGGCGAGAGCCGAAGCTACTTGGCAAGTGCAGCCTTTCTGTCGAGGGCATGCTCTTGCAGCGACTTGACGCTGAACGGCCCGGCCAACACCGCTTCGAATGAACCAATTGCGGCACTTAGCTGAGCGATGGTTGTGAAGATAGCCTTATCGGCCGCAGTCGTTGCTGCACGAATCTCGTAGCCATCCTTGCGGGCATGCGAACCGCTCGGAGTGTTCACGACAACATCAACTTTTCCGTCGTTGATCAGATCAACGATTGATGGGCCTTCGATTGAGTCAGGGTCGGTGTGCTTTCGAACCACCTGCACCTCAATGCCGTGTCTAGCCAGGATGGCTGCTGTGCCTGAGGTTGCAAGAACCTTGTAGCCAAGCTGTTGCAAGCGGCGCACTGGCAAGACCAAGTGTGGCTTGTCACGGTCAGCTACAGACACGAAGACGCTTCCTGACTTCGGCAGAGCCGAACCAGCCGCGGACTGGCTCTTGGCAAAGGCACGCGGAAAGTCAACGTCGATTCCCATGACTTCACCGGTTGAGCGCATTTCTGGGCCGAGAAGAGAGTCGACGAATCGACCATCCTTGGTTGCGAATCTCTTGAATGGCAGAACCGCCTCTTTTACCGAGATTGCCGAACCGGCTGGAATGTGTGTTCCGTCTTTTGCAGGCAGAGCGCCATTGGCGATAAGCGAAGCAATGCTCTCGCCCACCATGACGCGTGAAGCGGCCTTTGCAAGAGTGATGCCGAGCGCTTTAGAAACAAAAGGCACGGTTCGTGATGCACGTGGGTTTGCCTCGAGAACATAGAGAACATCGTTGGCAAGAGCGAACTGCACGTTCAGCAAGCCGCGAACGCCGATTCCCTTTGCAATTGCTTCAGTGGCTTCACGAACTCGTGAAATCTGCCCTTCGCTCATTGTCACCGGAGGAAGCGTGCAACTTGAGTCGCCCGAGTGAATTCCGGCTTCTTCGATGTGCTCCATTACGCCGCCGACATAAAGCTGCTCGCCGTCATAGAGGGCGTCGATGTCAATCTCAATCGCGTCGTCAAGAAACCTGTCTACAAGCAACGGATGGGTTGGCCCAACAATGCCTTGGTCGGCGATTCGATCGAAGTAATCAACCAGTGACAGTTGGTCATAAACGATCTCCATGCCGCGGCCACCGAGAACATACGAAGGTCGAACCAATACCGGATAACCAATTCTTGCTGCGATAACTTCGGCTTCTGCGAGGGTGACCGCTGTTCCGTTAGCTGGTGCTAGCAGCTTGGCCTCGTCGAGAATCTTTTGAAAGAGTCCACGCTCTTCTGCAAGGTCAATGGCTTCAGGAGTTGTTCCGAGAATCGGAATTCCCGCAGCCTTTAGTCCCTTTGCTAGTCCAAGAGCTGTTTGCCCGCCGAGCTGAACGACAACACCAACGAGTTCGCCGCTCTGCTGTTCGGCGTGAATAACCTCGAGAACGTCTTCGAGCGTAAGCGGTTCAAAGTAGAGCCTGTCGCTTGTGTCATAGTCAGTCGAAACAGTTTCAGGATTGCAGTTAATCATGATGGTTTCGAAGCCCGCGTCGCTAAGTGCGAACGAGGCGTGCACACAGGAGTAATCGAATTCGACACCCTGGCCGATTCGGTTCGGCCCTGAACCGAGAATCACGACCTTCTTGCGAGAAGACGGCGACACCTCGGTCTCATCTTCATAGGTGCTGTAGTAATAAGGAGTTTCTGCCGGAAACTCACCGGCACAGGTGTCGACGGTCTTGAACACCGGGCGCAAATTGAAGCCGTGTCGAATTGCTCGCACTTCTTCTTCAGAAATGCCGCGCAATTGGGCGAGCTGTGCATCGCTGAATCCGTGGTCTTTGGCGTGACGAATTAGATCTGCGTCTAGTTCTGAAGCAGAAGCGATTTCGTCGGCGACCTCGTTGATGAGAACAATCTGGTCGATAAACCAAGGGTCAATCTTGGTTGACTCAAAGACCTCTTCGTTGCTCGCGCCTGCTCGCAGTGCCTGTTGAACTGCAACGATTCTTCCGTCTGTTGGCACCTTGATTTTCTCTAGAAGAGCGGCTTTGTCGCCAGGGTTGCCAGTCCAGTGGAATGAACTCCCCCGACGCTCGAGGCTTCTTAAAGCCTTCTGAAGAGCCTGACTGTAGTTTCGACCCAAAGCCATTGCCTCACCTACAGACTTCATGGTCGTGGTTAGGGTCGGGTCTGCTGCCGGAAACTTCTCAAACGCAAATCGTGGCACCTTCACCACGACGTAGTCGAGAGTAGGTTCGAAGCTAGCCGGTGTGACCTTAGTGATGTCGTTCGGAATTTCATCGAGCGTGTAACCAATGGCCAATTTGGCTGCGATCTTTGCGATCGGAAAACCGGTTGCCTTCGATGCAAGCGCTGATGAGCGAGATACACGAGGGTTCATCTCGATAACAATCACGCGACCATCTTTTGGATCGACGGCAAACTGAATGTTGCAACCACCGGTGTCGACACCAACGTCGCGAATAATCTGAATTCCGATGTCGCGAAGGTTCTGGTACTCGCGGTCGGTGAGCGTAAGAGCAGGTGCAACGGTAATTGAGTCTCCGGTGTGCACACCAACTGGGTCAACGTTTTCAATTGAACAGACCACGACGCAGTTGTCGTTCTTATCGCGCATTAGCTCGAGTTCGTACTCTTTCCAGCCAAGAATCGACTCTTCTAGAAGAACCTCTGTGGTTGGGCTCGCCTGCAGGCCAGCTCCGGCAATGCGACGAAGATCCTCTTCGTTGTATGCGAAACCAGAACCGAGACCCCCCATTGTGAACGAAGGACGAACAACCATCGGATAGCCCAAGACCTCAACAGCGGCAAGACAGTCATCGATGTTGTGAGCAATTACTGACTTCGCAACATCTGCGCCTGCATCGAGCACGAGCTGCTTGAAGATTTGGCGATCTTCGCCCTTCTTGATTGCCTCTACCTTTGCGCCGATAAGTTCGACGTTGTATTTCTTTAAAATGCCGAGTTCATCGAGAGCCATGGCGGCGTTAAGAGCGGTTTGCCCACCAAGGGTCGGCAGAATCGCGTCAGGCTTCTCTTTGATGATGATCGACTCGATAATCTCAGGTGTAATCGGCTCTACATAAGTTGCATCGGCGAAGTCGGGGTCGGTCATGATCGTTGCCGGGTTTGAGTTGATCAAAATCACACGGATGCCCTCGTCGCGAAGTACGCGACAAGCCTGTGTGCCCGAGTAGTCAAATTCGCAGGCCTGGCCGATAACAATCGGACCAGAGCCGATGACTAGAACACTCTTGATGTCTGAACGCTTTGGCATTATTTGGCCTTCTTGTTGGTTGCAACTAGATCGACTAGGCGATCGAATAAATAAGAGCTGTCATGTGGGCCAGCCGCAGCTTCGGGGTGATATTGCACCGAGAATGCCGGTATGTCTTGGCATTCGAGCCCTTCGACGCAATCATCGTTGAGTGAAATGTGTGAAACCTTCACCTTGCCATAGCCATTAGGGCTGGTGATGTCGTCGAGACCCTCGGTGCGCACCGCGAATCCGTGGTTGTGAGCTGTGACTTCTACCTTTCCAGTGGTTCGATCTAGAACCGGCTGGTTGATGCCTCTGTGGCCGAACGGCAGCTTGTAAGTGTCGAAACCTAAAGCGCGGCCTAGGAGTTGATTGCCGAAGCAGATTCCGAAGAAAGGAATTTTCTGATCGAGAATTTCGCGCAAGACTGCAACTTGGCCGGTAGCAGCTTCTGGATCGCCAGGGCCATTCGAATAAAAGACAGCGTCTGGTTGATAAGCGGTAATCTCGGCGGCAGTTACCTTTGCCGGAAACACCTTTACGGTCAATCCACGAGACAACATGTGCTCAATGGTTGAACGCTTAATTCCGAGATCGACAATGGCAACCTTGCCGATAGACGCTGCTGTTGGCTGTTCTTCAAAAGCCTGTTCGGTGGTTACCTGATCGCTGAGTGACAAGCCCTTCATGTGCTTAGCCGCGCGCACCATTTCAAGAAGTTGAGAGTCGCTCGCTGCAGCTGCTGCGCCGCTGAAAATTCCGGCGCGCATCGAACCAGCGCTGCGCAGGTGACGAGTCAGGGCTCTAGTGTCAATGCCGCTGATTCCTACAATCTCGTACTTGTCGAGTTCCTCGTCGAGCGAACTCTCAGCTCTAAAGTTGCTGACAACTCTTGACGGATCGCGCACTACATAGCCCGCGACCCAAATTTTGTCTGATTCTTCATCGCGCTTATTTACACCGGTGTTGCCGATGTGCGGAGCAGTCTGAACAACAATCTGGCCAGCATAAGAGGGATCTGTCAGGGTCTCTTGGTAGCCGGTCATTCCCGTAGCAAAGACCAATTCACCCAAGGTGCTGCCCTGCTTGCCGTAGCCACGGCCCCTGAAAATTCGACCATCTTCTAAGACGAGAAGTGCTGTTGTCATGCGATTGCTTCTTTCTTTGCAAGCTTTGAAATCAGATCAAGAAGTTCTTGGGTGTCATCTTCGCGACTCAGTCGCAGATTAGTCGTGAGGCTATTTGAGCCAGCGTTCCAGGTGATAGCCAGTAGACCGTTGTTTTCTACCCCGCGGTCGATAGTGGCGCTTGCGCGTGCAACAAATTGAATGTCATTCGCTTGAATAGCGATGCTTGGCTCGCCAGTTCGATCAATAATCACGCCGTCGGTCAAAACCGAGAGGCGCGCCTTGCCGCGGTGCAGCAAACGCCGATCTGCAAGACGACTCAATGGCGCTTCGGCAAAAGTCGTAGCTACATAGAAACCGCTAGCCTCAGCGATTTCGTTTCCGGTGAGGCTATCGACGTCTAGCAAAGCAATTGGCCCCTGAGCCTGTGCTCGCTTCTTTATCGACCTAACGGCAACTGCAACCAGCAACACGAAGAAGATGATGCAAAGCGTTGCGACTGTGTCTCGTTGTGTCATCGTGCACCGCCAAGAACCAGTGCCGAGTCACGAACGGTGAATCGGCCTCTGAAGATTGTGTGAACTACTGCACCTGGCAGTTTGAGACCCGAGTAAGGGTTGTTCACGCTCTTGCTAGCTGTCTTTGCTTCGATGGTTCGAGTAACGCTTGGGTCGATTACTGCGATGTTAGCGGTGCTGCCGACCTCGATCGCCTGACCCTGGTTAGGGTCTTGGCCGATGCGTGCCGGTGCGTGCGACAAAACATCGGCAACGCGCTGCCACGTAGATTCGGCAGATTCAATAAGCACAAGCTGTGCAACCGAGGCGGCAGTTTCGAGACCAACCATTCCAAAAGCCGCTGCAGACCATTCGCAGTCTTTCGCTTCTATTGGGTGTGGGGCGTGGTCGGTGGCGATGATGTCGATGGTGCCATCAACGAGAGCTGCGCGCAAAGCAAGAACATCTTCGTTGGTGCGCAGCGGCGGGTTTACCTTGTAAACGGCGTTGTAGCTAGTGACTAAGTCTTCGGTCATTAGCAAGTGATGCGGGGTTACCTCGGCGGTCACAGCAACGCCACGGGCCTTAGCCTGGCGAATAATCTCGACTGAACCTGCGGTTGAAAGATGACAGATGTGCAGACGTGCTCCTACATGCTCTGCTAGCAAAACATCGCGCGCGATGATCGATTC
This sequence comes from Microbacteriaceae bacterium, assembly GCA_024645175.1. GTDB lineage: Bacteria > Actinomycetota > Actinomycetes > Actinomycetales > Microbacteriaceae > Rhodoluna. The sequence continues at coordinate 29,177 of JAHEGB010000037.1, forward strand.
TTCGGCGACGGCAGGCCACCCGGTAAGACCCAATTTCGCGCTAACCGCACCCTCGTTCATTTGGGCTCCTTCGGTCAAACGAGGTTCCTGTGCGTGCTGCGCTATTACGCCATCAAAGCCCTTCACGTATTCGAGAGCTCTGCGCATAATCAGAGGGTCTGAAACACACTTGCCATCATCGCTGAATACGCGCACATTTGCGGCCGAGTTCGCCATCGCACCGATTTCAGAAAGCTGCTTGCCCTCTAGGGCGACTGTAACCGCGCCAATCGGAAACACTTCAGCGAAACCAGCACGCTCGCCAAGCGCACGCACCTGCTCTACAACTCCAGCATTATCGGCAACAGGCATCGTGTTCGCCATCGCGTGAACCGCGGTGAAGCCGCCAAGCGCAGCCGATTGGGTGCCGGTCAAAACGGTTTCGCTCTGTTCAAAGCCAGGTTCACGAAGGTGGGTGTGCAAATCAACAAGGCCGGGCAGCACCTGAAGGCCGCTGCAATCGGTTACTTCATCGGCACTGAGGCCACTGCCCATTTCGACAATGATTCCGGAATCAATTCGAATGTCGCAAACAGTGCCATTTGGCAAAGTTGCATTCTGCAAAACGAAATTAGTCATTGTGCTCTCCTGAAATCAAGCTATAAAGAACTGCCATACGAACAGAGATACCGTTTGCGACTTGCTGAACGATTGCAGATTGCGGGCTATCTGCAGCCTCGCTGCAAATCTCTAAGCCGCGATTCATCGGACCGGGGTGCATGATGACGGTCTCTGAAGACAGCTTCTCAAATCGTTCAGAGGTCAACCCCCAATTGCGCGAATACTCGCGTTCATTAGAGAAGAATGCCGCGTTCATGCGCTCCGATTGAACCCTGAGCATCATTACGACGTCGAGTGGTTGAGCAAGCACCTCGTCGAAATCAAAGCTGTGACTCGCAGCAAACTCTTCGGTTCGCGGCATCAGTGTTGGCGGCGCAACTAGCGTGACATCGGCACCAAGCGTCTTCAACAGGTGCAGGTTTGATCTCGCAACACGTGAGTGCAAGATGTCTCCGACAATCGCAACTCGAACGCCATCGAGATTCTTGCCACGCGTGTTCGCCATGCCGTGAAGTCGCTGGCGCATCGTCATTGCATCGAGCAACGCTTGAGTTGGATGCTCGTGCGTGCCATCGCCCGCGTTCACCACTGGAACGTTGGTCCAGCCATTATGTGCAAGATTGAACGGTGCACCAGAAGCGCTGTGCCTGATGACAAATGCGTCGACACCACCGGCAGCAAGTGTGAGTGCAGTGTCTTTGAGAGACTCGCCCTTTGAAACACTTGAGCCCTTAGCCGAGAAGTTGATCAGATCAGCCGAGAGGCGCTTAGCTGCAAGCTCAAATGACACTCGGGTTCTGGTCGAATCTTCAAAGAATAGATTCACAACCGTCTTGCCGCGCAGCGTTGGCAGCTTCTTGACTTCGCGCTCATTGACCAATGCCATCTCATCGGCGAGGTCTAGAAGAGCGATAGCTTGGTCTGAACTGAGGTCTTCTGTGCTTAGCAAGTGCTTCATTGCTCGATCACCACTGAATCGTTGCCGTCGCTGGCCTGCAGGTGCACACTCACTCGTTCGTCGCGAGAGGTTGGCAGGTTTTTGCCAACAAAATCTGCACGGATAGGCAACTCGCGGTGACCTCTGTCTACCAGAACGGCGAGACGCACGGCCTTTGGCCTGCCATAGGCATTTAGCGCATCTAGAGCTGCGCGGATAGTTCTCCCGCTGTAGAGCACGTCGTCAACAAGCACGACGACTTTCTCATCGATGCCGCCGGCAGGAATCTGTGTAGGAGTTACTTCTCGACCGGGCTGACGTGAAAGATCGTCTCGATACATGGTGATGTCGAGTCTGCCGAGAAAATCGGCTGGCATTGCAGGGCCGTTGCGACGAATGATTTCGGCGATGCGCTCTGCTAGAAGAACGCCACGAGTGGGAATGCCCAGAATAACTAGATCGTCGGTGCCGTGATTGGCTTCGAGAATTTCGTGAGCGATGCGGGTAATTGCCCGACTGATGTCGTCACTGTTTAAGA
>JAHEGB010000035.1 GCA_024645175.1 Microbacteriaceae bacterium
CTGGTTCGGGTGTTTTCTTGGTGAATCAGCACGGATTTGTTTTGCCTAAACCTAAGAAGGGTTAGTAAATGGACATCATTGGCGCAATTCTCTGGCCGATCAAGTGGGCTATCGAGCTCATTCTGGTCAGCTTTCACAGCCTTTTCAGCCTGATCATCAACGACCCGCTAGGCGCTAACGCCGGTGTGGTCTGGGTTCTGTCAATTATCGGTTTGGTGCTCGTTGTTCGTGCGGCCTTGATTCCGGTTTTCGTGAAGCAGATCAAGAGCCAGCGCAACATGATCGTCATGCAGCCAGAGCTTGCGAAGCTTCAGAAGAAGTACAAGGGCAAGACCGACCGCGAGTCACGCGAGAAGTTTGCCAAAGAGCAAATGGAGCTCTACAAGAAGACCGGCTCGAACCCGCTGAGCTCATGCTTGCCGCTTTTGTTGCAGATGCCGATCTTCGGGGGTCTGTTCTTGACCCTAAACGACGCCCAGCACAACAAAGCCGGAGTGGCCTTCTTGACTAATGATCTAGCGGGTTCATTCAGCCAGGCAAGTTTGTTCGGGGCCAAACTATCTGAAACTTTCTTGACCGCGAGCACCACCAACGTTCAAATCTTGGCCGCCGTCATGGTTCTCGTAATGACCGCGACCCAGTTCATTACCCAGCGTCAGATCATGGCAAAGAACCAGAACCCTGACGTTCAGAACAGCCAATACATGCAGACCCAGAAGATCCTCTTGTATGTGTTCCCAATCATCTTCATGATCTCGGGTGTCTCGTTCCCACTAGCCGTTATGTTCTACTGGTTGACCTCGAACTTCTGGACCATGGGTCAGCAGTTCTTGGTTATCCGCAACATGCCAACCCCTGGCTCAATCGCCCACCGTCAGCGTGAAGAGCGCCTGATTCGCAAGGGCAAAATGACCAAGCCGGTTGCCGAAGAGGCGACCGCCGAAGAGGCCCCGACCACAACCCAGCGCCAGCAGCCTGCAGGCAAGAAGCGCGCAAAGAAGAAGAAGTAGAGATGTCAGACGAGAACTTGAACGAAGCCGAAATCATCGAAACCGAAGCCGCCGAAGAGGTAGCCGAGGGCGAAGAGGCCCCGAAGGCTGGCGAGTCTGTAAAGCAGCTCGAAGAAGAGGGCGAGATCGCGGCAGACTACCTAGAAGAGCTGCTAGACATCTATGACCTAGACGGCGACATCGAAATCGACGTTCGCCAGGGCCGCGCATACCTTGAAATCACTGCCAACGGCGACAGCAACCTAAAACTGATCTCAGACCCTGAGACCGTAGAGGCCTTGCAGGAACTGACCCGTCTGGCCGTTCAGGTCAAGACCAACTCGTTCAGCCGCTTGATTCTTGACGTTGGTGGCTCACGCCAGACCCGCGTAGATGACCTAACTCGCATCGTCAACAAGCTAGTCGCCAAGGTAAAAGACACCGGCGAGGCTATTCCGATGAAGCCTATGAGCTCATACGAGCGCAAGATTGTGCACGATTTGGTCAGCGAAGCCGGCCTAGTGTCAGAGTCTGAGGGCGAAGGCAAAGAGCGCCACATCGTCATCAAGCCTGCATAGTTTCACGTGAAACATTAAGAGGCTCGACGTGGAGATTCTCGAAGGCGACTTCACCCCCGAAATCGAACCGGCTTCTGCCGCCCAGATTTTTGGCGCTCAGATTGAGCAGGCCAGGGGATACTTCAAGGCTCTTGTAAGAGACAGCGATCTGCTCGGATTGCTTGGCCCACGTGAGATGCCAAAACTCTGGACTCGCCACATTCTCAACTCGGCCGTTGTTGCCGAACTAGTTGCAGGCGGCCAAACCGTCGCCGATGTAGGCTCTGGTGCCGGATTGCCAGGAATTCCAATGGCCTTGGCCCAGCCAGACGCGCATTTCACCCTGATTGAACCAATGGAGCGCCGCTCTGATTGGCTAAAACTTATGGTTGACGAGCTTGCTTTGACCAACGTCACGGTAAAGCGCGCCAGGGCCGAAGAAGTGGGCGATGTCTTTGACATCGTTACCGCCAGGGCAGTGTCTGCCTTGCCAAATCTATTGAAGATGTGCGTGCCGTTGACCAAGCACGGTGGCGAGATTATTGCCCTCAAGGGTTCAAAAGCCGCAGAAGAGATCGAGGCTTCGAAGAAGCTGCAGAAGAAACTCGGCATCGAGAGCTTCGAGATCGTCAAAGTCGGCGGTCAGTTTTTGACTGACCCTACTTTGGTTGTTCGAACTAAGTTAGTCTGAACTAAGGAGTGACAATGGCAGACAAAGAGATTTCGGCAGCAGAGCAAAGCTCTGTAACTGAGCCGACCGTTGTCGCCGGCCTTGGTTATCCTGCAGATCGAAAAGAAGTCAGCCCAGAACCCACGGGTTGGATCAATTCGAACGACGGCAACACCGAAAAAATTTAGGGGAGATGTTTCACGTGAAACATGAGGGCGAGAACAACGGCATCCTTGGTGGATTCGCTGACACGCCACTCGCACGCGAAATCTCTGAGAACGCCAGCCGTTTGAACCGGGTTCGCGAAACCAGACTGCCAAAGCCTGAGAAGACCCGCATCTTCACGATTTCTAACCAAAAAGGTGGCGTTGGCAAGACCACTACCGCGGTAAACGTGGCTGCCGCCCTTGCCAGCAAAGGCCTTCAGGTTTTGGTCATCGACCTTGACCCACAGGGAAACGCCTCAACAGCACTCAATATTGAGCACCGCGAAGGAACCCCAAGCGTCTACAACGTGCTTCTAGAGGGCACTCCGATTGCCGATGTTGTGCAGATCAGCACCGAAATGCCTGGTCTAACCTGCGTTCCGGCAACCATTGACCTTGCCGGTGCCGAACTTGAGCTGGTTTCGGTGGTAGCCCGCGAGACTCGCCTAAAGAACGCTCTCGACACCTACATCAACACTTCGATTACCCCGCCCGACTACGTCTTTATCGATTGCCCACCGAGCCTCGGCCTTTTGACCGTCAACTCTTTCGTGGCGGCTAACGAGGTTTTGATTCCGATTCAGTGCGAGTACTACGCGCTCGAGGGTCTTTCTCAGTTGGTCAAGAACATTGACCTAATCAAGAAGTTCTTGAACCCAAGCCTCGAGCTTTCGACCATCTTGTTGACCATGTATGACAGCCGCACCCGCCTAGCCGCCCAGGTTGCCGAAGACGTGCGCAGCCACCCGCTTTTCACCCCGATTACCTTGAACACCGTGATTCCGCGTTCGGTCAAGGTTTCAGAGGCACCTTCTTACTCAAAGACCGTCATCACCTATGACGGCAGCTCTCCTGGTGCGATCTCGTATCTCGAAGCCGCCGCCGAAATAGCACTAAGAGGAGCAGAAGTTGGCAGATAAAAAGGGTGGCCTCGGCCGCGGCATTGGCGCACTGATTCCAACCGCACCAGCAGAAACTTCTCGCCCAAGCGATATCTTCTTTGGCGGCGGCACTCCTGCCAACACTCCTGGTGCAGATTTGGTTGAGGTTCCGGGCATGAGCTTTAGAGAGCTCGACCTCGACGCCATCGTTCCGAATCACAACCAACCTCGAACCGAGTTCAACCAGGCCGACATGGATGAACTGGTTCACTCGATTCGCGAATTCGGCGTTCTTCAGCCAATTGTTGTTCGTTCGCTTGCGAATGAAAACGGCAAATTCGAGTTAATCATGGGTGAGCGTCGCTGGCGCGCATCTCGATTGGCCGGTAAGACCACGATTCCGGTGGTTGTGCGTGAAACCGCAAACGAAAACATGCTTCGCGACGCCCTTCTCGAGAACCTGCACCGCAGCAACTTGAACCCACTCGAAGAGGCAAGCGCATATCAGCAGCTGATGGCCGACTTCGGCATCACCCAAGACGCTCTCTCGGCAAAGATCGGCCGCTCTCGCCCACAGATTTCAAACACAATTCGCTTGCTCAACTTGCCAGGCGCAGTTCAGCTCAAAGTTGCGGGCGGCGCACTCAGCGCGGGTCAGGCACGTGCGATTCTTTCTGCGAAGAACGAAGAGCGCATGCAGCACTGGGCGAACAAGGCGATCAACGAAAACCTAACCGTTCGTCAACTTGAAGAGCAGATTGCAATCGACACCGACGGTGCGAAGAAGAAGGGTTCGGTTCGTGCCGGATCAAAGACTGCTGCGCTTGACGAGCTCGCTCAAAAACTTGGTGACGCGTTGGACACTCGCGCAAAGATCAAGCTCGGAAAAAAGAACGGCGAAATCAAAATCGAATTCGCAACGATGGGCGACCTGTTCAGAATTCTCGACAAGTTCGGCATCGACCGCAACATCTAGAAAAACAATCATGACGACTGAACTCAAAACCTTTCTCTGGTTCAACGGCGTGCTCGATGAAGCGCTCAAGTTTTATCGTGAAACATTCACCGACATGCAGGTGCACTCAGAAAACCGAGCACCCGATGGAAAAATCTTCACAGCAGATTTTTCAATCTACGGTCACAACTTCATCGCCATGAACTGGCCAGGTGGCCCAGAATTCAACGATGCAATTTCGCTCTCGCTAAACGTCGATACGCAAGAAGAAGTAGACCGACTCTGGAGCGCAATCACACTCGAAGGAAGAGAGATTGGTTGCGGTTGGTGCGCAGACAAGTTTGGTTTGGTCTGGCAGGTTAGCCCGAAAGAAATGCGCGTCTGGCTAGAACACGAAGACGAAGAGATTCGCAACTATGCGAACGAGCAACTCAGATCGATGAAGAAGATCGTCGTTGCCGATCTGCACAAATAACTAGCGAGTGCGAACAGCTGCTTCTGCAAGCGAAAGATAAACGCTGCTCAAGGTTGAACCCTCGGCCGTGATTGCCTGAGGCAATAGCGAAGTCTCGGTCATACCCGGGCAAACGTTAGCTTCGAGAAACCAAACAACACCCTTCTTGTCAACGATGGCATCGACGCGCGAAATATGACGAAGACCAAGGGCAACGTGAGAGTCGATTGCGAGCTTTGCAGCACGCTCTGCGATTGCCTTAGATACGCGAGCAGGCACGTAGTAGTTAGTCTCGCCTGCCGTGTAACGCTCTTGATAACCGAAGCGACCAGACACTGGCTCAACCTCAACAGCAGGTAGCGCGATTGGCCCCGAACCCAAGTCGATGACACTGATTGCCAACTCGGTTCCCTCGATGTACTTCTCGATGATCGCAACGTCGCAGTAGACATAAGCATCGACCATCGCTCGTGAAAGTTCATCTGCTTTCTTTACGACTGACACACCTTGCGCGCTGCCGCTGCGTGCTGGTTTCACAACTAACGGAAAACTGATTGTTTGGGTGACCGCTTTTAGAACGCCATCTGCATCGAGTTCGCGAAAAGTGTCTTTAGGCAAAGTCACCGATGCTGGAGTTTGGATTCCGGCCTGAGCGACTATGACTTTTGCAATCGATTTATCCCAGGCGAGTCGCGCACCGCTCGCGGTTGCACCAACGAATGGAACACCGGCGAGAGAAAGAATGTCTCGAAGAGCGCCGTCTTCACCACTTGCTCCGTGAAGGCAAGGCCAAATCACATCTGGCTTGTCTTTCTTAATGTTTGACAGAAGTTTTTCATCAGGCTCACGAATGATTACCTCAGCACCAGCATCAAGCAACGCGTCTGCAACGCGACGGCCAGACTTCAACGAAATGTCGCGCTCGTGCGAAATGCCTCCCGCAAGAATTTGAACCTTGAGCTTGCTCTTTGACTTGCCTTTAGAAATCATTGCCGCCTACTTAGTTTTCTTGCCGAATGTTTCTAGCAACTCGGTCTGCAAATTAATCACAGATGCGAGTCGCTTGATTCCTACCTTGATGTTTTCTGGTGTTGGAAAGCTGTAGCAAACGCGAAGGTGCCGGTGACCGGTTCCGTCGCCGAAGAATGCGGTGCCCGGTGTGTATGCGACGAGTTCTTTAACCGCGAGCGGAAGCATAGCCTTCGAGTCGATTCCCTCTGGAAGTGTGAGCCAAAGATAGAAACCACCATCTGGCTCTGTTGTGTGCACGTTCGGCAGGTATTCGCGAACAGCTTCGAGAGCCGCGTTCTTTCGCTCGTGATAAACACCTCTGAAGGTGTCGACCTGCTTGCGCCAATCGGCAATCGCCAGGTATTCGCTGATCATCATTTGCGAGAACATCGATGGGCAGAGCAACGCAGACTCTTGAGCCAAAACGATCTTGTCGCGAAGCGCTGGCGGGGCGAGCACATAACCAACCCTGAAGCCCGGGGCCAAAATCTTTGAGAACGAACCCAGGTAGATGACGTTGTCATCCATGCTTCGAAGCGCATCTGGCACTGGCTTGTCGAAATAGAGCAGCCCATATGGGTTGTCTTCAAGAACCAGGATGTGCTCGCGCTGACAGATCTCGATGATCTTTGGGCGGCGTTCTTTGGTGAGGGTCACACCAGATGGGTTCGCGAAGTTCGGAACGAGATAAAGAAACTTGATTCGACGACCCTGGGCCTTCATGCGGTCGATGGCCTCTTGAAGTGCCTCAGGCGAGATGCCCTCTTCGTCTGTATAGACGTGTTCGATGTGAGCTTCGTAGTGCCTGAAGATTCCGATAGCGCCAACATATGAAGGGCCCTCGGCTAGAACGACATCGCCTTTGTCGAGAAACAGACCGGCAACTAGGTCGAGTGCGTGCTGCGAACCGGTGGTTACAACCACGTCGTCAGGCGACGCGTGAATTCCCTCGAGAGCCATGATGTCGCGAAGCTGTTCGCGAAGCTCGGCATCGCCCTGACCGCCGCCGTATTGAATTGCGAGATTGCCCTTCTTGGCCATCATCGACTCGTATG
>JAHEGB010000042.1 GCA_024645175.1 Microbacteriaceae bacterium
GGTGCACTTGCATCAGGCCTCGACGGCAACCCACTAGGCACCGGCACCGGATTCCTTGGAGCAATCCTTGGTGGTCTTCTTGCTGGTTTCGTTTCACTATGGATCAGCCGTTGGAAGGTTGCATCATGGATTCGTCCGTTGATGCCAGTAGTAATCATCCCGTTGCTAGCTTCAATCGTTACTGGTTTCGCAATGGTTCTAGTTCTAAAGGCTCCAGTTGGCGCACTTGTTACCGGTCTAACTTCATGGCTTGGTGGCCTAAGCGGCGGCAGCTTGATCGTTCTAGGTATCATCCTTGGCCTAATGATGGCATTCGACATGGGTGGCCCAGTTAACAAGGTTGCTTACACCTTCGCTGCAACCGGTCTAACCGCTGTTGCAACCACCGCTACCAGCGCACCTCAGTGGGCTGTTATGGCAATCGTTATGGCTGCAGGTATGACTCCTCCTCTAGGAATCGCGCTTGCAACTGCACTTCGCCCTAAGTTGTTCAGCGAGTCAGAAATCGAAAACGGTAAGGCTGCTTGGCTACTAGGTGCATCATTCATCTCAGAAGGTGCGATTCCTTTCGCAGCTGCTGACCCAATCCGCGTGATTCCTTCAATCATGATCGGTTCTGGTGTGACTGGTGCTCTCGTTGCTGCATTCGGCAACCAGCTTCAGGCTCCTCACGGTGGAATCTTCGTTGTTCCACTGATGGGCTCTGGCGCATTCACCTACCTATTGGCTATTGCTATCGGAACCGTTGTAACCGGTTTGCTAGTAATGGTTTCAAAGGGTCTAGGAAACCGTAGCTAATTAGCTAAAAGAGAAGGGCTCGGCAGAAATGCCGGGCCCTTTTTCTATGCGCGTTGTTGCGCGACGCAGATTGCACGGATGCCGCGCTCGCGGCGACTACTTGATGGCAGCGGCGAGGTCGAAGCGCACGGCCTTGCGCCACATGTCTTCGACGAACTTGGCGTTCTTCACCTTGTTGAGCACCTGATCTTCTTTCGATTCGGTTAGGTGCCAAGTCATGCCCTCGAGAAAACGAAGCTTTACGTGCAGTTCGATGAGCTTGATGTCGCGTTCGTTAAGTTTGTCGAGCTCGAAGTATTCGTCTAGGTAGGCACGAATCAGTTCGCGCTGCATTGCTTTCTTTTCGAGCAAGATCGCCTCGATGGTTACGCCAATGTCGTAATACTTTGATGCCCAGCCGGCTTCGGCCCAGTCAATAAGAACCGCGCGCTCTTGCTGATAGACGACATTCCAAAAATGTGCATCGCCGTGCACAAAGGTGATGTCTTCGCGTGAAAGCTCGTGGGTCTTTAGCTGCTTTGCAATTGAACGCGCAAACTTAATTAGTTCGGGCGCGAACTCGCTTGCGTTCGCTTTAGCGAAGATTGGCTTGAGTGCGCGGGCTGCGTTTAGGTCGGCGAGTTTGCTTCGACCGTCTCGTTCAAAACTTAGGTGAAGTTTGCGCTGAGTTTCTGCGAGCAACTTGGTGTGCTTCGGCAAAAGGTTGCCAGGCAAAATCTCGCCTTCGACAAACGCGTAGGTGACCATGTCATATTGCTTTAGCGGTTGGCGATTCAACACCGCAGGAGCCGCAACTTTTTTGTTGCGAAGCAAAATGAGGTTGTCGATTTCTTTATCGAGCAAAGCGACAAGTTTCTTGTTCTTGCGAACGAACTTATAAACGCGAGACAGGTGAGTGTTTACGATCGTGATGGCTTCAAATCGATTGCGCTGAATCGAGAAACGTTCTGGCTCGTCAATTCGATAGAGCGCCGTGCGAATCTCACGAGGTAGTGATTCGAAAGTTGCGGTCTTAGCCATGCCTTTAGTTTAAGGGCAGCTTGATTTCGAGTTTTAGCCCACCGAGCTCGCTCTTTGCTATCGACATCTCGCCGTTGTGAGCCTGAACGATTGAGTTCATGATGGTCATGCCGAGGCCGGTTCCGCCAGTTTCGCGACTGCGCGACTCGTCAAAGCGCCTGAACCCCTGGATGCCCTTCGAGTAGGCCTCTTCTGGCAGACCTGGGCCACCGTCTTCGATCGTCAGAACGGCGTTCTTGCGCTCACTGGCTAGTGAAACTCGAACCTTGTCGGTTTCGTCAGTGTGACGGTTGATGTTTCCGATTGCGTTGTTGAGCAGGCGGCTGAGCAGCTCAGCAGAGCCGAGAACCTCGACGTCAGCCAAGTCGGCGTCAATCTTGCGCATGGGGTTCAGTGCCTGAAGGTCATCGACGGCCGCAGTCACAAGTGTCTTGAGGTCAACGGCTTCATAGCTGTTGCTCGAGATCGAGCCAACCTCGGCTAGCTGAAGCAGGCTGGTTATGGTTTCATCCATGCGGTTGACCTGCTCGACAATGCGCGAATAGGCCTTCTCGCGTTGGTCAGCGCTGGTCTTTGCCCCAGACGCAGCCAGCAGCTCGACATAGCCCTTGATCACGGTCAATGGGGTGCGCAACTCGTGCGAGGCGTCGCCCATAAAGGTCTGCATGCTCTCGCGGGTCTCTCGCTCTTGGCTGGCGGTGCCGGCCAGAGTTGCGATAACCGATTTCAGGTCGCGGCGAATCAGAATCGTCACAGCGCCACCGGCAATCACGATGGTGAAAATCGAGACAAGGGCCAGAGTGAGCAGATTGCCGTCGCGAGTTCGCTGTGCGGTCTGCGTTGAGGTGGCGATGAGCATGAACTCGTTTTCGCTCAGCTCTACAGTTCGCAATTGATACTCATTCTTGGCGTCGACCAAAACAGCTTCGCTCTTTGCCAAATCAATGGTTGCAGCAGGTGGAGCAACATCGAGCTGCACCGAACTCTCGACGATGGTGGTGAGGTTGCCATCCATGTCTAAGAACGCGATGGTTAGGGGAGTGTCTGTTTCGTCTGCAACCACGAGGGCCGAGCTAAGTGAGTTATTGCTCGCATCGATTCGCTTCGCCGCAATGTCAAGCGCGCTCGCAGTGCGTTGCAATTCATTCTTGAAGTTCAGTTCGATTAGCGAATAGCCACCGCCAATCATGGCAAGCGCAATTACGACAATCGCACTAAGAGAAACTTTGGTTAGCAATTTCATTTAGTGCCTTCAATCTGAAAACCGATTCCGCGAACGGTTTTGATTCCCTGCCAGGTGTCGGTGTGCAGTTTTTTGCGCAGATAAGAAATGTATGTGTCTAGCACTGTCACATCGGTGCTCCAGTTAATTGCCCAAACCGAATCGAGCAGCGAACCCTTTGTTGCAACTTTCGGACTGCGCAACATTAATTCTTGAAGCAGTCTGAATTCAGTCGGCGAGAGTTCAATCAACTCACCGTCGCGAGTTACCTGGTGCAAGTCTTCATCAAGACGAATCGGCCCAACTTCGAGCACATCGCCCTTGGCGCTAACCAAGTGCTTGAGTCGCGCGGCAACTCGCAATAGCAATTCTTCGAGGCCGAATGGTTTGGTCACATAGTCATCGGCACCCGCACGAAAGCCAACGGCAACATCGGCACGATCGCCACGAGCGGTTAACAAAATCACAGGGGTCTCGTTGCCAGTTGCTCGCATTCGCTCAAGCAGTTCAAAGCCAGAAACCTTTGGCATGTTGACATCGCTGATAACAAGATCGAAATGGCCGTCATGAATCTCTCTAAGACCAGAGTGCCCGTCTGCGGCAACTTCGACCGCGTATCCCTGCATTCGCAAGGCATCGGCAAGCATGTCGCGAACGCCCGGCTCATCATCGACGACGAGAATCGTTGCTTTGACCATGATTTGCCTCCTGTTCTGAGTCTAGGTAGCCCTCAATGTTCTAACCCTCTGCGAAAGCTTTTCTAAGGCTTTTCTAAGAACCGCTCTGGCAGTCTTCATTTATCGAGATCAAACGATCTCAAGACAGGACGAAAAATGTCAGCAAAGAAATTGGCAACAGTTGCTCTAGCAGCATCTCTAATTTTCGGTTCAAGCTCGATTGCCATGGCAGTTGAGACTGCACCTCAGCCTTCACCAACCGCTCCGGTTGCAAAGACTCAAGACCCAGCCAAGAAGGCTTTCCGTGTAGCCATGGATGCATACAAGTTGGCGATGGCAAAGTTCAAGACCGACCGCACAGCATTCCAAGCTGCGATGGATTCGTTCAAGACCGCGAACACCGCATACATGGGCGCAAAGAAAGTTGTAAACGAAGCGTTCAAGACTGCGGTTACCGCAGCGAAGACCACCTATGCAGCAGCGATTGCAGCTGCAACCACCGATGAGCAGAAGGCAGCGGCAAGAACCGCACTTCGCGCAGCGGTAACCTCAGCCACTGCAACTCGCGACGCAGCGATTGCAGCTCTTGGTGTTGCACCAGTGAAGCCAGTGAAGCCAACCGTTCCAACCAAGCCGGTTCGCCCAACTCAAGCACCGGTTGTAACACCATAAGAAATTTGTTTCTCTGCGTTGTTGAAGAAAAATCCCTCGGCCAATTGGCCGAGGGATTTTCTCTTTCGCGCACTAAGCAGTCATAGAATGACCACATGACAAGGTCGGCAAGAACAAGCAGAGCAATTAAGTTCACTTCGATCGCAGCGATGGCAATCGCACTCGCAGCGTGCAGCGCTCCATCGAACCCGACCGCTGATGCCACCCCGACACCTAAGTTCGTCACTGCACCGCTAACCGGTGTTCAGTTCGCCGAAGGCAGCCTCGAGGCTGGCTATTTGAGTCGCCCATCGGTGGCCTGCAAAATCGACAACTCAGATGCCGCCCGCCCACAGCTTGGCCTAAACCGCACCGATGTTGTCTTCGACGAGATGGTCGAAGGTGGCCTAACTCGCTTTGTTGCCATCTGGCACAGCGACCAGCCGAACGCAGTTGGCCCGGTTCGTTCGATTCGCCCAATGGACCCTGACATCATCAGCCCGTTCGGCGGCATCGTCTGCTATTCGGGCGGTCAGACCGTTTTCATGAACATGATGAAAGACACCAACGTTTTCAACGCGAGCGAGACCAGCGAGCAGGGGCAAGGCACCTTCAGCCGCACCAAAGATCGCTTCGCCCCGCACAACGTGATCGTTGACGTTGCCAAGTTGGCCACTAACCACCCCGAAATCGCTGCACCACCGGTTCAGTTCGAGTTTGCCGAGTCACTTGCCGAGTCGAGTGCGGCTATTGCCGGAACATCCGTGAGTGATATAAAGGTGTATTTTCCGCTTGCCATCGCTCAGTGGACCCCAAACGCTGATTCGACCGTGTTTTTGCGCACCCAAGACGGCAAAATTCACACGGATGCCGCCGATGGCAGCCAGCTGCGCACCGTCAACGTCGTAATTATGACCGTGACCGTCGATCGCTCTTATCTAGACCGCAAATATGGCAATGTGCCGAAAGACGTCGTCATTGGCACCGGCCAGGCCCAGGTCTGTTCAGCCGGAAAGTGCATGAACGCAACTTGGTCAAAAGCCGACCGCCAGTCGCCGATTGTTCTCACCGATGCCGCAGGCGCGAAGGTTTTGTTGGCGCCGGGCAACACCTGGGTCGAACTTCAGCCAGTCGCACCTGAGGGCAAGACGGTTTTGACTCAAAAACCAGCGGCAAGCCCAAGCGATACGCCTAAGCCTTAGACCTACGGCTAGCCACCTATTTGCCTAGATAGCGATTTTGGCTGGCGGTATTTTTATCTCTATGAGGTTGTGGCAGCGACCCCAGCGATTTGTTGCGCTGGTCAAAGAGAGAAGCCGTGCTTGGTCAAGCGCGTTGCTTGTCGCCACACTTACCCTCGCGATGGTTTCGTTCGGTGCGATCACACCGACACCACCCGCAGATGCAGCAGCTGCGCAATGTCCGGCTGACTCGACTTACATCACTTATACATATTCATCGCCGAACTGCACGGCGACGTTCGCATACTCAGGTGCTTATCAAACCTGGACAGTTCCGTCTGGCGTCACATCTGCGACCTTTACTCTCAAAGGTGCGCAAGGTGGATCAACTCCGTATGTAACTGGTGGGCCAGGCGCGGTTTTTTCAGGAACCCTAACTACCACTCCAGGCCAAACTTTGTATGTTTACGTCGGTGGTGCCGGACAACTTGCAAATGGAACCGGTGGATTTAACGGCGGTGGTCCAGGTAGATATTGGAGCAACGTTTGGAGTGGTGGCGGTGGCGGTGCTTCAGACATCAGAACCTCAGTTGGTGTCTACACTTCTCGCTTAGCCGTTGCAGGTGGTGGCGGTGGCGGAACCGGTTGGAGTGGATGTAGCGGTTCAACAGCTGGTGCTGGTGGAAGCCCGAACTCAGCCGATGCAACGTGCGGTGGTTACACGTCTTATGGTTCTGCGCAAGCAGTAGCACCCGGCAACAGCTGGGCAAATGCGAGCACACTTGGTGAAGGTGCCTCAGGTTTCACGCCAAGCGGTTGCGGAAGCTACTGCCCTGCCGGAGGTGGTGGCGGTGGCTACTACGGTGGTGGGTCTGGTGTTACCAGCGGTGCCGGAGGTTCATCATGGCACGATTCAACAAAGGTTTCGGCCACAAGTTATGCCGCCGCTAACAACACTGGCAACGGTCAGATTCAAGTCACCTACCTTGCAGGTGCAACAATTTCGTCTTACACCGCGACCAACGCGGTAAACGCAACTTCTGGAAACAACGGCTACATCAGCGG
>JAHEGB010000022.1 GCA_024645175.1 Microbacteriaceae bacterium
CTCTTGCCAGCGGTTTAGCAATTCGCCGTTATCTGCGAATATAGGTTCTTATGCCTAGAGAACGTGGACAAAAAGTGGTTGCAAGCAACCGCAAAGCGCGCCACGACTATCACATCGAAGATACCTACGAAGCCGGACTCGTGCTTAGCGGAACAGAAGTGAAGTCGTTGCGTGCCGGTCGCGCATCTCTAATCGATGGCTTCGCTTCAATCGAAGGCGGCCAGGCCTATCTCGAGAACGTTCACATTCCTGAATACACGCAGGGCACATGGAACAACCACTCGACCCGTCGCCGTCGCAAGCTCTTGCTAAATCGAGTTGAGATCAACAAGCTCGCTGGCAAGATCAAAGTGAGTGGCTACACGCTTGTTCCTCTTTCGCTCTATTTCAAAGATGGTTACGCCAAAGTTGAAATCGCACTTGCTCGAGGCAAGAAAGAGTACGACAAACGTCAGGCTCTAAAAGAGCAGCAAGACAAGCGCGAGGCCGATCGTGCCATGTCAACAAAGGGCAAAGACTGGTAATGACCGAGCTGGTTTTTAAGCGCCTCAATGTCGAGAGCTTACATGACTTTCTCGATTACTTTGACCACCAAGCTTTTGTCGACAACGAAAAGTGGGCAGGCTGCTACTGCCAGTTTTATCTGAACGACCCAGCTATCAACGGTTCTCAGCCGACCTCTAAAGAAATCAATCGTCAGAGCGCCTGTGATCGCGTTGGTTCAGGTGACATGGATGGCTACCTGGCTTACCAGGATGGCAAGGTCGTTGGCTGGACTGCCGCCGGTTCGTCTCTGCTGTTTCCGGGTTTGCCAGATGCGAATGACAAACTTGCTCGCATTCTTTGCTTTGTGATTCACCCAGAGCACCGCGGTGAGGGAGTGGCGACAGCCATGCTCAACCACGCAATTGAAGGCCTGGCGTCTCGAGGCTTCTCGGCCATCGAAGCAGCGCCATACAAGAACGTCGAAGAGCAAACCAAGAACTATCGCGGGCACCTATCCATGTATGAAAAGGTCGGCTTCGAGCACGTTGCCGACATGGGTGACTTCGGCACTCTCGTTCGCAAGCACCTCGACTAACTCGCAGTCTTCTCACAGCCGATCGCTCTGGCGAATGTCGGCGCTAGGGCTTACTCTTATAGAGCCTCGCAAGGGGTTTGATAACTAAACATGGGGATGATCGGTTTCGACATTGCATTTTTGAATGGAAGAAGCGGGTCGAGAATGTAGCGTCAACTCGTAAATGTCCGCTGCAAACTATAGGTGCCAAATCAAACCGCACCGACTTTGCCCTAGCTGCATAAGCTAGCCCGAAGTCCGTCAGCCTAAATGTGATTTCGTTTTAGAGCCTGGCGTCATTTAGAAATCTCGCTGAGTGTTTATGTCTTAGGGACACTCGGGACTTTAACTAAGGCTGGGCCTGTCGGATATGTCGCTTCAAGCTAGCGCCGGGGCCGAGTAGAACCTTATTGAAGCTACACCCGTAGAAGTGCCATGATCATTGCATTGGACGGGGGTTCAATTCCCCCCATCTCCACCATCCCATGAAAAAACCCGCCAGAAATGGCGGGTTTTTTGATTTGTCGATGGGGCCTTCGCCGAACGAAGCGATAACTTCGCTTCGTTTTAGTCGGCTCGCATCTCCACCATCTGCAACATCCCATGTATGAAGAGCCCGCCAGCAATGGTGGGCTTTTTCAGTTTGAGACTGCCTCGCTTTCTATAATGAAGTGTCGATTCGAAGGGGAGTCCATGTTCAAGAACCCACGGATGATTGAGGCGAGACTCAATCGTTTCGTAGTGGAGTCACTTCTCCCTTCTGTCTATACCGCGACATCACCCTTGCAAATCAAGTCGTGGGAAGCACCTGGTGAGCCAGTCAGTTTTGAACACGCCACAGCTCAGCAGTTTCAAGACTTCGAGATTGGCCAATCGTGGGGGCTGCCTTGGGGCACAACCTGGTTTCACATCACTGGTGAGGTTCCATCTGAGTGGGTTGGCAAACACGACACCATTGAGGTTTTGATTGACCTCGGCTTCGAAGGTTCTGGTTCGAGCGTTCCGGTGCAATACCCGCAGTGGGATCGCAATCTGGGTGACCACCAACCAGGGTTTCAGGCTGAAGGTCTTGCCTATGACCCAAGCGGCAAAATTATTAAGGCCATCGAGCCGTTCAACCGTTGGATCTCGGTAGACGTTAGCAAGTCTTCAAAAATCAACTTCTATTTAGAGGCTGCTTCTAATGCCAACGTGGCAGGAGCGTGGAATTTCAAGGCAACACCGCTCGGCGACAAGGCAACCGCGCCACAAGTGCACCTTTATCGAATCAAGCAGATGCACGCTGCCGTTCTTGACACTGAGGTTTGGAACCTGAACCAAGACATCATCGCGCTTCGCGGATTGATGAAGCACACGAGCGAAGATGCTCCTCGCCACAACGAAATTCTTCTCGCTCTTGAGTCAGTGATTGACCTCTGCGAAATCGACGAAGCGAGTTCTGCAGCTGCAGAAGCCCGCAAGCTCCTAAGGCCACTTCTAGATAAACAAGCCAATGCCAGCTCGCACAAGGTCTTTGCGGTTGGTCACGCGCACATCGACTCGGCTTGGCTGTGGCCCGTTCGCGAAACCATTCGCAAGTGTGCCCGCACCTTTTCAAACGTTCTAGACCTCATGGATAGAGACCCTTCGTTCACATTTGCCTGCTCGTCAGCTCAGCAGTTGTCATGGATGAAGGAGTTTTACCCTCAGGTGTTCAGCGGCATCAAGAAGCGAGTGGCTGAAGGGCGATTCATTCCAGTTGGTGGCATGTGGGTCGAGTCTGACACCAACATGATCGGCTCTGAAGCAATGGCAAGACAGTTTGTCTATGGTCAGAAGTTCTTCAAAGAAGAGTTCGGCATGACCGCGACCGAAGTTTGGTTGCCTGACTCATTCGGTTTCAGCGGCGCGCTGCCTCAGGTCGGCGCTGCTGCAGGTGCAAAGTATTTCTTCTCGCAGAAGATGTCTTGGAACGACACCAACCGCATGCCTCATAACACATTCACTTGGGAGGGCATCGACGGTTCTCGACTGTTTAGCCACTTCACTCCGGTCGACACCTATAACTCAGACCTAGGTCAGACAGATCTTGCAAAAACAGAGCGCCAGTATGCCGAAAAAGGCGCATCGAACATGTCGATGGTGCCATTCGGTTGGGGAGATGGTGGCGGTGGCCCGACTCGCGAAATGCTCGCTGCCGGCGAGAGGGCTAGCAACCTAGAGGGCTCTCCGAAGGTGCAGCTGTCGACTCCTCTCGAGTTCTTCGAGCAGGCGAGCCGCGACTATTTGTCACCTCCGGTATGGTTCGGCGAGATGTACCTCGAGTATCACCGAGGTGTCTATACATCTCAGTTGAAGACCAAGCAGGGCAATCGACGCAACGAGCATCTGCTTCGCGAGGCTGAGCTCTGGTGTTCAACTGCGGCAGTGCGAGTGGGCAAGGAGTATCCGGCTAAAGAAATCGAGAGCGCTTGGCAGTCGATCTTGCTCATGCAATTTCACGACATCTTGCCTGGATCTTCGATTGCCTGGGTTCACCAAGAGGCTGAGCGCAAGCACGAAGAAGTTCGAGTGCTGCTCGAGAAGCTAATTGCCGACAGCCTGACCGCGCTGAGCGGCGAGGGCGACATTGAGTATCACTTCAACGCGTCGCCAGTTGCCATGCGCGGAGTCACTTCGCTCGGTGGCGAGATTGCCACCATGCCAAACCAAGGCTCTAAGGTTGCCAGCACCTCAGGTGGTTTCACCATCGAGAACCAGCACCTAACCGTCAAGTTCGATGGCGACGGAATCATCACCAGCATTTTCGATCGCGCACAATCGCGTGAAGTGATTCCGACTGGGGGAGCAGCCAACGTTGTGCAGATCTATCGTGACCTGCCAACCAACTGGGATGCCTGGGATATCGAGCCGCACTACAACAACAATGTCACCGAGATTCGCAAGGTCGACAGCATCGAGTTGATTTCAAATTCTGCTGACGGCGCTGGCTTGCGCATCACCAGAAGTTTCGGGCAATCGAAGATTTCACAGGATGTCATTCTGTTGCACGACTCAGACGTGATCGAAATCACCTCGAACATCGACTGGCACGAAACTCACAAGTTGATGAAGCTTGCGTTTGCAGTCGACGTGCAAACCGCAAAGGCAGCTTCTGAAATTCAGTTCGGTCACATCGAGAGGCCAATTCACACAAACACCGCCTGGGATGTCGCTCGCTTCGAAACCTGTGCACACAGGTGGCTGCAAGTTGCCGAGCCAGGCTTTGGTGTAACCGTTGCAAACGACTCGACCTACGGCCATGACATCACTCGCAAGCAACTCGAGAGCGGGCGTTCATATGTTCAGATTCGCGAGTCGATTTTGCGTTCGCCTGTTTACCCAGACCCAAACACCGACCAGGGCAGCCACACGGTGAAAACCTCACTAAAGATCGGCTCAGGCATCGTCGATTCGATTGCAGAGGGCTACCGCTTGAACCTCGGTTTGCGGTCGCACCGCGGAGCAAAGCCGGTTCAGCCACTAATTTCGGTTGCCGATGCAAACGTCATGGTCGAATCGGTGAAGTTGGCCGAAGGTGGCTCGTCAGACCTAATCGTGCGTGTTTATGAGGCCACCGGCAGCAGAGTCACTTCTTCAATCAGCGCTAACTTCGACTATTCAAGGGTCGCACTCGTCGATTTGCTTGAGAACGAAGTTGAATCGCAGGCTGCACTTCAGGACCACGATGCTGATGCATTGACGCTGGAGCTTCGACCATTCAAGATTGCAACGCTTCGGTTTCACCGCGGCTAAAGGCTAATGCGGCTTTAAACTGCAGTTGTGTCTAACGATCTCGCAACCTGGCTTGTTGCAAACTTCACTAATGCCTTCGAAGTTATTGGCGTGCTTGCCTTTGCGCTCTCGGGGCTGATTGAAGCGAAGCGCAAGGGTCTAGACATAGTTGGCGTTGCCATGGTCGCTGCAGTTGCGGCATTCGGCGGTGGCACGCTTCGTGACATTCTGCTCAACCGCAGGCCACTCTTCTGGGTTGAAAATGACTGGTGGCTCTGGGTCATCATTGGGCTTACCATTGCCGCACTTCTGTTTTTGCGCTCGGGCGACCTGGCAATTACCGAACGAGCAATGAAATGGCCAGACGCCATTGGGCTTGGAGTTTTTGCAGCTAGTGGAACGCAGGTTGCCCTCGAACTTCAAAGAAGCGCAATTGTCGCGGTGATTATGGGTGTGCTCACCTCAATAATCGGTGGCGTATTGCGGGATCTCTTCACAAATCAAATTCCGCGAGCATTCTCAGATCATGAACCCTATGCGTCAGTGGCATTTGTTGGTTGCTGGTTTGTCGTTCTAGCAGATGCTTTGAACATGCAGCCAATGTGGTCGGTTGCGCTAGGCGCAGCAATGATTATCGTGCTTCGGCTTTTGGTTATGGTTTTTGGCTGGCGAGTGCCAAGTTGGCGCAAGTAACGCGCCACAAAATCAGCGCAGGTTTTTAGTCGCAGGTTTCGTTAGTTGCGCACGGCGCGAGCTGAGCCACGCGTTGCGGAGTAACTCCGAGCAGCACAGCGATGTCTCGCATGGTTAGACCCTCATCGCGCATGCGTGAAACCACGTCGCGAATTTCGGCAGATGCTTCTTCTTGCAATCGCATGGCTTCGCGTGACTTCTCTTGGGCGGCTTCGAGGTCGCAGATGATGCCCGGCATGATCGCCTCGACCTTGATAATCACGTTGCAACGCTCTTCGCCGGTTAGGTCGTGAGCGAGGTCTTTGATCTGTTCTGAAATTTTGTCTAGGCGCTTGGCCACTGTGACGAAGTTGTCGAGCTGGGGAACCTCGACACGCCAGCCATCGGCCTGACGCTCGAATTTAGCCTTGATTTCCAAGGGATTCCTCCTCGCCTGCAAATTTAGTAAAGCCCCACTTGACAAACTTTGTCAAGGACTGCTTTACTTACAACCATAAAGGCGAACCGTCGCCAAGACAATACTTTGAAAGGCAACACCGTGAACCCAGTTCTAAACATCATCATCGCCGCAGCAGGCATCGCAGCAGGCGTATTTCTAGCTCGTATCTTCTGGAAAGCCGGAAACTTCAAGCGAACCGGCGACAAGGCTGCTTTCGCTGCCGCTCAGTTCGGTTGGGCAGAGAAGACCCCGATGGGTGTAATTCGCCTCATCGCTTGGCTCGAGATTCTCGGAGCAATCGGTGTTGTCGTTGCGCCAATCGTTGCATTGATCCCGGGCTTCGCGTGGGCTCAGCCATTCGGTGTTGCCGCAGCCGCTGGTCTCGCTCTCACCATGATCGTTGCTGCAATCATGCACGGCGTTCGCGGAGAGTTGAAGTACACCGCTAAGAACAACTTCTCGCTACTCGCATTTGCGGTTGTCGCGACTGTACTTAACGCACTAGTTGTGCTTCCGCTTCAGTTCTAAATCTGTTTTACGAATCCAGCCCTGTTTGCTGCGCGCTTTAGCGTGGCGAGCAGGGCTGGTGCCGTTAACAGAATCAATGCGCTCGTGGTGATTGCGCGACCGGCATCCCAGAGCAAGCCGCCGCTGACGATTTCGTAGTTCAAGAAGCGACCGAGGTTGCTGACCAACCCCGCGCCGGCTTTATAAGCCACGGATGATTCGCTGCCAGCTAAGAACGGCCAGTTCCAAAGAGTCATCAACGCGCCATAAATGAAACTCGAGACCACGGCATAAATTACAAGAATCGCGAGTTCGCCGAATTTGTTTTTGAATCTCGGCAAAGTTCCGGCAGCGAGGCCAACCAAGCCGGCAGCCATCATCTGAAACGGCAGCCACGGGCCGACTCCCGCGCCAAGCAACGCAGAAACCAAAATCGAGGTGCTGCCGAGAATGAAACCGAAACCGCTTCTGAAAACATAAGCGCCGATGATGATCAAGAAGAATGCAGTTTCGATTCCGGCAGTGCCCGCACCCAGCAGGCGCACGACCGCGTTTATGGCCGTCATAACGCCGAGAATCGCCAACTGTCTTGAGCCGATGTCGCCTGTGGCAAATTCGACAAGCGTCAAGACGATGATGATCGGCATGAGCGCGATAAAGACCGCCTGCGCAATTTGGTTTTCGTTTTGATTAGTTGCCGCAATCAATAGTGGCCAGGCAAACATCAGCACCGAGGCGATGGCGGCGATGGCAATCGAAATGCGCGAGATCAGCGGCTGTCTATTCATTGCCAACCACCTGCTGCAGGGCAATCACGCCGGGTAGCTTCGAGATCTGGGCAATTTGGCTGGCTAGGGCGTTGTCAGAGTGCCAGCCCAGAGCCTGCTCGACGGGCTCGTCTGCAATCACTCGACCCGCCTCGAGTTGAATCACCCGGTCTGCTGTCTGGGCGACAAACTCGACATCGTGCGAAGCAAAGATGATGCACTTGCCAGCGGCAGCCAGGTCGCGAATAACTGAAGCCACCTGTTTCTTAGTCGCATAGTCGAGCCCTCGAGTTGGCTCATCGAGCAGAACCACTGGTGCGTTTTTCACCAATTGCATTGCAAGCACAAGAGCGAGCTGCTGCCCACTGCTCAAATCTCTCGGATGAATCGCCGGGTCAAGTCGAGATGTGAACTGCTCTAGCAAGCTGGCCGTCGAAGTGGGTTTTGCTCGAGCAACTTCGTCTGAGTCGCTCAGCTCGTCGCTAAGCGAACTCAAGAACAACAGGTCTGCGGCCTGCTGCGGAACCATTGCGATTTCGTCGAGACTTGGGTTCTGGCCCTGCAACGCCCACAGCAGCGACGTCTTGCCCGAACCGTTTTCACCCATAACGGCAATAACTTCACCGGCGCGAGCTTCGAATGACACGTGGTCAACAGCGCGAAGATTTGCATAGTCGACAACTACATCTTTCGCCGACAAAAGAACTTTGCCAAGCTCGAGGTGCGCAATCTTGCGCGGCTGGTTTTTGAATTCAGCTGCGAATCGTTTGGTTGCGCTCTCGATGTTCATCTCGATCGGTTGCCACCTCAGTTCTTGCGCCAATTCGATTAACGGCGGCACGAATGCAAACTTCGCTAGTTGTTCGGCTGGCTTGCCATGAGAAACGGTTGCGTCGTTGTTAACGATGATTACCGAATCAACAAGGTCAATGAGTCGCTCGATTCGATGCTCGGCGATGATCGCCGTCAGGTTCTGGGTTCGGCAAAGCTCGTGAATGAATTCGAGAAGTTCGTGGGCAGAAGTCGGGTCAAGAGCTGACGTGGGTTCATCCAAGATAAGAATCTTCTGACCGGCACTTAGTGCTGCCGCAATTGCAACGCGCTGCTGTTGGCCACCAGAGAGTTCGACAAGCTTGCGGTTGCGAAGTTCGGTGAGTCCAGTTGCGGCAAGAGCCGCATCGACTCGCTCAATCATCTGGTCGCGTGGCACGCCAAGCTGTTCGAGCGCGAAGGCTAGTTCTTCGAGCACCGTGTCTGCCACGAATGCGCCCTCGGGCTGCTGGTTCACATAGCCGATTAGATGTGCAGTCTCGTGCGGCATGGCAGTGCTGAAGTCTTGGCCGTCAATCGTGCGCTTGCCGCTGGCTATGCCGCCGGTGAAGTGAGGAACCAGACCAACCAGAGCGCGAAGCAAAGTCGATTTTCCGCTGCCGGTTGCCCCGCAGACCAAGACAAACTCGCCGGCCGAGATATCGAGATTCACTCGACTGAGTCGAGGTTCATCGCTCGAACCATAACTAAAGGTGAAGTTCTTCAACGAAATCACTAGACGCCCACCAACCCTGAGAAGTTGATGACCAGGGCGAGCGTGCAAGCAAGGTAGATCAAGAAATCTAGACCAGTGCGAGCAGTTCGGCCAATGCTGGTTCGCGCGTTTCGCTTAGATGTGATTCTCACGCCGATGCCTGCCGAAAGCAGGCCGCATGCCAGAAGCACCAAAGCGAGGGCAACGTTGAAGCCGCTAAGCAAGATGAAGATTCCGACAAGGTTCAAAACCAAGCCAGCCAAGCCAAGAGTTCGCGCCGCGAGTAGTTCACCCGCGCTCTGCGCAGACCGACGACCGAAGCCGCGGGCATCCATGCTTGCTGCCATTAGCAACGAGCGATCGAGAGTGTCTTCGAGAACCGGAATCAGAATTCCGGCCAACTGACCGGTTCGTTTCGACCTGCCTCGAAGCGACCTTGCCCTGCGAACGCGGTTGAAGCTCTCGATTAGTTGCGGTGCGAGGTTGATTGCCACAGAGACGCTCGTTGCAATTTCATAGAGCGCTCCCGGAGCCGACTTGAGCAACTTCTTTGGGTTGGCCAAGGTGTTTGCAATTGCCACAGCCAAAATGATTGCGGCAAGGCGGCTGCCATCGAGCACCGCACCCATGATCGAGCGCAGCGAAACATTGCCGAACAAATTGATTTCGCCAAGCCCCAGATTCAGAGTCAGTGCAGGCAAGTGAAACAAGATTTGGTCTTCATCGCTGCTGAATGAGAACACCATTCGAAACAAAATTCGAATGACAATTACCGCTGCTGCAAGAGTCAGATAGAAACCCAGCGATCTTGCCCAGGTTGCGTTTTCGCGAAACAGCAAGATAAGTGCAATCGATAGTGCCCCAATTGCAGCGGTTTGCCAAAGCGCACTTGCGGTGCCGGCGATCACAGCCAAGACAATCGCTAGCAACCACCAGGTGGTCGGGTGAATTCTCGCGGCGACTTTTTGAAGCATCACTTGCAACCGAAAGTAATTGGCGAAACTTCAGGCATCGATTGCGAAGCCACTTCACCAGGCTCGACAAAACGCCAGCCCTCCGCTGTGCCGCACTTAGGCTTTCGCATTGCTGCACCCTGACTGCTGAACTGCCAGCTGTTTGTCTCTGTTGAAACGAAATATGCCCAAGTGCCTTGCGCTGCTGTTGGGGTTGAAGTGCAAGGTTGCTTTTCGACGCTTGGCCAATTGGCGACTCGACAGACGAATCCGGTTGCAAACTCGTCGGTTCCTCTTACCTCAACGCCCGCAGCTGCAAACAACTGCCAGCCACTGCCGGTGAACTCGCGCGCGCAGCGAACCAATGGCTCCAGGCCGCTCGATTTGCCGAAGTCGATGATGAGCGAAACGCCAGACTCGTTTGAGCATTGGCCATCGTGAAAACTTGCCGAAGTCGACGGCTGCTTAGAAGACTCTGCACTGGGAATGGTGCTGATCAGCCCACCGATAGCAACAAGTGCCACCAGCGCAACCAACACCATTCGAAGCGAGATTTTCATTCGACTACTTGATTAGCGCGACGTAGCTTGAACCGAGCAGTGCCAGGTATCCCTGCGCTGTTGCGTAGGTGTCAGCCTTGCCCTCAGACCAAGGTGTAGTCAGACCACCGGTAGGTGAGAGTCGACCAACCAGCCAAGCCTGCATGGCAGAAACCTTTTGTCCGTTTGCTGCGAGGCCCATGATGGCGTAGTCGGTGCCATTAACATCTACATCGCCCCAAGCTTCGTAGTGATCTTTGACCAGGGCACTGCCGGTTAGCCAAGCAATTGCCTTTGTGGTTGCCGAGTTCTTCTTGCTCTCTTGAGCGGTTGAACCAGACTTCTTAACAGAGGCAAATGCCATTAGCGCCATTCCAGTTGCGTCAGCAGCGCTTGTCATTGTGTCGCCGGTCAGGTCGGTTCCATAGCCGCCGTCTGGGCGAGCAAGGGTCGCAAGCTTTGCGGCTACGAGGTTTGCCAACTTGATCTCCCCAGAAGCCTTTAGGCCGAGAATCGTCCAGCCATATGTGAACGTGTTGCCATTTGCATCTGCGATTTCACCGGTCGGTTTGATGCTTGCCTTCAAAGATGAAAGCACGTTGGTTCGCAGAGCAGACTTTGGCAATCCATATGCCTTGCTGGCAACCAAGAACATTGCGCCTCGGCCGCTCTGAAACTTTTGATCAACATAGTGCGCACCAACTTTTGTCGAAGAGGTTCCGACCACAGAAGCGTTCTGCAAGTTGTATTCAACCGCTGGCTTAAAGCTGTTTGCGGTTTGACCGGCGGCACGCAATTGCAAGAGCGACTCGATGGTGAATCCGTAGTCTGCTTTGCCTGCGCTAAAGCCCTCGACATATTGTTTGTTCACAAACTTGCTCGCGATGAAGCGAACCGTGCTTGCATATTTGACTGCCGAATTGGCAGGGGGAGTTGCCGCAAAAACAAGAGCGGCGATTGTGATTAGTGTTGCGAATTTGCGCAACCCAGTCTTAGTTTCAAACATTTGAAACCTTTCGCATTAGCGAGACCTGAGTGCGAAGGCGAGCGGCTACAAATAGCCGTTCGACTCCACCCGTATTCCTCGACGGTTATTTGGAGTCTTCGTTTTCACTCAGGCATTCCGACTTATCTATAAAGACTTACGGCTGCGGGTCAGCACCGGATTCACACCGGTTTCCCCTGAGGTCAAACTAGAACTACAGCAATTGCTGTTTGCCCAATCTAGCAGAGGGCGAGGGGTGCCTAGAAAAGCCCGCCGAAAATTGCCAACTGTTTCGCAATCAGGGCATAACCCACGAAGCTGACGGCATCCAAGATGAAATGCGCAACGATCAGCGGCAAGACTCGACCCCAGCGCCGATAGGCATAGCCGAAGACCAAGCCCATAACGAAGTTGCCAACGATGCCGGCGAAGCCTTGGTAGGCGTGGTAGCAAGCACGGATGCTCGCGCTAATTAGCTGCTGGCTTCTGAAGCTGAGCCACAGTTGTTCGAACCTCTTATAGAGGTATGCCACCATGATGACTTCTTCTTGCAGAGCAGCCCGCAATGCCGATAGCAGAAGCATGCCTGCCATCCACCAATAGCCATCGAGTTCGGCCGGCACAATCTTGGAGGCCAGGTTGGTCAGGCGAGCGACCGCATAAAGAGCCAGCCCTGGAATTCCAATGATCGCTGCCAGGGCAAGCCCGCGCGAGAGATCGAATCGCCAGTTGATTGGCCAAATGCCAACTTTGCCAAAGGCCTTGTCGTTTTCTCGGCGCAAGAGATAAAGGGCGATTGCGGCAGGAGCCAACGAATAGGCAATGCCAACTAGCTCAAAGCTAAAGGCGAAAAACTCTGCCGAAGCGAGTGAGGGGTTCAGTTCGGTCTTTGAGCCACCGATGCCCTCTGGCGCGAGCATCAACTGGGCGAGGCGCAACAACGAAAAAATCGCAGACGTGCCAAGGCTTGCCGCAAGCACCAAAACTATCTCGATGCGCAGAAACTTCTTTGTCATTAGCTAATTGCCTTGATTGCGAGCGAAATCGCAAGAGCAATAATTAGCGCACCACCGATTAGCCCGAAGAAAACTCGAATCTTGTTTTGCGCAAAGCGTCGCAAGGTAGTGCCGGTCAATGCGAGCGCCTGTTGCCAAATCACTGAACCGACAAAAACTCCAAGAGCAAAGAAAAGTGCGCTGACAAAGAAGTTCTGATATTCAAACTGGGCAACGCTTGGTGCTATGCCAAGAAAGTAGAGCGCGGTTGGCGGGTTGAGAATCGTCGCACCCGCAAAAAGCAAATATGTTTTCGCAGGAGTTGATCCCGACTTTGCCGTTGAGACTTCGGCCGCGGAGCTTCGAAGCAATTTGTAATTTCTAATCAGAGTGTTTAAACCGAGTGCAAGCAAGATAAATGCACCGAGCAAGCTGAGCGCTTGACCCCAGGTCGAGAAGAATGATGAAACGGCGTGACCGAGAAGAAAGACAACCAGCGCATAAGAAAAGTCGATGCTCGCCATTGCGCTCGCACCGGCGACTCCGTGTCGCCAACCTTTTTCTAGAGTCGTATTGATCAACATGATCGCCATTGGGCCAACGGGAATCGCGAGTGCTAGGCCGGCGAAGAATCCAATTGAAAAGAGTTCATTCATCAGAAACGACCACGATTCTTGGCGACCCAGAAATAAACCTTTTTAGCGACGTATGAAATCGGCCAGATTGACATGAGCAATCCTGCGATGCGCCATAGAACGTTTGGTTGCATCTTCAAAATGAAAGCAGCTGCTCGAGCAGCGCCGAGAGGTTCGCCTGCGCCGACAATCCAGATGGACTCTTCTAGTTGCTGTTGGGTCAAACCCTGGGCTTTTGCCTCGGCCGAAGAAGACGGTATAGCCCTCGGAAAAGCCGTGAGGTTGCGTTGCCCCCAACTTAGGCAGCGACCGCAGAACCCGCAGTCGCCGTCATAGATAAGTGTCACGGCGGCATTCGGCATGATTTCAGGCTAGCAGCAGGCTATCCGTGCGATTCGGTCCTTTGTAACGGAAATGTAAATACATGTAAAAAATGGACTTTTGGGTTTTTTGTGCAAGCGTTTTCGCCTAATGTTGTGAATACCCAAGGCGCTGCTGCCACGCACTCCTTGTTAAGGGTTCTAGAGCCCTGGGTACACGGGCAGCAGTTCCGACTCAACAAGGAGAAACACATATGAAAGCAACACGTATCGTTCGTGCTGTTGCTGGTGTTGCTACCGCTGCACTGACCTTCACTGGTCTCGCAGCTGTTGCTACTGCACCTGCATCTGCAGCAACGAAGACAACTGTTGTTATCGTGGGCAGCAACGCGCTGACCTCGCTAAACAACGCAACCCCAGACACCAACCTAGTTAGCAACAGCGATGTCGCTTACCTAACTGGCAGCGGTTTCAACTACTACGACAACAAGCGCAACCTTGTTAAGAACACCACTTTTGGTACCTATGCAATCACCAAGAACTCACCAACTGACTTCCGTGTTACCTACACCGTGAAGCCAGGACGTGTTTGGTCAGACGGCACCCCAATCACCGGTGTTGACCTACTTCTCGGTCACGTAACCGCAAGCAGCAAGTACTCAATCGCTGCTGGTCTTGGTGACCCAGCTGCAGAGACCCTACCTGCGTTTTACTCAACCGGTTACGGTGGCGTTTACGACAGCAAGGTAGTTGGCACCCCAACCCTTAGCGCAGACAAGATGGCCGTAACCATTCGTTACAGCTCTTTCCAGCCTGACTGGGAGATCATGGGCCCTGGTCCATCACCAGTTCACGCTCTTGAGTTGATGGTTGATGGCAAGAAGGCTCTTGGCTCAGCATCAGCAAACCTCGCTGCAAAGGCACAGTTCTTGAAGGACTTCACCTCAAAGAACACCACCCGCCTAAAGGCAATGGGAAAGATCTGGTCATACGACTACAACATCAAGACCATCAACAGCTCAACCAACCCATTGCTACTAGTTGGCAACGGTGGATTTGTTCCTAAGTCAGCAGTTGCTGACCAGAGCATCACCTTGACTGCAAACGCTAAGTACAACTCAGGTCCAAAGATGAACGGCATCAAGACCGTTGTTTACAAGTTCATGGCAGAAGCTGCGGCTACCCAGGCACTTGCAAACCACGAAATTGACATCTACCAGGGTCAGCCAACCGCTGACTCAGTAGCAGCCCTAAAGGCTATGGCTGGAGTCTCAGTTATCGGTGGAACCAACGCTTGCTACGAGCACATTGACCTTCGCGTCGGTGCTGGTGTTGGCGAGACCACTGACTACACCGGCCCATTTGCTTCGAGCAACAACGCAACCAAGAACGCAAAGGCTCGCGATCTTCGCACCGCTTTCTTGCTTGCATACCCTCGTCAAGAGATCGTTGACAAGTTGATCAAGCCAATTAACTCGAATGCAGTTGTTGTTAACACCTCATTCAAGATGCCTGGCGAGACTGGCTACAACGACATCATCAAGGGCTCAGGCGTAAGCAAGTTCACCGCTGGAACCCAGGAGAGCCGCACCGCGGCAGCACTTGCTCTAGTCAAGAAGCACTTCCCAGACGCAGCAGCAGGCAGCAAGTCTGTTCCTGTCAAGATGCTTTGGGGTGCGCTAAGCAACACTCGTCGTGCAGCAGAGTTCGCTCTTGCAAAGGCAGAAGTTGCTAAGGCAGGCTTCGACCTAACCAACCCAAGCTACAGCGGCGGTTGGAGCGGTCACCTAGATGACAACCTCTATGACGCGCAGTTCTACGCATGGTGCCCATCATCAGTCAGCCAGACTGGAACCAACGCTAACTTCCAGAGCGACGGTTCAAACAACAGCCTTGGCTTTGCAAACGCTCAGCTTGACGCAATCTTGCACTCACTAGAGAGCAAGTTGACCCCAAGCCAGATCACTGCAAAGTACACCGCTGCAGACAAGATCATCGTTGCAGAAGCAGTTTCGTTGCCGATTTTCCAGCACCCAGCTGCGACCGCTTACACGACCGGTCTAAAGAATGTAAAGCCAGCTCCTCTAACTCCAAACCTCGTTTGGAACTACTGGGAGTGGAAGTGGTAAGGATTCGTCCTTACCAGGGCTAACGCTCTAAAGCTGTGGCACCCGAGAAATCGGGTGCCACAGTTTTTTTAACGCTTAGAATTATTCCTTAGTGGCTTTGGCCCGACTGACTAATCAAGACCCACACAGCTGTGGGGAAAGGCAAGAATTTGTTCGCCTATATCGCTCGCCGTCTCTCTGCGGTGCTAATCATCTTGCTCGGTTCGAGCTTCTTCGTTTATAACCTTGAGGCATATGCTGGCGACCCGCTCGAAGAGCTTCGTCTTAGCAACGACCCGAAAAAAGAGCAGATGATTTTGAACCTAACTCGTCAGCTCGACCTGAACACACCGCCACCACTTCGCTACTTTAAGTGGCTCGGCGGTCTTCTCGGAGGATTCACCGGAAACTTCGACCTAGGAAAAACCAGAACCGGAGAAAGCGTTGCCGAACAGATCGGCACCGCGATTCCGACAACACTTCGTCTGGTTGTCGCGGCAACATTCATTGCAATTTTCCTGGGCATCGCTATCGGAATGATCACGGCTCTGCGTCAGTACAGCCGTTTCGACTACTCGATTACTTTCGTATCGTTCTTGTTCTTCTCGCTCCCGATTTTCTGGGTAGCGGTCTTGCTAAAGCAGTTCTTGGCAATCGAATTCAACAACTGGCTCGCCGCCGCAGAACTCTCGTGGCAATGGGTGGTAGGCATAGGTCTGGCTTCAGCTACCCTCTGGGCTGGTGTGCTTGCATCGACTAGAAAAAAGACTGCAATCGTTTTCGCATCTGCTTTTGCGGTCACTGCTGCGTTGCTAACCTTCCTCGGTGCTATCAATTGGTTTAACAACCCGGGTCTTGGCCCGATCATGATTGTTGGTTTGGGTGCAGGGGTTGCAGTTGGCATCACGGTGCTTTCTACCGGTCTCGGCAACAAGTCAGCGCTTTACGGCTCGCTCGCGATGGCTGTATTCGGTGGAATTATCTATTACCCGATTCAGCCTCTGCTAAACAAAGACTTCAGCTTCTTGCTGTTGCTCGCTCTTATCGGCGCAACTATCGGTGTAGGTCTCATCGCCGGTTGGTTGGCAGCCAAAGAAGACCGTTCGGCAGTTATGCGAACCACAACGCTTACCGCTGTCATCGTTGCCGGTTTCATATTTGTAGACCGCCTGATGCAGACCTGGCAGCCATACACGAGCAACGACTACATCTCTTACCGTCCGATTCCAACGGTTGGTCAGACCAACACATTGTTGCAAGATGAGCTAATGGCGAACCCGGACTTCTGGATGTCAACTCTTGACGCTTTGCTTCACCTGGTGTTGCCGACCGTGGCCCTCTGCATCATCTCGTTCGCAGGCTACGTGCGCTACACCCGAGGCAGCTTGCTTGAGGTTTTGAACCAGGACTACATTCGCACCGCGCGCGCAAAGGGTCTAACCGAGCGAACGGTGATTATGCGTCACGCATTTAGAAACGCGATGATTCCGTTGACCACTTTGGTTGCCTGGGACATCGCCGGACTAATCGGTGGAGCAATTATCACCGAGCGCGTTTTTGGTTGGATCGGAATGGGAACCTTGTTCAACAAGGCAATCACTACCTTCGACCTGAACTTGCTCATGGGTGTTGCGATTTTGACCAGCTTTTTAGCAATCATGGCGAACCTCTTCGCCGACCTTGTCTATTCGGCCCTAGACCCAAGAATCCGTGTGAGGTAATTTCATGGCTAAGAAAAACAACATCGAATCAACAGATTCTTCAGCTCAGGGCAATGAAAACGCAATTGCCAACAAAGAGACTGAGGGCCTAAGCCAAGGTCAAATCGTTCTGCGCCGCTTTGTTCGACACCGTGCGGCAATGGCAGCTTTGTTCTCGTTGCTAGCGATCATCCTGTTCGTCTTCACCGCTTCGGGAATTCACCTGGGCAGCGAAGAGAAGCCAATCTCGATTCCTGGTTGGTGGCACTACTCGATTACTGACCTGCCAGAACTTCAGTATGAGTCATGCCCTGGTGGCACCGTTGGTTGCCCAACCTTGAACCTTGTTCCGTTCACCGAGAACTTCGGCTTTGGAGACCACCCATTCGGCCAAGACGACATCGGTCGTGACTACTTCGCTCTCGTTATGCGTGGAGCTCAGCAGTCAATCTTGATCATGCTCATCATCGGAACCCTCGGTGGCGTAATCGGAACCGTTGTCGGTGCTATCTCAGGCTTCTACCGTGGCTGGATCGACACTCTGCTAATGCGCTTCACCGACCTAATCATCACCATTCCGGCGATCATCATCGGTGCCGTTATCGGTTTCCGTGTCGGAAACCTCGGTGTTATGTTCTTGGGTCTTTACCTTGGTTTATTCGCCTGGACGGGTCTATCGCGACTCGTGCGTGGTGAGTTCTTGAGCTTGCGTGAGCGTGAATTTGTTGATGCTGCACGTGTTGCCGGTGCTTCGAACCGACGCATCATTTTCAAGCACATTCTGCCAAACGCCGTTGGTGTCATCATCGTTTCGGTGACCCTGTCGATGTCTGGTGCGATCCTTACTGAAACCGCATTGAGCTACCTAGGCTTCGGTGTGGTTGCTCCTGACGTATCACTCGGATCGTTGATTAGCCTCTACCAAGAAGCATTCAGCACCCGCCCGTGGTTGTTCTGGTACCCAGGTTTCTTCATCATCTCGATCGCGCTCTGCATCAACTTCATTGGTGATGGTCTTCGCGACGCGTTCGACCCACGCCAGAAGCGTCGCATCACCGCCAAAGAGAAGGCAGCTGCGCGCGAGATTAAGAAGGCTGCGGTCTAAACGTGCAAGACACTAAGAATCAAGAAGAGCGCAATGCTGGCAATCAAAATGCCAGCTGCTGCGTAATTGAATCGAGCGCTGGCGCGCAAGTCGCCAACCTCGGTGCCAACGCTCTTGATGCGCAGCTTGATGATTTGTGCTGCCTGACCCGAGTGGCTGCGGGGCGAGTCGCCGGGGCTAATGACGTCGCCGGCATTCAACTCGAGACCCTTGAGCTCACCGGCTCGAACCGATCTGGCGTGCCAGCGGCCGGGTGCGGGTGCAGCGAAGACGCTGATCTTTTTGCCTCGAGTGAAAACGGTCAGGGCGAAGCGAGTGTCGACCATGTCAATCTCGCGCAGCGGAACGACGGCGGTAATCAAGGGGTTAACAATCTTGATGCCCTCGTCGAAAACCTCGAGCTTTGGGCGAACCAGCAGCAGCCAAACGGTTGTTGCCAGCAAGATTCCAAAAGCGATGCTCGAGAACTCGATGCGCTCGCTAAAGAAAATGACCTGAATCAAAAAGAGCAAAATCATGGCGCCAGCAGCTGCTGCCAAAATGAGAGCGCTTCGGGGTCTGAAAACAATCAAGTTCGTCATTCACTAAGTTTCGCAGGTTTGTCGTTAACTGCCGTTGAAGAAAGAAAGTAATTACAGTGACTACACCAATTCTCAAGGTCGAAAACTACAACGTCGAATTCTGGGTTGACGGCAGCTGGTATCCGGCCGCCATCGACATGAACTATGAGGTTCAGGCCGGAAAAGTGCTTGCCATCGTTGGTGAGTCAGGTTCGGGCAAGAGCTCGAGCTCGATGGGTCTCATGGGTCTTCTTGCATCGAACGCACGTCTGAGCGGCAGCGTGAAGGTCAAGGGTCAAGAGATGCTTGGTCTCAACAACTCGCAGATTCGCAAGTTCCGCGGTAAAGAAGTCGCTTACATCTTTCAGGAGCCAATGACCGCTCTGAACCCGGTTTACACAATCGGTTTTCAGATTGTCGAAACCCTTCGCACCCACTTCGTCATGGGCCCAGCAGCTGCAAAAGAGCGTGCTATCGAACTATTGACCTTGGTTGACATTCCGAACCCGGCAACCTCGTTCGACAAGTACCCTCACCAGCTTTCGGGTGGCCAGAAGCAGCGTGCAATGATCGCAGTTGCATTGGCTTGTGACCCTGCGCTTCTTATCGCAGACGAGCCAACCACTGCTCTAGATGTGACCGTTCAGGCCGAAATTCTCGACCTGATGCGCGACCTTCGCCACAAGCTCAACTCTGGCATCTTGCTGATCACCCACGACATGGGTGTTGTTGCAGACATGGCAGACGAGATCTTGGTTATGAAAGACGGCTTCACCGTCGAGCACGACACCGCAGACAACATCTTCAACCGCCCGAAACACCCTTACACCCAGCAGTTGCTTTCGGCCGTGCCAAAGCTTGGCACCGTTGCCGTTCGTGAACTAAAGCACGAGGGAAATGCAAAGCCGGCTCCGGTATTGAAGATCGAGAACGTCGACATTGAATACCCGAAGCGCGGACGCATTCCTGCGTTCAAGGCCGTCTCGGACTTCAGCCTTGAGATTTATCCGGGTGAAATCGTCGGACTCGTAGGTGAGTCAGGTTCGGGCAAGACCACTATTGGTCGCGCTTCAATCGGGCTTATTCCAATCAAGTCGGGAACCATCAGCGTTTCTGGACACGACATTCTGCACGGCAACACCAAGGCACTTTCTCAGGTGCGCCGCAAGACCGGAATTGTTTTTCAAGACCCTGCTTCATCTTTGAACCCACGATTGCCAATCGGTGAGAGCATCGGCGAGCCGATTCTCTTGGCTGGTCTTGCAAAGGGCGACGAGTTGAACCACAAGGTCGAAGACTTGCTCGACTCTGTTGAGTTGCCTCGCAGCTACCGCAACCGCTACCCACACGAACTTTCGGGTGGTCAGCGACAGCGTGTAGGAATCGCACGTGCGCTCGCTTTGACTCCAGACCTATTGATCGCAGACGAGCCAACCTCGGCTCTTGACGTTTCTGTTCAGGCGAGATTCCTCGACCTGCTTCAGGGTCTTCAAGAAGAGCTCAAGTTCGCTTGTTTGTTCATCACCCACGACCTCGGTGTTGTTGACATCTTGTCGCACCGCATCGCAGTTATGCAGAACGGCCGCTTGGTTGAAGAAGGTCTTCGCGACCAGATTCTAAAGAACCCACGCGACCCATACACCCAGCGTCTGATTTCGGCAGTGCCGGTTCCAGACCCAGCCGAGCAGAAGAAGCGCCGCGAAGCGCGATTGGCTGCCAAGTAAGTTCACAGGCTTAGCGGGTGTTTAGAGGGTAACCTTTAGGCACCCGCTTAGTTTTTCGGAGTATTTCTTGAAGAAGTTTTTTGTTGCACTGCTTTCATCGCTGATGATCGCATCGTCTTTGACCGCTTGCGCACCAACCGGATTGCAGTCGGGGACTGAAATTTCTATAGCACTAACAAATGACTTCAACTCGACTAACGCAGACAACGTCACAAATGACGCAGCTCTTGCCGTCAATCGCGAAGTATCAGCACTTCTAAATCCGAGTTTCTTTCACATCGATGAGACTGGCGTTCTCGTGCCAAACGAGGATTTCGGTTCTGTCACCGTTCTGGGCAAGAACCCACTGCGAGTTGAATATGCACTAACCGGCAAGGCCAAGTGGAGCGACGGTGTGCCTGTTTCAGCCGATGACCTGCTGTTGTCATGGCTGGCCGCCCGAAACCCGCTAGAGGCCGGATTTGAGAGCGTTCGAGCTGGTTCGGGCCTGAAGTGGACGACCAGTGTTCCAAAAGTTTCTAGCGACAAGAAGTCTTTGACTGTTACTTATGACAGGGCAGTGGCCGACTGGCAAGATGACCTAACTATCAACGCTGCCGCGCACCTGGTTGCCATGAAGGCTTTTGCTTCAGCCGATGCCACAGGCGCGCTAACTCGATTCGAGCAAGCGGTGCAAAACGCAAACCTCGAGGATCAAAAACTTATCGCCCAGCAGTATTCGGGGCTTTATCTTGCAAGGGGCACAAGTCAGCTGCAGCAAGTCAGTGCGGGCCCATATTCTGTGGTTGCTCATTCCCCGCGCCAGTCACTCACTTTGAAGGCTAATCGCGATTTTAATTGGGGGCCGCTGCCGACCATTGAAACCGTCAACATCAAGTTCTATTCAGATGCAACTGCAATGCTTGCCGCCATGCAAGCGGGCGAGGTAGACATCTGTGCTCCTGCAGAATCTGGCATTGCCACCAATAGCGACCTGGTCAGCCTCGCAAAATCAGCCGGCGCCAAGTATGAATTTTCGGCGAGCAACAATATTGAGGCTGTGTTGTTGAACTTCTCTGAGCAGAGTGTCTTTCAGAAAGTTTCAACAGACCAAGCGAAGCAACAACTTCTGCGTGAGGCGTTCTTGAAGTTGATTCCGCGAGCAAAGATTTTGAGCGCACTCAGCAAAGACAACCCGGTTATCGAAGCCAAGTCTTGGTTCTATTCGAATGGCTCGAATTACTACGCACCGTTCGTTCAATCGAATGGCTCGAGCGATTTCTTGACTCAAAATGCAGAGGCGGCAGCCGAGCTTCTTGAGTCGGCAAACTTCTCGCGACCAGTCGACATCCGTGTCTTGTTTGATAGCAACAACCCAAGGGCGAAACAAGAATTCGCGCTGCTCAGCCAATATGCGAACTCGGTCGGTTTCAACCTTGTCGACGTTTCAGTCAAAGACCCGAGAACCGTTTCGGCGACAGGCGAATTCGACGTGTTGATCACAACTGTTGCACTAGCTGGCGAAACGGCCGGAGACCCATACTGGTTCACCGGTGGTTCGGCCACGGCTTTCGAAGATGCCGAGCTAGACCAGTTGCTCATCGATTATTCGAGCAAATCAGAGACTCTCGATCAAATTGCCGGGCTCAAGGCAATTGACGCGCGACTCTACGCGGCTCAATTCGGGTTGCCGCTCTATCAGGTGCCAGCACTGCTTGTTTATGGCAAGCGCATCAAGACTGTGGTTTCTGCGCCATACGGGGGCACGGCCACCTATGGCTATTGGAATTGGGCGCTCAACGGCTAGACTTGAGGCATCGAGGGCGTTCGCCCAACATCACAAATCTGGCACTCATCTTGCTGTGCCACGAGTTGTCTAAATAACAAGGACTTAATCATGGCTTTGGCCTCTAGAGATGACCTGCGCAACGTAGCAATCGTTGCCCACGTAGACCACGGAAAAACCACCCTGGTCGATGCAATGCTTCGCCAGACCGGATCATTCAGCGACCACTCAAACGTCGGCGAGCGAGTCATGGACTCGGGCGACCTCGAGCGCGAAAAGGGAATCACCATTCTCGCGAAGAACACCGCTATCGCCTACAAGGGCAAGCACTCTGGCGGCAAAGAGATCACCATCAACGTGATTGACACCCCGGGCCACGCTGACTTCGGTGGCGAGGTAGAGCGCGGTTTGTCAATGGTTGACGGCGTTGTGCTTTTGGTCGACGCATCAGAGGGCCCGCTGCCGCAGACACGTTTCGTTTTGCGCAAGGCTCTTGAGTCGAACCTTCCGGTTATCTTGCTCGTAAACAAGACCGACCGCCCAGATGCTCGCATCGACGAAGTTGTCGAAGAGACTCACGATTTGCTCTTGGGTCTCGCTAGCGACATTCACGAGGATGTTCCTGAGCTCGATGTCGACGCAATTCTTGACCTACCAGTTATCTATGCATCTGGTCGCGCGGGCAAGGCTTCGATGAACAAGCCTGCTGACGGCACCTTGCCAGACAACGAAGACCTAGAGCCTTTGTTCGAAGCCATCATGAAGTACATTCCTGCGCCAAAGTATGACGACGCACACCCGCTTCAGGCTCACGTAACAAACCTCGACGCGTCTCCATTCTTGGGACGTCTTGCTTTGCTTCGTATCTTCAACGGCACTCTAAAGAAGGGCCAGCAGGTTGCTTGGGTTCGTCACGACGGAACCACTCAGACCGTGAAGATCACCGAGCTGCTAAAGACCAAAGCACTTGACCGTTTTCCGACTGACGAAGCAAACCCTGGCGACATCGTTGCGGTTGCCGGAATCGAAGAAATCACAATTGGTGAAACTCTTGCAGACCCGAACGACGTTCGCCCTCTGCCGCTCATCAAGGTTGATGACCCAGCGATTTCGATGACCATCGGAATCAACACCTCACCAATGGCCGGTCGCGTCAAGGGCGCAAAGGTCACCGCGCGTTTGGTTAAAGACCGTCTAGACAAAGAGCTAATCGGTAACGTATCGCTCAAGGTTCTGCCTACCGAGCGCCCAGACGCCTGGGAAGTACAGGGTCGTGGAGAGCTTGCTCTTGCGATTCTCGTTGAGCAGATGCGTCGCGAAGGCTACGAGCTAACCGTTGGCAAGCCACAGGTGGTTACCAAGAAGGTTGACGGCAAGTTGCACGAGCCGGTTGAAGACCTAACCATCGACGTTCCAGAAGAATTCTTGGGCTCAATCACCCAGCTAATGGCTTCTCGCAAGGGTCGCATGACCAACATGGTGAACCACAGCACTGGCTGGGTTCGCATGGAATTCAAGGTGCCTAGCCGTGGCCTGATCGGTTTCAGAACCGAGTTCTTGACCACCACCAAGGGAACCGGAATCGCGAACGCACTTGCAGCAGGCTATGAGCCTTGGGCTGGTGAAATCGTCACCCGTCAGAACGGTTCAATGGTTGCCGACCGTGCCGGTGTCGCGACACCGTTCGCAATGATTGCTCTTCAAGAGCGCGGTTCATTCTTCGTTGAGCCAACCTCTGAGGTTTATGCCGGAATGGTTGTTGGCGAAAACTCTCGTGCAGACGACATGGAAGTCAATATCACCAAAGAGAAGAAGCTCACCAACATGCGTGCTGCTTCTAGCGATGAATTCCAGGCGCTAACCCCACCAAAGAAGCTTTCGCTAGAAGAGTGCCTTGAGTTCGCTCGCGAAGACGAGTGTGTTGAGGTAACTCCTGAAGCGACTCGCATTCGCAAGCTAGAGCTAGACCCGAACCTTCGTGCTCGTGCAGCTTCAGCTCGAAAGCGTGCAAGCGAATAATTCGAAATGAAAAATGCCCCCACATTTCTGTGGGGGCATTTTTTGTCTTAGGCCTTGACCTTGGTCTTCTTTGCGAAGAGGTAGGTTACCGGAATCATGTATGCGAGCCAAACTAGAGTCTGCAGATAAGTCGGCTTTGCGTTGAAACCGATCATGCCGTGCAAGACCGATTCGATTGGTGACTTCTTCGGCAGAATGTTCGAAACGTCATAGGTAATTTGCTGAAGCGGAAGCGTGAGAACTTCTTCAAACTCTTTGACCGCGTAAGCAAGAATTCCGGCAGATACGAGAATCAAGAACGCACCGGTGTAGTTGAAGAACTTAGAAATGTTGATCTTGAGTGCACCTTTGAACAACAGGTAACCTGCCACGGTTGCAACACCTAGGCCAAGAACCGCGCCGAGCACCGGATTGTCTCCGGCGTTAGTTGCCTGGCTTGCGCTCCAAAGAAATACGGCGGTCTCTACGCCCTCGCGAATAACTGCGGTGAATGCAATTGCGAAGAGAGCGAAGCTCGACTTGCTTAGCGAGCTATCGATTTGGCCGCGAAGAGATGCACCTAACGCCTTGCTCTGCGACTTCATCCAGAAGATCATCCAGGTTACAAAAACAACAGCCAGGGCAGAGCTAGTGCCAGCGATGATTTCGCTTGTGCCTGCCGGAACGGTTTCGACCGCGTAGTTCAGTGCGAGTGCTACTGCAACCGAGGCGACGACTGCGGCGGCTACACCCGAAAGAATGGTCTTTGTGCGCTGAGGCTGGCCAATTTTGATTACATAAGCAACGAGGATTCCGACAATTAGTGCGGCTTCTAGGCCCTCGCGCAGGCCAATAAAGAAGTTTGCGAGCATTTCTACCTTTCAGGGCCCGTTATCAGACGGGTTTCGGTGGTAAGGCAAGCCTAAGTTAGGTTCGCCTAAGTCGTCAATAGGCGTTTAAAGTAGAGGAATGCCTAAGCAAGCGTTCAACCCTCGTCGTCTTCTCGTGGTACATGCCCACCCCGATGACGAGAGCCTTTTCAGCGGACACATAATCGCAGAGCGCTTGGCCGCCGGGGCAGAGGTTTATGTTCTGACTCTGACTCGCGGTGAACGCGGCAAGGTCAAGCTTGAAGAACTAAAAGGTCTCGAAGGGCAGCTGCGAGCAATGGGTGCGTTTCGCGCTGGCGAGCTTCGCGTTGCGCTAGATGAATTGCGCAAGGCTGGTTCGACTCTTCACCACTCGTTCGCCGGAACTCGCGCTTTCTTAGATAGCGGCATGCGAATCAACGCGATGGGTCGCCCAACCAAGAAACATCGCACAGATGAAATGTCTCTCGCTTCTGCTTCGACTGCAGTAATTGCAGAAGACATCGAACGAGTCATCAAAGAATTTAAGCCAGATGCGATTCTCACTTACAACGCCAAGGGTGGCTACGGGCACCCTGATCACAAGATGGCGCACCAGGCAACGGCCATGGCAATTCGCCAGTATCGCCGAGCAAGAAAGCGTGCGCCACAGTTTTGGGTTTTGGCCGAGCCAGGCGAACGTTTCGATGTTGCCATCGGAAACAAGACCACGGCAAAATTCAAGCGCGCTGCTCTAGAAGCACACTCGAGTCAAGTCTCGATTTTTGCAGAAACCTATTCGGTCTCTAATGCAGAAATTCGCTATGACGAGCCAGAGAGAATTCGCAAGGCAAACCCAAGCCCGCTCGTTCACCTTCGACCTATTTTGACTTTCTTCTGGGCGTTGCCACTTGGCGTCTTGCTAGGCCTTGCCGGCAGCCTATTGCACTCGGTGCAGGTTAGCCCGACAGATCACTTTCCGATTGGATTGATCGTCGCGTTCACCATGGTGGCTTCGTTGGCTCTTGCCCTTCGACTGCTTCGCAACTCTCGTGGAGCCCTCTATCTGCTCACCCTCAGCTTCGTCTCGACCGTGTTCTGGCTTTCGCAGACCCAGCCGGGCAGCGACGTCATCATTTATGGCAACGAGGTTGGCAACATCTGGGCTTATGGCTCGGCAGCAATTTGCGGTCTGGTCATGTTGTTTCCGCGACTTCGCCCAGGCACTTGGCGTCGAAGTGCGTCGGGCCACCGTTAAACTAGCCAGTAGCAAAGGCCCGTTTGGTGGCCTAAACGCCCAAGAGGAGCAGAAGTGACCTACGTAATCGCGTTGCCGTGCGTCGATGTCAAAGACAAGGCCTGCATCGAAGAGTGCCCGGTTGACTGCATCTATGAGGGCGACCGCATGCTTTACATTCACCCGGATGAGTGCGTTGACTGCGGTGCATGCGAGCCGGTTTGCCCAGTTGAGGCGATTTATTACGAGGATGACCTGCCATCGCAGTGGGCCGACTACTACAAGGCCAATGTCGAATTCTTTAGCACCGTAGGTTCTCCTGGCGGCGCGGCAAAAGTTGGCAAGATCGCTGGCGACCACGAAGTGGTCACCGCAGTGCCACCGCAGGGCGAGTAAAACTTTTGTTCGATCGACTTCCCGAGTATCCGTGGGAACAGCTCAAGCCATTTTCGGCAAAAGCGGCTTTGCACGCGGGTGGGGCAGTAGATCTTTCAGTAGGTTCGCCGGTTGATCCGACGCCATCAATAATTCAAGATGCACTGAACTCTTCATCAAACGCACCGGGCTATCCATCGACCGGTGGAACTCCAGAATTTAAAGCCGCTGTTGTCGAGTGGTTTGCTCGTCGACGCGGTGTCGAAGGTTTGAAGCCAGAACAAGTTATGCCAACCATCGGTTCGAAAGAACTCATCTCTTGGTTGCCATTGCTCATGGGCCTCGGCCCGGGCGATGTTGTTGTGCAGCCGAAAGTTGCATACACGGCATATGTCGTTGGTGCTGCGATGTGCGGCGCTGAAATTGTTAGCGAAGACGACCCAGCGCTTTGGCCGGCAAACACCAAACTCGCATGGATCAATTCGCCAGGCAACCCAGACGGTCGCGTTCTCGACGTTGCCGAAATGAAGGCAGCTGTAGACCGCGCGCGCGAACTCGGCGCACTTCTTGCGAGTGATGAGTGCTACGCAGAACTTGGCTGGGATGACTGGTCAGACAAACTTATTCCTTCGGTTCTCGACCCACGTGTTTGCGGGGGCTCGCACGAGGGAGTGCTCGCGGTCTATTCATTGAGCAAGCAATCGAACTTGGCCGGTTATCGCGCAGCTTTTGCGGTTGGTGAGGCATCGCTAATCAAGGGTCTTGTGAATTTGCGCATGCACTCTGGTTTGAACACTCCTTGGCCGGTG
Source organism: Microbacteriaceae bacterium (assembly GCA_024645175.1). Lineage (GTDB taxonomy): Bacteria > Actinomycetota > Actinomycetes > Actinomycetales > Microbacteriaceae > Rhodoluna. The sequence goes on from JAHEGB010000022.1 coordinate 27,401, forward strand.
CAGCGCGCGATGACAGTCGCGCTAGGTGACTACGAGCACGTGGCCGTTGCAAAAGAGCTTTATCGTGAGCGTCGCGAGGTTTTGCTTTCGGCAGTGCGTGATTATGGTTTCGAGTTGAGCGACAGTGAGGCCGGTCTTTATCTCTGGGCGACTCTGCACGAAGACTGCTGGAAGACCGTCGACCGCATGGCCGAGTTGGGCATCGTGGTTGTGCCAGGCACTTTCTATGGCGAGTTCAGCACCCAGCACGTGCGCTTTTCGCTGACCGCGACTGATGACAAAATTGCAGAGGCTGCCCGCCGTTTGCGTGATGCCATAGGCTTAAGAAGCCTTTAGGCCCCAAGGAGAACCATTGACTGAGCCAGTTTCGACAGACACCGCCCTGATTAGCATTGGCGGCAAGAGTGCCGAATTGCCTATTCTCAATGCAACCGACGGTCACTCGGCTATCGATATTTCGAAGCTCAGCTCGCTAACCGGGCTAAACACTTTTGACCCTGGTTTCGTAAACACCTCGGCAACTCGTTCGGCGATCACTTACATCGACGGCGACAAGGGAATCTTGCGTTACCGCGGTTACCCAATTGAAGAGCTTGCCGGCTCAAAGAGCTTTCTCGAGAACGCATACCTGCTGATTTATGGCGAACTGCCAAATGCGACAGAATTCGGAAACTTCGAAGACCGCATTCGTCGTCACACTTTGATTCACGAAGAACTCAAAAACATTTTTCACGCGATGCCGCAGAACGCACACCCGATGTCTGTTCTTTCTGCAGGTGTTTCAGCGCTATCGACTTTTTACCAAGACTCGCTGAACCCGCACGACGAAGCGCAGGTTGAACTTTCGACAATTCGCTTGCTCGCGAAGCTTCCGGTGCTTGCTGCGTATGCACAGAAGAACTCACTCGGTCAGGCGCTGCTTTACCCAGACAACTCGCTCAGCTACGTAGAGAACTTCTTGCGTCTTTGCTTCGGCAACATGGCTGAAGATTACGTTCAGAATCCAGTGGTCACAAAGGCACTAGACACTTTGTTCACTCTGCACGCAGATCACGAGCAGAACGCATCGACCTCGACCGTTCGCCTGGTCGGTTCGACTCAGGCCAACCTGTTTGCCTCTGTCTCTGCTGGCATCAACGCACTCTTCGGCCCACTGCACGGTGGCGCAAACGAAGCGGTTATCGACATGCTCGGATACATCCGTGATTCTGGCGAGACCGTTCAGCGCTATGTCGAGCGCGTGAAGAACAAAGAAGATGGCATTCGCCTAATGGGCTTCGGTCACCGCGTTTACAAGAGCTTCGACCCGCGCGCCAAGATCGTCAAGGCAACCGCAGACTCTGTGTTGCACGACCTTGGCATCAACGACCCGCTGCTCGAGATTGCAAAGCAGCTTGAAGAAGCCGCGCTTTCTGACTCATACTTTGCAGAGCGCAAGCTTTACCCGAACGTCGATTTCTACAGCGGTGTTATCTACAAGGCGATGGGCTTTCCGCCGCACATGTTTACGCCGCTATTCGCTATCGGTCGTTTGCCAGGATGGATCGCCCACTGGCGCGAAATGATGACCGACAGTCACACCAAGATTGGTCGCCCGCAGCAGGTCTATGTTGGCCCTGTCGAGCGTCACATCTAAATAGTTTTTCGTTTAGGCGCGGTTTAGCCAGAAGACTTCGGTGTCGCCGTAGCTCTTCGATTCTTCGAGTTCATAACCAATTGGCACTGCAAACTTTTCGCCACGACTCGAGCGCTCAACAATCACTGTTGCCTCAGCCGTTAGACGCGGCAAGAGAGCTTCGAGATTCGCTTCGATTTCTTCGTTAGCAATCTCATAAGGTGGGTCGATGAAGACCAAATCAAATTCGTGCGTCACTGTGCTCAAATAACTTGCAACGGCCTTGTTGACCACTTTGGTCTCAACGTCGATGTCTTGCTTGGCAAGTGACTTCTGAACCAATAGAGCGTTCTGAATGCAGACCGCCGCGGCTTTTCCGTCGCGCTCAACCAGCAGTGCGGCAACCGCGCCTCGACTAATTGCCTCGAGGGCGAGAGCGCCGGTGCCTGCGTAAAGGTCGAGCACAACCTTGCCCGCGATTGCATCGCGTGACTCAAGTCGGCTGAAAATGCTCTCGCGAATTCGGTCGCTGGTTGGTCTGGTTGCCTTGGCTGGCGAGCCGAGTCGAAGACTGCCCGCGTATCCGCCGATTATCCGTGTCATTTGTCGCCAAGCCTAACCTGTCGGCGAAGATTGAAGCATGCTGTTGCCCGAAGACTCGCTCACC
>JAHEGB010000063.1 GCA_024645175.1 Microbacteriaceae bacterium
AAAGAGCACGCCAACCAATTTGCCGCTTCGGTCAAATGACCTAGCCATGTGAGCACCAACGCGCTTCATCGATGCAAGTGCATCTTCGAGTTCCATGGTTGCCGGCAGTGAAATCAGAGTGCGAATTCGCTTCGCCGGAATCGGCTCATCAACTTCATCGTCACGAAGATCGATGACGTCTTTAAGGTGAACGTAGCCAACGATTTCGTCGTTGTCGCCGGTTAGCGGGTAGCGCGAGAATCCGTGTTTAGCTACCGCTTGTTCAATTTCACGAGGCGTGACTTCTTCGCTAAACAAAACCAAGTCTTTAGGTGCAACAGATACGTCGCGAACTTTCTTTTCGGTGAACTCAAACGTGTTCGAAAGCGCACCAGAAGTGTCGCTCAAGACTCCCTCGCGAGTTGAATGCTCAACAATGTCTTCAACTTGGTCGAGGGTATATGCGGTGTTTGCATCGCTGCGCACCTTGACTCTGAAAATTCGCAAAACAAGATTTGCCAAGAAATCGAGTGTGACCACGATCGGGCGAACAGCCTGCGCAACAAAGTAAAGCACCGGAACCAAAATCAGAGCCGAGCGTTCTGGCACAGAGAATGAAATGTTCTTCGGAACCATCTCACCAAAGACAACGTGCATAAACGAAACAATGATGAGCGCCGTGGCAAATGCAATAGCGCTTGCGGTCGACTCATCAAGGTCGTGCAACAGCGGGTGCAGCAATTCGTGAACACTTGGTTCAACGATGAGCAAGATGAGCAGCGAACAAATGGTCACGCCGAGCTGCACAGTTGCCAGCATCAATGAGACCTTCTCCATCGCCTTGATGGTGATTTTGGCAGGGCGGCTGCCAGCTTCGGCACGTGGTTCAATCTGCGCGCGACGGGCAGACATCACAGCAAATTCGGCACCAACGAAGAACGCGTTTCCAACCAGCAAAAGGGCAAACCAGCCGATTCCGGCCCAGGCGTCAGTCATTCTGCACCTCGACTTCGCCATCTAGAACCTCAGGCTTGAAGCGAACGCGGTCGACGCGACGGCCATCCATGCGCTCTACACGCAGCAGACCACCTTCGATTTCAACTTCGTCGCCAACAGACGGAATTCGACCCAACACAGCCATGATGTAGCCTGCAACGGTTTCATAAGCGCCAGTTGCTGGAACCTTGATTGCCATTTCGATTAGCTCGTCAGGGCGAATCATTCCCGGAAACAAGATGCTCGAGTTAGCGCCGCGAGTGACTCCCAGTTTTGCGCGATCGTGCTCGTCGCCTAGTTCGCCAACCAACTCTTCTATCAAGTCTTCAAGTGTTGCGATTCCGGCGGTGCCTCCATATTCGTCAACGACGATTGCCATCTGCAAACCCTTTGCACGAAGTTCAACCATCAGTCTTTCTAGACGCATGGTCTCAGGAACGCGAAGGGCGTCAACCATGATGCCACTGACCTTCACCGACGCACGTTTTTCACGAGGAATCGAGGCGGCTTGCTTAACGTGAGCAACACCGATGACGTCATCGCTCGATCCTTCTACAACAGGGAACCTCGAGTGCCCGGTCTTGATCGAAAGTGCTACCAAATCTGCAACGCTCGAGTCAACCGAAATAATCGCAACTCGAGGTCGCGGTGTCATAACGTCGGCAGCAGCCAACTGACTCAGCGCAAGAGTCTTGGTGAGCAAGGTTGCGGTCTGCGCATCGAGCGAACCAAGCGATGCCGAGCGACGAACAAGCGAGGCAAGTTCTTCTGCAGTGCGGCTCGAAGAAAGCTCTTCTTTAGGTTCGATTCCGAATGAGCGAACAACCGCGTTGCCCACCGCATTCAAGATGCGAATCATCCATGCAAACAACCAGGTGAAGCTGAGCTGAAAGATAACCACGAACTTGTTGACCTGAAGCGGAATGCTCAGTGCCAACTTCTTGGGCACCAATTCGCCGATCAGGGTCGAAAACAGAGTCGCGATGACCAAAGCAAGGGCAAAGGCAACGCCGTGGGTAGCCGACTCAGATAGGCCTAAGTCCGCGAGCGCGGGAGCCATAAGTTCGGTCAGGGCCGGTTCGGCCATAAAGCCGGTGAGCATGGTGGTCAGGGTGATGCCGAGCTGAGCGCCCGAAAGGTGGGTGCTTGTGCGCTGCAGGGCCCGAATTGTTCGGCCAAGGCCCTTTTCGCCACGTTCTTGGCGGGCTTCGAGGTCTGAGCGCTCGAGATTGACCATTGAGAATTCGCTAGCAACGAAGAGGCCCGTGCCGATGGTCAAAGCCGCCGACAGGGCCAACATCAGCCAATAGTCCATGTTTCTCAGCATACAGGCGACCATTTTCGAGCAGGTAGGCTTGTCTAGGTTTTGTAAAGACAAGCGATAAGGTGGTCCCTTTGTCAGGCACGAATTCGGGCGAAGACAATACTTTCGGAGCAAACGACTGGCTCGTTGATGAGATGTATGCCAAGTGGAAAGCCAACCCTGATGCGGTTGACCGTTCATGGTGGCCAATTCTCGAGAGCTACCACCCAACCGAGACCACACACGCGACTACCCCAGCTGCGACCGCACCTGCTGCGAGCACACCAGCTGCACCGGTAAACGCACCAGCAACAGATGCACCTCTAGTTGCAAAGACCACACGCATTGAGCCAAAGCCACAGCCGATTCCGGCACAGGCACCTGCCACCTCGGCAATCGACATTGTCAACGAAGAAGAGCCAACCGAAAACAAGGTCGACTTCTTGAAGGGCATGAGCAAAGCGCTTGCAACAAACATGGATGCCTCGCTCGAGGTTCCGACAGCAACAAGCGTTCGCACAATTCCTGCCAAGTTGATGATCGACAACCGCATCGTTATCAACTCGCACCTCGCTCGCACCCGCGGCGGCAAGGTTTCGTTTACACACATCATCGGCTACGCGATTATCCGTGCACTAAAAGAGTTTCCGTCGCAGAACGTTTATTACGACGTAATCGATGGCAAGCCAGCCGCCGTCACTCCGGCGAACATCAACTTTGGTCTCGCGATCGACATTCCAAAGGCAGACGGCACTCGCGCGCTTCTAGTGCCGAACATCAAGCGCGCGCAGAAGCTCAACTTTGCTGAGTACCTTGCGGCTTATGAAGACTTGGTAAAGCGTGCTCGCGACAACAAACTTGTCGCAGACGACTTTGCCGGCTCGACCATCTCGCTAACCAACCCTGGTGGCATCGGAACCGTTCACTCGGTGCCTCGCCTCATGAAGGGTGCCGGTTGCATCATTGGTGCCGGTGCACTCGACTACCCTGCAGAATTTCAGGGCATGAACGATGCCGCACTTGCGAAGCACGGCGTTGGCAAGACCATCACGCTCACATCTACCTATGACCACCGCGTTATTCAGGGCGCTGGCTCTGGCGAGTTCTTGAAGAAGGTCAACGAGCTTCTTCTCGGCGAGCGCGGTTTCTATGACGAGCTGTTCGCTGACTTGCGCATTCCTTATGAGCCGGTTCGCTGGGTTAGCGACTTCGAGCGCAACAGCCGCGACGACCGCGACAAAGAGACTCGCATTCAAGAGCTAATCAACGCTTACCGCGTTCGTGGCCACCTAATGGCCGACACCGACCCGCTTGAATACAAGCAGCGCTCGCACCCAGACCTAGACATCTTGAACCACGGATTGAGCCTCTGGGACCTCGACCGCTCATTCAAGACCGGTGGTTTCGGTGGCGTAACCGAGGCTCCGTTCAGAGACATCTACAAGATCTTGCGCGACAGCTACTGCCGCACCGTGGGTGTTGAATACATGCACATTCAAGACCCAGCTCAGCGCGCGTGGTTTCAGGCAAAGCTCGAAAAGCCATATGCAAAGCTCACCAAAGAAGAGCAGTTCAGAATTCTCGAGAAGCTAAACGAGTCTGAAGCATTTGAAACTTTCTTGCAGACCAAGTTCGTCGGTCAGAAGCGCTTCTCACTAGAGGGTGGCGAATCGACCATCACCGCACTTGATGAAATTCTGCAGAGCGCAGCTAACTCTGGCCTCGAAGAAGTTGCAATCGGAATGGCTCACCGTGGTCGTCTAAATGTTTTGACCAACATCGCGGGCAAGACCTACGGTCAGGTGTTCCGTGAGTTCGAGGGCAACTACGACACCACTACCGTTCAGGGTTCTGGCGACGTGAAGTACCACCTAGGCACCGAGGGCGTTTATTCAAGCCTCGAAGGCAAGCAGGTCAAGGTTTCGCTTGCTGCAAACCCTTCACACCTCGAAGCGGTTAACCCGGTTCTCGAAGGCATCGTTCGCGCAAAGCTCGATCGCCTCGGCAGCATCTATGACACCACCTACCCTGTGTTGCCAATTCTGATTCACGGTGACGCAGCATTCGCTGGTCAGGGTGTTGTTCCAGAAGTCTTGAACATGTCGCAGCTTCGCGGTTACAAGACTGGTGGAACCATCAACATCGTTATCAACAACCAGGTTGGTTTCACCACTCCTCCTAGCGAATCACGTTCGACTGTTTATTCGACTGACATCGCAAAGGGAATTCAGGCACCGATCTTCCACGTGAACGGTGACGACCCTGAGGCCGTCTATCGTGTTGCACAGTTGGCTTTCGAGTTCCGTCAGGAATTCAACAAAGACGTCGTAATCGACATCATCTGTTACCGCCGTCGCGGTCACAACGAAGGTGATGACCCGTCGATGACTCAGCCACTGATGTACAACCTCATCGAGGCAAAGCGTTCAGTTCGCACTCTTTATCTAGAGTCGCTAGTAGGTCGTGGCGACATCACTCGCGAAGAGTTCGAGCAGGCAAACGCAAGCTTCCAGTCAACTCTCGAGCAGGCGTTCAATGACGTTCACGAGGCAACTTCAAAGCCTGTCGAACTTGTTGCTCGCCCAGTTGGCATCGGCACAACCGCTTCTGAGCAGACTGCAATCACCCACGAAACTGCGATCTCACGCAGCGTCGTCGAACAGATTGCAAACGCTCACGCAAACGTGCCACCAGCGTTCAGTGTTCACCCGAAGTTGCAGCAGCTCTTGCAGAAGCGAGTCGAGATGGGTCGCGAAGGCGGCATCGACTGGGGCTTCGGCGAATTGTTGGCATTCGGTTCGTTGCTCATGGAAGGCACTGCAGTTCGCATGGCCGGCCAAGACAGCCGCCGCGGAACCTTCGTTCAGCGTCACGCAGTGTTCCACGACCGCGAAAACGGTCAGGAGTGGATGCCACTTCGCAACTTGGCAAACGACCAGGCGAAGTTCTACATCTATGACTCATTGCTTAGCGAATATGCGGCGATGGGCTTCGAATACGGCTATGCCGTAGAAAACCAGAACGCACTCGTGCTCTGGGAGGCCCAGTTCGGTGACTTCGCAAACGGTGCGCAGACCATCATCGACGAGTTCATTTCGTCGGCAGAGCAAAAGTGGGGCCAGCACTCTGGTGTCGTTCTGCTATTGCCACACGGATACGAAGGTCAGGGCCCTGACCACTCGTCAGCGCGAATCGAACGTTACCTGCAGCTCTGTGCTCAGAACAACATGACCATCGCGCAGCCGTCGACACCTGCGTCGCACTTCCACCTATTGCGCCGCCAGGCATATTCGACACCGAAGCGCCCACTTGTCGTCTTCACTCCGAAGTCGATGCTTCGCCTCAAGGCAGCGTCTTCTTCTGTCGAAGATTTCACAAACGGAACCTTCCGTGCGGTGATCGATGACGAGCAGGGTCTAGACAAGAACAACGTCAAGCGCGTTCTGTTCTGTTCAGGCAAGGTCTACTGGGATCTCTTGGCTGAGTCGCAGAAGCGCAACGATGGCACAACCGCAATCGTTCGCGTCGAGCAGCTCTACCCAACTCCGGTTGACGAGATCAAGCAGGCTTATGCGCAGTATCCAAACGCCGAGTTGGTTTGGGTTCAAGACGAACCTGCCAACCAGGGTCCTTGGACATACATCGGTT
>JAHEGB010000003.1 GCA_024645175.1 Microbacteriaceae bacterium
CAAAACTCGGAACCCTTCCTCAGCAGGTAACTTGGCCACGACTTCGTCGAGTCGGCCTGCTTTTTGGAATGTGCTTTACGGTCGCCATGTTGATGTCTGAACTTTCATTCGGCGATTCAGAGGGTGAGCACTCGCTGGCAAATGTATCCGTGTTGATTGCAAGTGCGGCCATGGCATTGCTCGCAACCATTGCGCTGAGCATTAGAACGAAACACCTGCATGACCACTGAAGCTCAGTCACCAGAACCTAGTCACGAGCAAACCACCTGGGGTGTTGGCCCGTGGGTGGGTGAGCTGCCCGAAGACGACTTCTATGACGAAGAACTCTTGCGCGAGGGTGACACCCGAAACGTGCTCGACAAATATCGCTACTGGAAGATGGAGGCGATTGTTGCAGACCTCGACATTCGACGCCACACTTTTCACGTTGCAATTGAGAACTGGCAGCACGACCTAAACATCGGTTCAATTGTGCGCACCGCGAATGCTTTCTTAGCAGCCGAGGTTCACATCGTCGGTCACAAACGTTGGAACCGACGCGGTGCAATGGTGACCGACCGATATCAGCACGTTCGCCATCACTCGACCGTCGAAGAGTTTGTCGCTTGGGCAAAGAGCGAAGGCCTGCCGATTATTGCAATCGACAATGTGCCAGGTTGCAAGCAAATCGAAACCTATGACTTGCCGAAAGAGTGCGTCTTGCTCTTTGGTCAAGAAGGCCCCGGATTGAGCGAGGCGGCAATCGCGGCATCTGAGGTTGTGCTCGAAATCACCCAGTTCGGCTCGACTCGATCTATCAACGCCAGCGCAGCGGCTGCCGTGACTATGCACTCCTGGCTGATGCAGCACGTCTTCAAGAAATAACCTGTCATCGCGGGCGTTGCCCTCGCTAAACTTGTCAGGGAACGCGCTCGCGATTCCATCCCTGTTTCAGAAATGAGGCTGAGCCATGCCTGCAGTAGTGATCGTTGGAGCCCAGTGGGGCGACGAAGGCAAGGGCAAAGCGACAGACCTACTCGCTGAGCACATCGACTATGTAGTCAAGTTCAACGGCGGAAACAACGCCGGCCACACCGTTGTCATCGGCAACGAAAAGTATGCACTTCACCTATTGCCTTCAGGCATTTTGACCCCTGGCGTTGTGCCTGTGATTTCAAACGGTGTCGTTATTGACCTAGCCGTTCTCTTTCAAGAACTCGACGCGCTAAACGCTCGAGGCATCGACACTTCAAAGCTTCGCGTTTCAGCAAACGCACACGTCATCACTCCTTATAACGTCACCGTAGACAAGGTGTCAGAGCGATTCTTGGGCAAGCGTGCCATCGGCACCACCGGTCGCGGCATCGGTCCAACATACGCTGACAAGATCAACCGCGTCGGCATTCGCGTTCAAGACTTGTTCGACGAAAGCATTTTGCGTCAAAAGGTCGAAGCTGCACTGGTTGCTAAGAACAATCTGCTCACCAAGGTTTATAACCGCGCTGCAATCAAGGTCGACGAAACCGTAAAAGAACTACTTTCTTACACAGAGCGCTTGAAGCCAATGGTCGCTGACACCGCGCTCGAATTGCACCACGCAATCGAAGCCGGCAAGACCGTTTTGTTTGAGGGCGGTCAGGCAACAATGCTCGACGTCGATCACGGAACGTACCCGTTCGTAACTTCTTCGAACTCGACCGCTGGTGGAGCATCAACCGGTTCAGGTGTTGGCCCTGGTTTGTTCACGACAGTGATTGCAATCGTCAAGGCTTACACGACTCGTGTTGGCTCTGGTCCGTTTCCGACTGAGTTGTTCGACGAAGACGGTGAGTTCTTGCGTCGCGTAGGTCACGAGTTCGGAACCACGACCGGTCGCCCACGTCGCTGCGGTTGGTATGACGCACCGATCGCGCGCTACTCGGCACGCATCAACGGCGTAACCGACTTCGTGCTCACCAAGCTCGATGTTCTAACCGGCCTAAAGCAGATTCCGGTTTGTGTTGCATACGAGGTCGATGGCGTTCGCTTCGACGAGATGCCAGTTTCGCAGTCAGACTTTCACCACGCCAAGCCGGTCTATGAGAACTTTGCTGGCTGGGATGAAGACATCACCGGCTGCAAGACATTCGCAGATCTTCCGAAGAATGCCCAAGACTACGTTCTAGCAATCGAACGCATGAGCGGTGCGCGCATTTCGGCTATTGGTGTTGGCCCAGCTCGAGACGCGATTATCGTGCGTCACGACATGCTTGGCTAATTAGTTAGTCGGCGAAGGCGTTGGAGCAACAGTTGGTGCTCCAGTTTCAAACTTGACGCCAAGAATTTCTGAGCAGGTCGCCTGAACTTTTGATGTTGCATCGCCTACGGTAACCAGGGTTCCCTCGTAGTAAGCCGGATCTACAAAACTCTCGAGCTGCGCTAGCGCAACGAAGTCTTTGTTTAGAGCTCCATCTTCATTCGACTGTTCAATGCCGGCATATGCGCCGCGAAAAATCTTGTAATAAAAATCTTCGTAGTTGTCGACCTTGTATGCCGCAGACAAGGCGGTGTTGAAATTGGTGCAAGCATCCTTGTCGCTCTGCGCCATGATTTCTGGCTTAGCTACCGTGCCCAAATAAATCGTTCCGCCAACAACAGCTAGGCAGATGACAGACACCGCAATAATTGTGTCGGCCCAGCCCCACTTGAACTTCTTTTTTGGCTTCGATTCGGTCATGGGTTCAAGGTTACCTTTTCAATTGTGCAAGCCGCCTGCGCAAGAGAGAATTGTGATGTGAATTTCATGGATGACTCGCGAGACGACCTCGACGTCGATGAAGCGGCCGAACTATGGGGTGGTGGCCCTGCCGAAGTTAGTCACGCTCGCTCGAAGCACATCCCGTTTTATAAGTTCACCTATTACGCAGACCGCCTAGATCTTCGCCGCGTCGGATATGAGCTAGACAAATTTGCAGACCTTTTCGACTTGCTTGACGAGGCCCGCACCAGCCAGGCAATTCGCATCAACCGTCTACTGCACCTGCCGAGCGGCCCTTCTGAGTCGCTGCGCGGCGGCAATGTTTTGTGGCAGCCCCGTCGAGCCCGCGAGATCGAGTTTCGAGTGATCGAGACCCTTCACCGCTTTGGTCTATCGGTTGTGCCAACCACCCTTCGCAGGCTTCTCGGCCAGGCTTTCAACCAGGGCGAGATGAACGCCTTTGATATCGACTTGATTGACGTGTTCTATTGGGCGGCATTGGCCCAGGTCGCTCGTGACTATGCGTGGCGAGACGAACGTCTCGAAGAGTGGTGCGAATACTTGGAGTATCCGGTTCGGCGCACGTTCGGCCATTCAGCAATCAAGGCTGCATAGCTCGAGCAGCTTGTTAGTTCAGCTTCGAGATTGCGCTGTCCAGTGCACGCTTGAAAGCGTCCGTTGTGTATGTCGCACCGCTGAGGTTTGCAAAGTTCGAACCATTCGCAGAAATAGCGTCGGTTATCAAATACGAGAAGGCTTGCTCACGACCACCGTTTGCACCAGCTTGAACGAGACCAACATCGGTCAATTTTGAACCATCGGTTGTTACAGAGAGCTGAATCGTTCCATATTCATAATTGATTGCGTCGCCAGTGGCGGTCTGCGGGCCAGAATTTTGCGCAACAGAATTTGATGACGCGTTCGCGTGAGGTGCCTGCAATACAAATGCGCCGGTGATGCTCACGGCCACAAGCGCGAGTGCCTGAATCACACCCTTCGATTTTTTCGAAGTGATTGCGTTTAGTTGAGAATTAGAATTTGGCAAGTGCGTCTTTCAATGATTGTTTGAATGCGTTGGTTGTATAAGTTGCGCCACTCAGGTTTGCAAAACCTGCACCGTTTGAAGAAATTGCAGACTGAATCAAATAAGGAAACGCCGCTGCTCGACCGTGGGTTGCATTCGCTTGCAACATTGTGATGTCAGAGATCTTTCCGCTGACCATAGTCACCTGAACCTGAACTGTTCCAAAACCTGATTCGATAACAGAGCCACTCTTGGTAGCACTCGCGCCGCTGGTGTTTTGACTTTGACTAGCGCTCGGCTTTGGGGCGGGTGCTGTGCTCGTTGTTGAACTTGATGAGGCGCTCGGTTTCGGGTCAGCGCTGCTGTTCGAAGAAGTACTTGGCGCTGGCACAACGCTTGCGCTCGACGATGGTGTCGCCGCCGGTGTTTCGCTGGTTGTCGGTGTCGAAGTTGAGTTTGCTACTGGAGCGGCAAATTGCCCCGAGGTGACTTCGGCAGACTGGCCAAGTTGATAGCTCAGGCCAAGAACACCGAGGGTGATTACGCCGACTGCGGTTTTAGTTGAAGTTCTCACCAGGCATACTCCTCTGTGTGAATCTGGTGTGCCGGAGTGCCAGCAACGGCAAGGCTGCGCTCAACCGAGCGGGTCCAGGCAACCGGGCCACAAACATAGACGTCTGAGTCTTTGATTGCTGGAGCCATCTGCATCAATCGATCCTGGTCGGTTCGACCGAGCGGGTCAGCGTTCATCCAGCTGGTGCCAATGGCACGCTTGCCCGATAGCACGTGCAGCGCAAAGCCGCGACGACGAGCAATCTCGGTTATCTCTGCGAGAAGAGAGGCGTCTTGGTCGTTGCGCACTCGGTAGATGATCGTGACGTCGCCTGGTCGAGCAGCCATCGATTCTGCAAGTGCACGAATCGGTGGAATGCCGATTCCTGATGCAATCAATACGACCTTCTCTTTTGTTCGACGATCTTCGGTGAACACGCCATAGGGGCCCTCGAGCAAAACCGGCGTGCCCGGCTTGATGTTTTGCAACAACGCAGTGTCGTCACCGCGCGCACCAATTGTGAAGCGAACAAACTTATCGTTCGGTGCTGCAGAGATTGAGAATGGGTGAGGTCGGTACCACTGCGATGGTGTCAGTGGGCGAAGCATGTAGAACTGCCCGGCGCTGCCGCCAAATTTTGCAACGTTCTTTCCGGACAAATAAACAGAAGCGGTGTCACTCGATTCGCGAACAACTTTTGCTACACGCAGGTTGCTGCGCATTGCACGAATTACAGGTTTTGCGATTCGATACCAAACTACGTTTGCAAGAACGAAGAGATAGAGGCTGATCCAGTATGTGAGTGAAATCGGTTTGCCTGCGATGTCAGTGCCAACAGAAAACTGGTGAGGAATCGCGAGCAACACAGCACCATAGGCGAAGATGTGAATCAAATACCACGCTTCGTAGGTCACAGCTTTTCTTGCGAAGTTCAACGAAGTGACAACTACGAGAATCATGAAGACCAACGCGATTGACCCGGTAAGCAAATCGCTAACGCTCGTGATCATGGCAAAGAACTCGTCGACCAAGTTCTTGTTCTCTGCGATGGAATACTGCCAAACCGAAGCAACAAAGTGAGCGAGCACCAAATAGAGAATCGGCTTGCCAAGTTTCTTGTGTGCAGCGGTCACCCTGTCGTGGCCGTAATAGTGGTCAAGCCATGGAATACGCGAAACCAGAAGAATGTCGATGAGCAAGAGGTTGGTGGCAATCAGGGCGGTTAGTCGGTCAAGGGCGGTTAGACCGGCAGCAAGACTGTTGATTTCTTTGAGGCCGCCGTTGATCAGGAACATCGCGACCACGGCAACGACGCTGGCCCAAGCGAGCAGCTCGATGAAGTCTTGGCCGCGCTTGATTTCGAGCCATTTCTTGATGCCTAGGCGCACGCGAGCATTCGGCTGGGTCAGCTGAAGGCTCGGGCGGGCGTCTTGCATTTGGCTCATGTGGTCAGTCTGTTGTTCGTACTTGGGAGTTGTCTGGGAACTGCCAGCATGCCGGCTGTGATTCTCGCAAGGTCTATTCTTAGCCCATGACCGCCTTGCCACTAGTAAGAACATACACAGATGCCTCGGGCATCGAAATCACCTTCTTCGAATGGCCAGTGGCCAAACCGAAGGCAATCATCCAGTTGGTTCACGGCCTTGGCGAGCACGCTCGTCGCTATGACCACGTTGCAGCAGAGTTGAATCGTCACGGATACTCGGTTTACGCAGACGACCATCGCGGTCACGGACTAACCGGTGTTTCAATGATCGAACGCAAGGTCACCAAGTCGATGGGTGAACTTGGCCCTGGTGGAATGCGAAGCATGATCAATCAGGTGCACGCACTCACCGATTTGATTCACATCGAGAACCCTGGCGTTGCGCTCTTCTTGTTTGGTCACTCACTCGGCGCGATGATCAGTCAGAAACTTTTGAACCAACACTCTGCCGACTATCGCGGAGTTATCTTGAGTGGCTCGACCTTGATGATTCCTGGAATTGCGAAGACGGGTGGTTTCAACAATCGCTGGAAGAACACCCCAAACGCGAGTGGCAAAGAGTGGTTGGCAAGCGACGAATCGGTTGGCCGCGCCTTCATGGCAGACCCACTTTGTTTTCCTGAATCGGCAGCCAGATCAATCGGTTTGCTAAATGCTGCTGTGCTCAGTGGTGTTCCGAGTAGAAAGATCGATTCAGACAAACCGATTTTGATTTTTGCCGGTGGTGATGATCCGATTGGTGGCGAACGCGGCAACAAAATGTTGATGAACGCATATCGTCGCGCCGGTGTTCACGACGTCACGCTGATTGTCTATGACGGAATGCGCCACGAAGTCTTGAACGACGTAAACCAGGATGAAGCCTTGGCCGACATCATGGCTTGGCTAGAAGAGTCGTTAGACGACTAACTTCTCAGCGGCCAGCTTCTGAAAAACTAGTGCTTTGGCTTGATCTGGCAAGCCGCGGCTGCCTCGTCGATTGGGTTTAGCAGCAGGTCTTGCTCTTCGGGGTGCTTCTCGAAGTAGCGAACCACGTATGAGCAAACCGGCACAACCTTTTCGCTTCGGTTAGCGCGAACATCTTCGAGGGTCTTCTGCATCAAGATGGCAGCTAGGTTCTTGCCTTGCTGCGCTGGGTCAACCTCGGTGTGCACAAAGTGCATCTCGCCTGGACGCACGCTGTAGTCGGCGTGGCCAACCTTTTCGCCATCTAGCCAGATCTCGTAGCGCTTCAAGTCAGCGTTGTGAATTACTTCGGTGTTCATGCTGTTAATCTCTTTCTTGTGCCAGCCAACAAGTTGTATTTCGGAGATAACCTCTCTCACCTGAACTCTATTCCAAGTAGTTCGGTGCAGCTGGTTTACATCGACCCTCCGTTCAACACCGGTCGCAAGCAGACTCGAGGCAAGTCAGAAACCAGCCGAGTTGAGACTGGTGGACGAGTTGGCTTCAAGGGGCAGCACTACGAGATCATCCGTGAGACGGTTCTCAGCTATGACGATGAGTTTGCCGACTACTGGAGTTTTCTAGAACCTCGACTCGAAGAAGCGTGGCGAGTGCTCAACGAGACCGGAACTCTCTATTTGCACCTCGACTATCGCGAAGCACACTATGCAAAGGTTTTGCTCGATGCGCTCTTTGGTCGCGACTGTTTTTTGAACGAAATCATTTGGGCTTATGACTACGGTGGCAAGGCGAAGAATCGTTGGCCGGCAAAGCACGACACAATTTTGGTTTATGTAAAAGACCCGAAGAAATATTTCTATAGCAACGCAGATGTTGATCGCGAGCCTTACATGGCCCCTGGATTAGTTACTCCAGAAAAAGTTGCACTCGGAAAACTGCCTACCGATGTTTGGTGGCACACAATCGTTTCGCCAACCGGAAAAGAAAAGACCGGATACCCAACGCAAAAGCCAGAGGGAATTCTGCGTCGAGTAATTCAGGCGTCTTCGAAGCCTGGTGATTTGGTGCTCGACTTCTTTGCCGGTTCAGGAACAACCGGCGCGGTCGCCGCGGCTCTCGGTCGAAACTTCATTCTGATTGACCAGAACCCAGAGTCAATTGAAGTCATCTCGACTCGACTCAAGACCGCTGGCGTCGACTTCGAATTAGTTCGCTAGCGCCAATCAAGCTGAAAACCAAAAGCACGAGCAAAGCGCTAGCCGCCATTGCCATCGAGTAGTTCTGTTCGCCAGGTCTAGAAATCAATCGCAGCAACACCAACGGAAGCGTCGCCTGATCGCCATAGGCCAGCAACGAGGCCGAGCCGAATTCGCCAATCGAGGCAAGCAGCGCAAAGCCGAACGCCGCAACTAGAGTGCCTCGAATCATTGGGGCTTCGACGAGCCTGAAGGTCTGCCAAGCGCTTGCCCCTGCGTTAGCTGAGGCTTCGCGAGGCTCTCGGCCAAGCCCAGCAAGGGCAGCCTGGGTCATGCGAATAACAATCGGCATGGCAATTAGCGCCTGAACCAGTGGCACGATCAGCCAGCTCTTGCGCAGTTCGAGCGGCCCGCTGCCAAAACTCACCAGATAGCCAAAGCCAAGAACCACGGGTGAGACACCCAGCGGCAGCAGAAATGCAAACTCTGCAATCCAGGTGCGCCTGCCCTGCAGCAACCAGGCAACTGTCGTGCCAACTACAAATGCAATTGCCGAGGCTATGGCTGCGTTTCTTAGTGAGTTGCCGAGCGCTTCTAGCACGGTGATGTCTAGCAGGTCGCGTGCACCTCGACCGGCGAGCAACGCAAAGTTATCGAACGAGATGCCTGATTCACCTGTCATCGCGCGAACCAGCACAGAAGAAATTGGAATTACAAAAAGTGCACCGATTATCACAAACGAGAAAGTCGCGACGGGCCATTCTGATTTCTTCAAGCTCGGTTGAACGTCGGATGCATCGACGCTCTCAAATCGAACTTCAATAGCCGCGTATTTTCTTGAAAGCGCAAATGCAGAAATCGAAATAACTGTCTGTGCAATTGAAAGCGCTGCCGCGGTTTCGAGATCAAGATATTGATTCAACGCTTGATAACTCAAAGTTTCAATGCTTTGAATTTGCCCACCACCGATTACAAGAATGATTGCAAAGCTGGTCGCGCAAAAGAGAAATACAAGAATTGCGGCTGACATGATTGCCGACCGAAGGGAAGGCAGAGTGACGCTGAAAAAGACTCGAAGTGCACCAGCGCCATCGATTGCTGCCGCGTCTTCGATTGAACTGTCGAGCGCAGCCCAGGCAGAACCGACCACTCGAACTACAAGCGACAGGTTCAAGAAAATATGTGCAGTCAGAATTACAAGAATTGGGCTTTCAGGCAGAGAGTCACGCAAACCAGAAAGAGCGATCGCAACGATGATGCTCGGCAGCACGAATGGAATTACAAGAAATGTGCGAAGAGCTTTGACCCCAAAGAACTGCCTGCGGTAAAGCAGAAACGCAAGCGGCAGCCCGAGTGCCAAACAAAGCAAAGCCGAAAACACTGCCTGCCAAATCGTGAACCAAATTGTTTGCTGAACCTGGGGTTGCGAGAACACCCCGACCCAGTCGCCACCAAGGCCCATTGCCAAGATGCGGGCGACTGGCCAATAGAACAGCACCCCTGCAAATAGCAGGGGGCCAGCCCAGAGGGCTAGCCGGCGAATAGAGCCGACCATGCCTTCAGCCACGCCTCACGGTTGGTGTTCACATCGAGTTCGCCACCAATTGGGGTGTCGGTTGTCGGTGCGAATTGTGCCCATGACTCTGGCAGCTTCACCCCGTCGATGACCGGGTAGACATACATGTTCTCAGCGAGTGTCGATTGAAACTCTGCAGAACGCAAGAACGTAACGAACTTCGCGGCTGCCTCAGGGTTCTTCGCGTTCGTGAGCACAGCGGCATATTCGGTTTGGCGGTAGCAAGCATCGAGCAGTGCCTCGGTTTGACTTTCACCGTTGTCGCGAACTTCATAAGCCGGTGAAGACGAATAACTCAAAACGATCGGATACTTTCCTTTGCCGCTTGAACCACTGAAGTGCGTGTAATAGGCGTCTTCCCACGATGCAACAATCTTGACGTTGTTCTTCTTCAAAGAAGACCAATAACCCTGCCACCACGAATCGCCGAAGACAGAAATTGTTGCAGTCAAGAATGCGAGACCGACCGAAGATGTGGTTGGGTTCTCGATTACGGTCAACCCATCAAACTCTGGCTTGATCAAGTCGTTGATTGAAGTTGGCGCTGCTTGTTCGTTTGTCGAGAACCAAGTCTTGTCGTAGTTCATGCAAACATCGCCATAGTCAATTGCGGTTAGGTCGCCATCGATTACGCCATTCTTGGTCGCAAGCGATGCAAAGGTGTTGTCGATTCCATAGACGGCGTCGCCGAGTGGTTCATCCTTGGTAAGAACCAACTTGTTTGTCATTGAGCCGGTGTCGCCGGCCTTAACCAAGGTGACTTCGATTCCGGTTTGCTTCTTAAATGACGCAAGCAGTTCGTCTGAAATCACAACGCTGTCGTGAACCACGACGGTAATTTCGTTTGATGTTGCCGGTGCGCATGCAGCCAGTGAAATTGAGATAAATGCTGTTGCGGCGATTGCGGCGATTGACTTGATGAGCTTTCGCACTTTCGTGCCCTTTCTGTTGAACGGGCACGGGTTAGAGGTCCTCCCTGCGTTGGCATTACCCAAATCAGGTTTGACGGTCGAAGACTACTTAGTCTTCCTCTCAGATCGGTTGCACCGAACTCCCGTGTAACTCAATGCTAAGCGAAAACCCCCGGCACACGGCCAGGGGTTTTCGATGAGACTTTGTTGCTAGTGAGCAGACGCAGCTGCCGCTGCTTCGCGAGCCTCTTGTGATGCCGAGGTGTCGCGCAGCGCAGGTGCCTTCACGAAGAACGACATTACGAATGCAACCGCAACCACGACAGATGCCCAGATGAACACCTGAACCGCTGAGTTTGCGAAGCCAACCTTGAATGGTTCTGCCAAGCGTGGGTCGATTTCACTCAAGAACGACGAGTCGGTCTTTAGCTTGTCGCCTAGTGCCGCGGCATCGCCGCCACCGCTCATCGACTTCAAGAACTCGACGTTTGCTGGGTTAGCCAAGACAGTCGGGTCTTGAGCAGCAGCCAGAAGGTCTGCAGAGATCTTCTTGTCTTTGAAAGCGTCGCCAATTGTGCTGGCGAGGCTGTTAAACAAGATCGAGATGAATACGGCAACACCGAGGGTTCCACCCATCTGTCTAAAGAAGGTAGCTGACGAAGTTGCAACGCCGACCTCAGAAGCCGGAACCGACTGCTGTGAGACCAAGGTGAGGGTCTGCATTAGCTGCCCCAGACCTAGACCGATGATGACCATGCCGATTGCAATCTGCCAGTAGGCCATGTGTGCGTTGTAAGAAATCATGTAGACGTAGCCAACAAGCATCAAGAAGGTTCCGATAACCAAGAAGATCTTGTATTCACCGGTCTTGCGAGTTACCTGACCAGAGACGACGGTAGCGGTCATCAAACCGGCAACCATAGGCAACATCATGAAGCCAGACTCGGTTGGTGATGCACCGTTAACCAACTGCAATAGCAGCGGAAGGGTCATCATTCCACCGAACATGCCGAAACCGATGATTACACCGACGACGGTTGACATTGAGAATGCGCTCGACTTGAAGAGCTTTAGCGGTAGCAGAGCGGTGTCGCCTGCCGCACGCTCGGCAAGAATGAACGCGATGATTCCCGAGCCACCAACTGCATACATCGCAATCGACATGGTGCTTGTCCAGCCCCAGTCATTGCCGTTTTCTGCAACTAGCAACAGTGGAACAACAGCGAGGATGATTGTGACGGCACCCCACCAGTCGATCTTCTGTGGCTTTGGAATGTGAGGAACGTGCAAGAAGGTTACGACCATGAATAGCGCAACTGCACCAACCGGAAGGTTAATCAAGAACACCCAGCGCCATCCGTTGATCCAAAGAATCTGATCTGCGCTTGCGAACAATCCACCGACTACAGGGCCGAGAACAGAAGAGGTTCCGAAAACTGCAAGGAACATTCCCTGGTAGCGCGCACGCTCACGTGGCGGAACGATGTCTGCAAGAACGGTAATTGCGAGTGAGAACAAACCACCGGCACCGATTCCTTGAACCGCACGGTATGCAGCGAGCTGATACATGTCGAGTGCGAAACCACACAAGACCGAACCGAGCAAGAAGATTGAAATCGCGATGATGAATAGGCGACGACGACCAAAAATGTCACCGAGCTTGCCATAGATAGGTGTCGCAATTGTTGAGGTGATCAGGTAAGCGGTGGTAACCCATGCCTGAAGCTCAAGACCCTTTAGGTCGTCTGCGATGGTGCGCATTGCCGAACCGACAACGCTCTGGTCTAGTGCAGACAAGAACATGCCTGACATCAAACCGATTAGAACAAGGATGATTTGGCGATGAGTCATCTGTTCGCCTGATTGAGCAGCTGCCATCGCTGCTTCTTTACGTGCTGCACGTGCCACGAGTGGTCTCGTTTCTGTTTAGTGATTTGCTTCTAAAGCCTTGATTAGGCTTGAGCCGTGTTCAAGCCTAAACGCCAAATGCCTATCGTGCGACTGAATCGCACAGTGCGTGCGTTTTTCGCGCTGGTGGCGACCCTATTGACGTTGAATTTCGGCTTTGGCTCGGCCTTTGCCGAAACCCCGACTCCAACTCCGACCCCTGCACCGACGAGCTCGCCGATTCCTTCTGATGCCGAGACACCAAGCGTTACACCGTTGCCTCCAACGACGCCTCCGGTCGTCTGCGGCGTCGGCTGCTTCAACCCGGCACTCTATTCGATTGACCAGGCTGCCTCACCGTGGGTAGTCGTAAACAAGGTGCGCCCGCTTGCACCGCTGACATACAAGCCGAAACTCGATAAGACCGTCAATCTCGCGGTGCCGGCCGCAGCTGCATTTCGAAAGCTGAAGACCGCGCTCGCGGCATCGGGCAACGGCACGCTGTGCCTCAACAGTGGTTATCGCAGTTACACAACTCAGCAATACACCTACAACAACGCACTCTCGCGTTATGGCAAGAAAGTTGCTGAGGCACTAGCTGCGCATCCGGGTCACAGCGAACATCAAACTGGTTTGGCCGCAGATGTTTCGACAACCGCACTCGGTTGCAAAATTACAAACTTTGGTTCTTCAAAAGCATCAACTTGGATAGCCAAGAATGCATATCAATTCGGCTTCATTGTTCGCTACCCAAACAACATGCAAAAGATCACCGGCTATCAATATGAGCCGTGGCACTTGCGTTTTGTCGGAGTCGAATTAGCAACACAAATGATGACGAGCAAAATCACAACGCTCGAACAGTTTTGGCAATTGCCAGCTGCACCGAATTACAAAAACTAAACGATTAGCTCAGAACACTGTCGACAAGTTCTTTTGCGGCAACCTGAACTTCGCGCAGGTGCGCATCGCCTTTGAATGATTCGCCATAGATCTTGTAAACATTTTCTGTTCCCGATGGTCGCGCTGCGAACCACGCGCTTTCGGTAACAACCTTTAGCCCACCGAGCGCGGCTCCGTTGCCTGGAGCGTGAGTGAGAATTTGTTTGATTGGTTCACCGGCAAGTTCGCTCGCGGTTACGTCGGCGGCAGAGATCTTGCCGAGCTTTGCCTTTTGCTCAAGCGATGCCGGTGCGTCGATGCGCTCATAAGCAGGTGCACCATATTTGTCGGTCAAGTCACCGTAGTGCTGGCTCGGGGTCTTGCCGGTCACCGCCGTTATTTCGCTAGCGAGCAGGGCGAGAATCAGGCCATCCTTGTCTGTCGACCAGGCCTTGCCGTCGCGGCGCAAGAAGCTAGCACCTGCCGACTCTTCGCCACCAAACCCGACCGAGCCATCGATCAGCCCAGGCACGAACCACTTGAAACCAACCGGAACCTCAATCAACTTGCGGCCAAGAGCGGCAACCACGTGGTCGATGATTGATGACGAAACCATGGTCTTGCCAATCGCCGCGTCGGCAGACCATCCAGAACGATTGCGATATAAGTAGTCAATGCAGACGGCCAAGAAGTGGTTCGGGTTCATCAACCCGGCGTCACTCGTCACAATTCCGTGGCGGTCTGCGTCTGCGTCGTTGCCGGTCGAAATCGTGAATCGGTTTCGGTCTGCAATTAGCGAGGCCATCGCGTGCGGCGACGAGCAATCCATGCGAATTTTTTCATCCCAGTCGAGAGTCATGAAACCAAATTGAAAGTCGACGTTCGGGTTAACCACCGTGAGGTTTAGGTTGTAGCGATCGCCGATCGCGCCCCAGTAGTCAACAGACGCACCACCCATTGCATCAGCGCCGATTGAAACCTTTGAATCACGGATGGCATCAAGGTTAAGAACATCACCGAGTTGCGAAATATAGTTTTCGCGAAAATCGAATCGCTGAGCATCTGGTCGCGCTCGCTTAACCGCGTGAAGTCCACCGAGAATGATTTCGTTCGCACGAGCTGCAATCCAATTTGTTGCATCGCTATCGGCAGGGCCACCGTGCGGCGGGTTGTATTTGAAACCACCGTCTGCGGGTGGGTTGTGCGACGGAGTGATTACCAAACCGTCGGCAACTGCCGATGAACCTTCGGCCATCCCGAGATTGTGATTGATGATTGCAACCGAAACCGCAGGCGTCGGTGTGTAGCCACCATCTTTCTCGACGAGCGCAACAACACCGTTGCCAGCTAAAACTTCGAGTGCTGTTTCTTGAGCAGGGCCCGAAAGCGCGTGAGTGTCTTTGCCAACATAGATTGGCCCGTGAATGTTTTCGCGAATTCGAAACTCGACAATCGCCTGAGTGATTGCCGCGATGTGGTCTTCATTGAAAGAGCCGTTGAGCGATGAACCGCGGTGGCCGCTTGTTCCGAAGGTTACCTTCTGTTCGGCGGTGGTGACATCCGGGTGAATTTCAAAGTAGGCATCAATCAGCTTGGTGATGTCTACTAGGTCACTTTGTTGCGCCTTTTGCCCGGCTCGCTCTGTCATGAACCAATTTTGACCATTAACCTTTATCTATGCCAAAGAAATCGAGTAACGGTTCTGTCAAGAAGAAGGTCTTTGCCTACCTTGGGCCGGTCGGAACCTTCACCGAACTCGCTCTCGCCCAGGTGGCCGAGGCCAAAGGCCAGATCTGGCTCCCGGTCTCACACGTGCAAGAGGCGATTGACCTAGTGCTCAGCAAGCAGGCCCACCGCGCCATCGTGCCGGTCGAGAACTCAATCGAGGGCGGCGTTTCGGCGACCCTCGACGCGCTTGCCGCCACCGAGAACATTCGAATCTATGGCGAATACCTGGTCAACGTGAAGTTCGACCTTGTCGCCCGCCCGGGCACCAAAATCACGGATGTGCGCACAGTCGCAACCCATCCGGTTGCTTATGCGCAGACACGCAAGTGGCTCGGCGAGAAGTTGCCGAACCACCACCACCTGCCAACCACCTCGACCGCCGCAGCTGCCGCAGAGTTGCTCGAGAGCGACATCGCCCAGGCCGCGGTTGCCGCTTCGACCATCACAGATCACTACAAGTTGAAGGTGCTCGCTAAGAACATCGGCGATAACAAGAACGCGCAGACTCGTTTCATTCAAATCGGTCTCGCGGGTTCGATGGCAGAACGCACAGGTGGCGACAAGACATCTGTCATCGTCGAGCTTCCAATCGATCGACCTGGTGCATTGCTCGAGATGCTCGAGCAGTTTGCTGCTCGCGGCGTAAACCTTTCGCGAATCGAATCGCGCCCGATTGGTGATCGACTCGGTCGCTATCGTTTCAACATCGATGTGCAGGGTCACATCGACGATGATGCCGTCGCCGAAGCTCTAAAGGGTCTTCACCGCTTTAGCCCGAAAGTTATTTATCTCGGATCATATGCTCGTGCAGATAAAGAAAAGTCTGTGCACGAAGGCAACAACTCAAACCCTGAGTTTGCATCTGCAGATGCTTGGCTAAAGAAACTTAAGAGCGCACGATAATCGCACGAGGAATTGTTTCGAATTCGACTTCTTGAATAATTCCAATTGCATCGCCATCAAGTTGAAGTTCAACTTTTTCTTCAGGAATCACTCGCACTTTCTTGCCTGCAAGATTTTCTAGAGTCTTCACGTTTGCCGTTGCGTCTAGCAACTTGCGACCCGCACGCGTTGTGCGAACAACGTTGTTTCCGATTGTCACCCGCGTCCAGAAATCTATCCAGTCAAAAAAGTGACGTGGGCCGATTGCTGCAACGTCGAGCTTGCCATCGTCGAGTGCGGCGTCTGGCATCATCGAGATTCGACCTGGCAGAAGCCCCACGTTGCCAACCAGCAAAGTCAGCACTCGAACTGTTCGGGCATCGCGCCCATCAACTTGAATTGAAAGCCTGTGATATTTCAGCGGCATCGACTTGAAGCCCGATTCGACATAGGCGATCCAGCCGAGGCGGCGCTTGCGAGCGGCATCGGTGTTGAGCATGATCTTGGCATCTAAGCCAATTCCGGCCATCACGCCGAACAGCTTCTCGGTGCGGCTCTGGTCTTCGAAGATGATTCGGGCCAGACCCATATCCATGGGGTGGGCAATGCCGAGCAAGGCCCTGTGCACTTGAACTCGAATGTCATCAAGCTGAATGCCCAGGTTGCGGGCCAAGACGTTTCCGGTGCCAATCGGCACAATGCCAACCGAAGCCTTCGAGCCTGATTTCGCGACGGCCTCGAGAACTGTGCGAACCGTGCCATCGCCACCGGCGACGACAATGTGGGTTGCCTTTTGCGCGATCGCGCGAAGAGCTTGCGCCGCACCGGTTTCATCTGCGTCGGTCTTCAGCCAGAGACTCGGCTCCCAGCCAAGGTTGCTTGTGACCGAGTCAACCGCAGAGCGAAGCTTTCGCAAGTCGACTCGCCCCGGGTAATAGATCACCGCGGCTCGGTTATTTTTCTTGACCACGTGTTCAGCCTATCTCTGCGCAAAATGTTCATTTATGTGAACATCTGCACGCAGGTGGCTATCCGCATGTGCCAATCTATTAATAGAAAGTAGGCAACGTGGCAGCGACCCAAAAGCTCTTGGTGGTTGAAGACAACCAATTCATGCGCGCACTCATTACCGAACTTCTCGAAAAAGAGGGGTTTGAAGTTGAAGCGGTTGAGACAGCCGCAGCAGCAGTGCGTGCCGTTTCGAGTTTCGACCCAGACGCAGCGATTCTCGACGTTGAGCTCGGCGCCGGACCAAACGGTTTTGACCTCGCCCGCATTCTTCGCGAGACCGCACCAGAGATCGGTCTAGTTTTCTTGACCAACATCCCTGAGCCGAAAACCATCGGCGTCGACAACCGTTCGATTCCGAAGGATGCCGCCTATCTCGTCAAAGAGTCAGTGGGCGACACCGAATTGTTGCTCAGAGCAATCAAGGCAAGTTTGCGAGGCAGGGTTGGCGCAGAGCTTCGCCAAGACCGCGAGGCTCACTCGCTCTCGAACCTTTCGCGTTCACAACTCGACCTTCTGCACATGGCAGCCCTTGGTCTGTCGAACACCGAGATCGCTCAGAGACGTGGCACAACCGTGCGCGCAGTTGAGAACCTTTTCAAGCGCGCCATCGAATCGGCCGGCATTGAAGTCGGCCATGGTGAACACGGACGTGTTCTTGCGGTTCGCAAGTACATCGAAACCGTAGTTCTGCCAAAGAACTAAGGCTGCCGAGAGCTCGTTCGCTGCCAAGGCTTGCCTTGCGCCAAAAGGTAGGCTTTACCTGTGATTGACCCAAACCTGCTTAGAGAAAACCCCGACGCCATCAAGGCTTCGCAGCGCGCTCGCGGCAACGACGAAGCTATCGTCGATGAAGCCGCCAAGGCAGACGCCACCTGGCGCAAGACCCTGCAAGAGTATGAATCACTACGTGCAGAGCAGAACGCGGCAGCAAAGTTGGTTGGAGCCGCTTCTAAAGAAGATCGCCCAGCGCTAATTGCAGCGGGTCAGGTATTGGCAGACAAAGTAAAGGCAGCGCTGGAAGTTGCCAACGCAGCAGAGACTCGCTTGAACGAGTTGATGTGGAAGATCGAAAACGTTGTCATCACAGAGGTGCCTGCCGGTGGCGAAGAAAACTTCAAAGTAATTAAAGAAGTAGGAACCCACGCGACATTTGATTTCGAAGCCAAAGACCACGTTGCGCTTGGTGAGTCACTTGACATCATCGACATCGAACGCGGTGTCAAAGTTTCTGGTTCACGCTTCTACTTCTTAAAGGGTTGGGGTGCGCGTCTCGAGCTTGCACTCATGAACATGGCGCTCGACCTCGCAACCAAGCACGACTTCACAGCACTCATCACTCCAACCTTGGTTCGCCCAGAAGTTATGGCCGGCACCGGATTCTTGGGTGAGCACTCAGACGAGATCTATTACCTGCCTGCAGATGACCTTTATCTAACCGGCACGAGTGAGGTCGCGCTCGCGGGCTACCACCGCGACGAGATCATCGACTTGAGCAACGGCCCACTGCGTTATGCCGGATGGTCAACGTGCTACCGTCGCGAAGCTGGTTCGGCTGGCCGCGACACCCGCGGCATCTTGCGCGTTCACCAGTTCAACAAGCTCGAGATGTTCAGCTACGTGAAACCAGAAGACGCAGAGCAAGAGCACCTAAAGTTGCTCGCACTCGAAGAATCAATGCTTCAGGCATGCGAGCTTTCATACCGGGTTATCGACACCGCTGCCGGTGACCTCGGTTCGAGCGCAGCGCGCAAGTATGACTCAGAGGCATGGGTTCCAACTCAGAACCAGTACCGCGAACTCACTTCGAGCTCGAACTGCACTACTTTTCAGGCTCGCCGCCTAAACGTTCGCTACCGCACCGAAGACGGCAAGACAGCTACAGCGGCAACCCTAAACGGAACCCTGGCAACCACTCGTTGGTTGGTAGCGATTCTCGAAACCCACCAGCAGGCCGACGGATCAGTTCGCATTCCAGCAGCGCTTCGCCCATACCTCGGTGGCGCAGAGGTCATCTCACCTAAATGACAATCGCAACTGGCGACGAGCGCTGGCTCATCGCGCTAGACATCGACGGCACGCTCGTGCACGATGACGGTTTTCTTTCGCCGCGAGTTGTTGCCGAAGTCGAACGCGTTCGCGCACTCGGTCACGAAGTAATCGTTGCAACTGGTCGCAGTGCGGCGAACGCCATCCCGGTCATTAAAGATGTCGGCATTCAACACGGATTCGCCGTGTGCTCAAACGGTGCTGTGACAATTGCGCTTAAGGAAGATCACCCAAAAGGTTTTGAACAGCACGAGGTTATTACTTTTAATCCGCGCGAGGTTCTAACCAAGTTGATTGAGAAACTTCCGAAGGCGCACTTTGCAGTTGAAAACGTTGACGGCAGTTATAACTTTCACAGACCGTTTCCGAGTTATGCACTCGGCGCAGAGAACTACGAAACTCCACTCGAGCAACTCATGGATCAACCGGTCTCGCGTGTTGTCGTTCTTTCACCAGAACACGATGCAGAAGAATTTGTCGGAGTGATTGCAGAAATCGGTTTGCACTCGGTTAGTTATGCAATTGGTTACACGGCCTGGCTCGACATTTCGCCAAAGGGAATCAGCAAGGCTTCGGCTCTCGAAAAGCGTCGCCAAGAGTTGGGCATCTTGCCTTCTCAGGTGATCGCAGTCGGTGATGGACGCAACGACATCGACATGTTTGCCTGGGCCAGAGCCTGCGGTGGCTTTGGCTTCGCAATGGGTCAGGGTCCTGACGAAGTGAAGCTCGCGGCGTCGGCAGTTGTGGCCTCGGTTGAAGACGACGGGGTGGCCGAAGTGCTCGCCGGCTTCGAAGGCATTTTGTTTTCACGCTCTGTCAGTTAGAATTATTTACACGGAAGCGTGCCGGAGCGGCCGAACGGAACAGTCTTGAAAACTGTCGTAGTTAATAGCTACCGTGGGTTCAAATCCCACCGCTTCCTCCAGTAAAACCAAAAGACCCAGCATTTTGCTGGGTCTTTTGCTTTATGGGAGTTCTCTGGGATGCCTAGCCACCAGCAGGCCTTTCGGCTTAAACTTGTAATTCGCCCATCACCTGAAAGCCAAAATGCCCCTTTTTAAGAAGCGTCAGCCGCGAGCACTCGCTCGCCACGGCCGCCTAAAGGTGCAGTCAAGAGCTTCGGCGTTTGGTGGCCTATTCGTAAAGGGTCTCGCGCTCGCAGTTGGTGCAGCGGTGGCCGTCGCGGCAGTGGCGGTTTTTGAGCTCAGCACCCAGTTCAAGGCAAACGGCCTAACCCTGCCGAACTCAAAGCCAATTACTGCCGAAGACCTAAAAGGCCCGATCAACATTCTTCTCGTCGGAAGCGACACTCGAAAGGGTCAGGGCAAGGGATACGGAAACGAGTCGTCAACCCTCGCCGACGTGATGATTCTTTTGCACATCAGCGAAGATCGCAAGAACGCGACTGCCGTTAGTTTTCCGCGTGATTTGATGGTTCCTTGGCCTGCGTGCCCGAGCACCTCGGGCGGCCCTGGCTATTTGCCTCAGGCTCTTGGTCAGCTAAACGCAACAATCGCAAATGGTGGGCCAGGGTGCACATTGCTCACAATCGAGCAGCTAACTGGTTTGAAGATTCCATATCTCGCAATGATCGAATTCAACGGCGTTATCGAAATGTCGAATGCAATCGGTGGTGTCGATGTTTGTGTTGCGCAAGAAATCAACGACCCATACACGCAGACATATTTGAAGCCTGGCGAATACACGCTTCAGGGCAAAGCAGCGCTGCAGTTCTTGAGAACTCGTCACGGAGTTGGCGATGGCTCGGACCTCTCACGAATTTCAAACCAGCAGGTTTTCTTAACTTCGCTCGTTCGCAAAATTAAGAGCAACGGTGTTCTCACTAACCCGGTTCGTCTCTACTCACTTGCCAACGCTGCTGCTCGCAACATGAAACTCTCTGATTCGCTAACCGACCTCGGCACAATGGTTTCGCTCGCGTCATCACTCAAGGATGTCTCGCTCGAGAAGATGGTGTTCGTGCAAGTTCCATCGCGCGGTGGTTTGCCTGCACCTTATTCGGGTCGTGTGATGCCGGTTTACGAGCAGGCGAACATCCTGTTTCAAAAGCTTGTCAACGATGAGCCGATTGTGATCGGCAAGAACACCGGTCAAGGCGCTGTGATTGCAACGCCGTCTCCGACACCGAGCACGTCGCCTTCGGCAAGCCCGAGCCCAACGCCAACCGACGTTCTCGACCTGACCGGCACCGACGCCAGCCAAACCACCTGCTCTAACTAACCGCGAGCACTGGGTATCTTTGGCTCATGCCGAGAAAAGCGCTAACCAAGAATGGCCACGAGCCAAAAGTGTGTGAACGCTGCGGTCTGCCTTTTGAATGGCGCAAGAAGTGGGCAAAAGACTGGGCAAACGTGAAGTACTGCTCAGAAAAGTGCAAGCGCGCATGAATCGAATTATTTACGTTGCATTCGATCACCTCTCTAGAGCCAAAGGCGCTCTAGCCGGGGCCAACAAGGCAAGCGACTTCATCGTCTTGGTCGAAAGCAAGCGCATGACCACAGGTCGAAACTGGCACAAAGAGCGGTTGTTCTTTCTGATTTCTTCGGCAAGACACTTTGCCAAGCAGCTAGAAGCCGAAGGTTTTGAGGTTAGGTACCTAAAGGCCGAGACCACGGTGTCTGGGCTAGAGCAGGTTCAAAAGGAATTCGGCGCGCTGCCGATTGTTAGCGCCGAGCCATCGTCTTTTGTTCAATCGAGAACCCTCGCAGAGTTCGGTGTCGAGTTCGTGAAGAACGATTTCTTTTTGACCTCGAGGGCAGACTTTCAACTCTGGGCCGAACGACAAAAAACATTTGTCATGGAGAACTTCTATCGCGCGCAAAGAGTGCGACTTTCGATTCTCGTTTCGAACGGTGAACCCGAGGGCGGTCAGTGGAACTTCGATGAGGCGAACCGATTGCCGCCACCAAAGAACCACTCATGGCCTGAGCCTCTCGAACACATGCGCGACGAGATCGATTTGCAGGTTGCCGAAGAACTTGGCATGACAGCAACAACCACCTGGGCAACAACTCGCGACGGCGCGCTCAAACAGCTCGAACACTTTATCGAGAATGGCTTGGACGAGTTCGGTCCATACGAAGACGCAGTTGCGGGCGAGAGCTGGGCGATGAACCATTCGCTGCTCAGCCCATACTTGAACAACGCTCTGATCTCGCCAGAAGAAGTTATCGATGCTGTGCTCAAGGCTTATGCAAAAGGCAATGCACGAATCGAATCTGTCGAAGCTATAGTGCGACAAATCATCGGTTGGCGCGAATACATAAATGGCATGTATTGGTTCTTGGGCGAAGATTATCGAGAACTAAATTCCCTTGAGGCCAATCGAAAGCTGCTGCCGGTTTTCACGAACCCGAGCAATTCAAAAATGAATTGCGTTAAGAGCGTTGTCGAAGATGTCGATAAACGTGCGTGGACACATCACATTCCGCGACTGATGATTCTGAGCAATCTTGCTTTGATCACATCAACCAACCCCCAGCAATTTCTCGACTGGATGCGCGAGCGCTTCATCGACGCAACCGAATGGGTGATGGTTCCGAATGTTATCGGCATGGCCGTGCACGCAGACAACGGCGTCTTGATGACAAAGCCATATGCCGCTGGCGGGGCATACATTTCGCGAATGACAAATTACTGCAAGGGTTGCGCCTATGACCCGAAGACCAGGTCGGCCGAAGACTCTTGCCCCTTCACCACTTTGTACTGGGATTTTCTCGATCGACACCGAGAAACCTTCTCGAAGAATCACCGCATGAGTCAGCAGCTCGGCGGCTTGAATCGGCTTAGCGACCTGCCCGAGTTGCGCATCCGTGCAAAAAAGGTTCTCGAAAAACTCGATGCGGGGCAGATCTAGCGGCTGCTCGGGGCTTGGCTTGCGGCCGCCTTGTCGGCTAAACTAACGAAGTTGTACTCAGGAGTCGTCGCATAGCCCGGTCGAGTGCGCCTCACTGCTAATGAGGTAAGGATCTAAAGTCCTTCGGAGGTTCAAATCCTCTCGACTCCGCGAGGTTTATCGCCCTATTGTTTATTCAATTTGGCAGGTAAACTTGCAAAGTTGTCTTCGGGCAACAGCCCCTCCAACCAGGGGCAAATGCGTCTGTGGCTCAACGGATAGAGCACCTGACTACGGATCAGGAGGTTGGGGGTTCGAGTCCCTCCAGGCGCACGAAAACCCGGTTTCTTCTCACGAGAGCCGGGTTTTTCTCATTGGCGGGTTCGCCGCCGCTCAAATCACGTTAGCGAATGTCTGAGCGAGCCAGAAGTAAAGCGGCAAGCCAATTAGCAAGTTGAACGGAAAAGTGATTCCCAAACTCGCTGTGATTGGCACAGACCGATTCGCGGTCGGCAGTGCAATCGAAACTGCGGCTGGCGCTGCGATATAAGAAGCACTCGCGCACAAAACTGCAAGCGCGGTCGAGCCACCGACTGATAGTCCGATCGCCGCGCCAGCGAATGCACCGAGCGCACCACCGATTAGCGGCATTGCGATTGCGAAAACTACTAGAAGTGATCCAAGACTTCTGAAGTGCTTGAAATTGTTTCCGGCTTGAATGCCGAGTGTCAACAAGAAGAGCGTGAGCAATCCGGGTTGTGCATCGACGAATAGTGTCTTGACGCTTACATATCCTTTTGGTCCGGCGATGTATCCCATCACAACACCACCGAGAAGCAACAGAACGGTTTTGCCAAAGAACACTTCTTTAAGAAGCTCTTTGTCTTTCAATGCCGAAAGCCCTCCGCGCGCCAAGAGAATTCCAATCAGCAAACCTGGCACCTCCATCACAACCAGCAGAGTTGTGACCAAGCCCTCATATTCGATTTTCGAATTTTCGAGAAACACGAGAGCAGCGGTGAAGGTCACGAGCGAGGTCGACCCGTAGTGCGCAGCAATCGAACCTCGATCGACAAGGGAAAGGTGGCGAACCAGCTTTAGCAAGCCAAAGGCAATCAACGGAATCAGCGATCCGAGCACCAGCGTTGTTGCGATCGGCAAACCAGAACCTTGAAGACCAGTTTTTTGAAGCGCAAAACCACCCTTCAGGCCGATTGCGAGCAGCAACACAAAAGAGATGATTTCGACGGCACTCTTAGAGATGCTCATGTCGGCCTTTAGCCGGCTGGCGATCACTCCCAGGGCAAATGCCAAAACTGGGATGCTGGTCAGGCTCGAAATCGCTATGTCGAAAGAATTCACGATTCACAGCATAGCGGAATAAAAATACCGCCTTTATTTTTCCCGTATAGTCAGTCCTATGAGTTGGACATTCCTCAGCAACCACGGGCACGTAATCGTGCAGATTAGCCAGCAACCTGACGTGAAACTCACCGACCTGGCAGCGCAAGTCGGTGTCACTGAGCGAAGAATCCGTGAAATCATCGCAGATCTTCGCGATGCCGGCTATCTAGAGGTGACCAAGTCGGGGCGTCGAAATAGCTACCGGGTGATCGAAGGCATGCAGCTTCGACACAGCGCCGAATCGAAGCACAACCTCGCAGAACTTCTCGGCATCTTCAGGCGCACCTGACTTTGCATCAAAGCGCTGAGCGTAGGCTGGTCTCGTGCTTAGACGCCTAATAGTCATTTCTCGCCCAGTGCTGTGGGTAAACACCATTGGCACTTCTGTAATGGGAATGTGGCTCGCGGGCTCTCTCTGGGATTGGCGAATCTTGCCAATTCTGATATGGGTAACCCTGCCGTTCAATCTTTTGATCTATGGCATCAATGACATCTTTGATCAAGAGACAGACAACATTAATGCGCGCAAGGGCGGCTACGAAGGCGCACACATTTCGCCAAGCGAAGTGAAACCAATTTGGTGGGGCGTCATTCTCACCAATGTTCCGTTTTTGATTTACTTCGCACTCACGCTGCCGTGGCAGGCAACCGCATGGATGCTTGCATACAGTCTGTTCTTCACTTTCTATTCGGCTCCTCCGCTGCGATTCAAAGCGCGCCCATATCTAGATAGCTTTTCAAACACCGACTATGCGTTTCCGCTTGCGTTCGTTCCTTTTGCGCTCGGGCACGAACCGATTTGGCTCGCAGTGTTTGCGCTCATGGCATGGTCAATTGCAAAGCACGCCTATGACGCGATTCAAGATATTCCTCAAGACTCAGACACCGGAATCGAAACCACTGCTGTTCACCTTGGCGTGAAAAAGACAGTGATCTGGTCTGCGTTTTGGTGGGCGGTCTCTACGATTCTTTTTGCCATGGTGAACATTCCGGTTGCAATCGTCAACCTGCTTATCGCTGGCTACCTTGTTCTCACCGTTTGGCGCGAACCAACTGCTAAGCGTGCTCACGACGTTTATAAATATTCCATCGCGTTTCCTTATGCTGCCGGTGCCGTTGCCGGCGTTCAGCTAGTAGCGTCGATGGTTCTCGGCTGGTAGCAGTGGCAAAAGTTGTAGTACTCGGTGCCGGTCTTTCTGGACTCGCCAGTGCCGCACTGCTTGCTCAAGCGGGCCATGAAGTCACGGTTCTAGAGCGCAATAGTTGGCTGGGTGGCAAGTCTCGAAGAATCGAGTTGGCTGGTCAACGCATGGATACCGGGCCTGCGCTGGTGACTTTTCCTGAGGTGTGGCAGCAGTTTCTAGACACCTTCGACTCTCTGGGTTCATTGAAATCAAAAGATCACGCTGCTCTTTCGTTCACAAAACTTCGCGAGGTCGGTCGCTATTACCTGCGCGACGAAGTCACCGACTTGCCAGTTAAGCCTGGTCATGCGTGGCACGAAGCGTGGTCAAGATTCGCGAAGCAACACGATGCACTCACACCTTCTATTTCAAAATTGCTGACATCGAGCCCGCTAGATCCAAAGGCGTTTCCGTCACTAATAAAGATGTCAAAGACCTATGGCTTTCGACTAACAACTTCTAGTTATTTGAAATCGCTTCGCTATCTGCCAGCCTCACTAAAAGAAGTCATTTCTATTCACACTTTGAACGCAGGAGTTTCGCCAAAGCGTTCGCTAGCGCTTTATGCATCGATGACTGCATCAATGGCATCTCAAGGAATCTCTGTTCCGGTTGGTGGCGTGAATGAAATCGCACTTGCTTTGAGCCGACTTGCAATTGCCGCCGGAGCGGACATCAAACTCGATACGGCAGTGAAGCGCATCCGTGCTCGTTCTGTTGAAACAAACGAAGCAACATTCGCGTTCGATCATTTGGTGAGTTCGCTAGACCCAGGTGTGCTTAAGTCCTTGCAGACCGGCAAGCCAAAACGAGTTGCCAAACATCGTTCATGTTCGGGCGTTGCGATTTATGCCGTTCTAAAGAAACCACTTGGTGACGATGTGGTTACTCACTCGGTGATCATGCCCGATGACGCAAACGAACTGCACAAGAATCTTGATGCCGCGATACCGCCAAGGCAAACGATGACTTTTGTGAATTACTACAGGGCTGGCGAGATTTACCCGAACACGAAAGACACCGTTGCAGTTTTGCTAACCGCGCCAGCCGATGGAAAGAAGTACGACCTCAACAGCGAATGGGTGCGCCGAGAGCTAGATCGAGTCTCTGAAAAGCTTGGGCTCAAGCAGCCAATCGACGAGTTGTTTGAACAGTATGAAATATTGAACCCCGATTACTTTGCGCAGTTTGGTGCTGCCGGCGGAGCACTATATGGCGCGACAACTCCGCTCTGGCAATCGGGGCCATTTCATAATCCGCAATATCACAACCCATTGAGGCCAAGGCTCTGGAGAGTGGGTGCTTCGGTTCATCCAGGCGGCGGAATTCCGGCAGTGCTCGGTGGCACGCTAATTGCCAGTCGCGCGATGTTAAAGACATTAGGCAAAGTCTCTAGAGAGTAAATGGGCCATTAGTTAGGCTTGGTGAGCGGCAATCGTTTTGGCCGGCAACTCAATTAACGAGATTGGCAAAACCGGTGAATCGCACGCTTGGCAAAAGACGCTTTTTAGCGGTCTTGCTGACTTTTGCGCTAACTATTGCTGGCTTGACCTTTCAAATTGCACCTGCTCAGGCCGCCACAACCGGCGACGCTTCAACCGTTGACTATGCCTTGTCGCTCAACGGAACTAGCGACTACCTTCAAGCCTCCGAAGGCAGCGCATTCACTTCTCGGTCTGTTTACACAGTTGAAATATGGGCTAAACCGAATGCGGGCAACTGTTCTTCAGCGTCGGGTGCTTACTGCACGGTAACTAGCCACGACGGTGACTGGTGGATCGGCGTTCACAACGGTGTTTACAAGTACCTGGTCTATTACGCCGGTCAGGGTGTTAATTCTGGATACATCTCTAGCGGTGTTCCGGCTGTTGCAAACTCTTGGGCGCATCTTTCGCTAGTGCGCAATGACACCAGCGTAAGTTTTTACGTTGACAATCAGCTCGCAGTCACAACCACTGTCTCATCAGGGCGTTCTACCTACAGCGGATATCCGATCAATGTTGGCTGGCATTACGGTGCGTATTTCTCAGGTCAGGTTGATGAATTAAAGATTTGGTCGACGGCGCGAACAAGTTCTGAAATGTTGAGCGACATGCACAACTATCAAACCTCACCAGCAAGCACGGCAAACTTGATTTCATACTGGGATTTCAACGAGGGCGGAAGCAACACAACAATCAATAACCGCGTTCTCACCGCCAGCACCAATCTCTCATTTATCAATGCGAGTCCCGTTGTGAATTTTGTCGACGTGAAGACAACTTCAAGAATCAACGGAAAGACCGTCATCACATTTCCAAGAAGTTATCTGACGCCGGTTGGTGGCTGGACTGTGCCAGCTGGTTATGGTCGAGCCGAAGCATTGATTGTTGCCGGTGGTGGTGGCGGTGGATCACGTCACGCCGGTGGTGGTGGTGCTGGTGAGCTTATGTATCTTTCGAACTATGCTCCCTCAGCCTCATCGGTTGTCGCAGTCAAAGTGGGCCAAGGCGGTCGCGGCATGACTGCAACAACTACCAACTCGGCAATGGCCGGACAACCCGGGCAGAATACCTCGTTCGCAGGCATCAACTATCTCGGTGGTGGCGCGGGTGCCGGCGGCACAGCGACCGCAACAAGCGGAGGTTCAGGCGGTGGTCTCGCTGGTGGGGGAACAGCTATGCCGGCGGGTGCCGGAAGCGGTCTTAAGAATGCCGGAGGCATTGGTGGTTTCTCGGGATTAATCTATGCCGGTGGTGGTGGCGGTGGAGCTGGCGGTGTCGGCGCGAATGCTGCAACTGTTAATTCAGTTTTCAAAGGTGGAGATGGCGGAGCTGGATACCAGTCTTCGATAACCGGAACTTTGCTCTGTTATGCATCTGGTGGTGGCGCGGGAGCTATGAGCGCGAACGTGGGTGTTGGCGGTGCATGTGCGAACTCAACCACTCAAGCTGGTTCGGGTTCTTATAACACCGCTGCAACTTCTGCTGTTTCAAATTCGGGTTCAGGCGGAGGTGCTGGTGGTTTTGATGGCACGACGAATCAAGCTGCCGGAAACGGTGGTTCGGGTCTAGTCGTCGTTGCTTACAGCACGACCGATGACAAAGTGATCAACTTTACTGGCACCACTACTTATGCTTCAACGACCTCACAAGTTTTTCCGACAAACACTGCGCAAGATTACACTTTCGAAATTTGGGTTAAGCCAACTTCGATTCCGGCTAGCCACCAACCAATTGCAACTTCAGATTCAAACATGGCTACTCGTTTCTATCTCGGCACTCTAAATAGCTCGGGTGGCACCTCTGTGTCACAAATCCATGTCGGCATTGGAAACTCCTATTTCACTTCAGTGCGCAGCATCCGTGCTGGCGAATGGACCCACCTTGCGGTAACAGCGTCGGGTTCAACCATCAGTCTCTACATAAACGGTTATCTCGATAGCACTTCGACGATTAGCCGAGTAGCACACTCAGCAGGTTTGCAAGTTGGCTCGTCGACCAACGCAGGGACGACGCAATACTTCAATGGTCAAGTTGACCAAGTCAAGACTTGGAATTCAGCGTTAACTGCAAACCAACTCGCACGAAGCATGCATGCGTATGTCGACTCTGATTCATCTCAGATTGATTCAACTCTGCAGCACGCCTGGGACTTCAACAACGAAGTGTCTTCGAGTTATGCAGACTTCAACGGCTCTATAAGTTTGACGAAGAATGGTCTGCCGACGTTGACAAGCTTGGCTACAACAACTGTTGTAGCTCCAAACACCCGAGTTGTCTTTGATCGCACATTCTTGACCCCGTGGGGTGGTTGGGTCAGCAACGTTCTTGCGAACAACGGTTACCTCTCAACTGTGTTGGTTGTCGGTGGCGGTGGCGGTGGCGGCAAGGGCACCACGCGCACTAGCCAACCAGCTGGAGCCGGTGGTGGCGGTGGGGTATCGACTCTCAACTCTCAGGTTCTAACGTCAGGCAACGTCTTCGCTGTGAAGGTTGGCGCTGGTGGCTCGGGTGCAATTGCCATCGCAGACGATGCCTCTACTAGAAACGGTCAATCTTCGGCTTTCAACTCAACCACTGTTCTCGGCGGTGGCGGTGGCGGTTCTTATGGCTACACCGGCGCAGGCGGTGCCGTTGCTACCGGTGGCGGTGGCGGTGGCACGCCTGCATCAGTCAATTGCACAACTAACGGTGCCGCGGGTGGCGTTGCAAGCAGTGGTTTGAACGGAAGCTTGGGCGTCTGGGGCTGGGGCGGTGGTGGCGGTGGTGCCGGCGGTGCTGCAACGAACGGAAGTTGTGTCACCAACTACGGAACCGCTGGTGTTGGAGTGTCTTCATCATTGACCGGAACAGCCGTCGAGTATGGTCGTGGCGGTTTCAGTTATTCAAACGCAAGCTCAACCGTTCTAGCGAACACCGGCACGGGCGGAAACTCTCAGTACAACACAACTTCGGGTGATGGCAGCGGCCTCGATGGCGCTTCGGGCAAAGTCGTCATCTCGTTCAGAAGCTTTTGGGTGATGAGTTATGAACCAAATGGAGGAACTGGCACCCAGGCCGACACTTACATCACTTGGCCTACATCTTGCCAAAACCTCACAAATTATTTAGGCGTAACTTTCACACGGCCCGGATACAACTTCTCAGGTTGGAAAACCGGAAACGTTGGAATTGGCACTTCGGGTTCTTGCACTCAGCCAAGCGGTGACAGGCTTTGGTCTGCGCAATGGTCAGACGCACCCTATGTGAACCTAGATGCTGCAAGCACCACAAGTCTGCCGGTGACTGGAGCTACTTGGACAAGCAACGCGAGTCTTGCCCCATTGTCTTCAACTCTCGCATCAACTGCAATTAGCGGTCAGACCTACACGGCTGGCCCTCCTAACTCACTCGCATTGCCCGACGGAGCGGCCGTGAACATGGGTGCAAATAACCTTGCGAATATCGCCGGTGCAATCACAGTCGAAGTTTGGGCAAAGTGTTCGGCCTACCGATCTGGCAGTGGCAACAACGTGCTGGCTTCGAAGTGGTACTCGACTACTGCCGGCGCTGCAGCAACGGGTAATGACTGGCAATTCGGAATTTCGAACGATCGCCTAACTTTGAGCACAACTTCATCGGCAAATCTCACTTCGAACACTCCGTGGGATTCTACAAAGTGCTCTGGTTGGACAAATTATGCTTTCACGCTTGACCCAGCGAACAACAACACACTGACTTTCTATATAAATGGTGTCGCCGACGGCAGCTATACAGGTGTAACTCACACGACATTTGCCAACACAATTTTGCAGATAGGTGACGGGCGAACAGGCCAGGGCTTTCAAGGTTTTTACAGCAAGTTCAGGTTCTACAACCTCGCACTAAGTTCGACACAGATGAGCGCTAAGTACACGGCAGACGTGGCCTACTTCGCCGAGACTTTCACCACGACGTACTCATACGCCGGAGCTAACGGCGGAACAATGCCGGTCTCAAACACCTTCACTCCTGGGGGCGCGGCCATAACCTTGCCAACGCCGACCAAGACTGGCTACACATTTGCTGGCTGGTATTCAGACGCTGGGTTCACCACGTCGATTGGTGCTGCGGGAGCTTCATACTCGCCAACTTCGAACACGACCGCTTATGCGAAGTGGACAGGCAACTCTCTTACCGTTACCTATAACCCCAACGGCGGCTCATCCGTGGCGGCGGGCACGACTACTTCGGGTGCCACCATGGCGTCTGCACCCGCAGATCCTACGAAGGTTGGCTATGTTTTTGCTGGCTGGTACCTCGACGCCGGGTTAACCAACCAAGCAGTCTTTCCGAATTTTGCTCACGGCCAGCTCACTTCGTTCACCCTTTATGCCAAGTGGACTGCTGGCACGTATGTGCTCACCTTCACTTATAACGGTGCCACTGGTGGCAATAGCGCTGCTTCGGCTTCGTTTACTACAGGTGGTTCGGCGATCACTTTGCCAACACCGACGAAGACTGGTTACAGCTTTGCTGGTTGGTTTGCTGATTCTGGTTTCACTTTTCAGGTTTCTGGTGCTCAGTCGCCAACTGCTGATGCAACGCTTTATGCGAAGTGGTCGGCTTCTGTTTTCACTTTGACTTATAACTACAACGGTGCCACTGGAGGCAACGGTTCTGCTTCTGCTTCGTTTACTACTGGTGGTTCGGCGATCACTTTGCCGTCGCCTACTAAGACTGGTTACAGCTTTGCTGGTTGGTTTGCTGATTCTGGTTTCACGACTCAGGTTTCTGGTGCTCAGTCGCCGTCAGCTGATGCGACTCTTTATGCGAAGTGGTCGGCTTCTGTTTTCACTTTGACTTATAACTACAACGGTGCCACTGGAGGCAACGGTTCTGCTTCTGCTTCGTTTACTACTGGTGGTTCGGCGATCACTTTGCCAACACCGACGAAGACTGGTTACAGCTTTGCTGGTTGGTTTGCTGATTCTGGTTTCACGACTCAGGTTTCTGGTGCTCAGTCGCCGTCAGCTGATGCGACTCTCTACGCCAAATGGGTAACAACTGTTTACACTATGAACTTCGCACCTAACTACGGTGTTCAGTCGAATTCCGTATCGACTGTCGCAATGGGCAACTCAACGACTTTGCCTACCCTGTCTAGAAACAACTTCGTATTTGATGGCTGGTACACCGCTTCAACTGGCGGCACAAAGGTTGGAGTTGGTGGAGCAGCGTATACACCTAGCGCTGACACAACTCTTTATGCCCGCTGGATTCAGTCGTCACTTGTTGGTGTGATTGGAAACCTGGCGCGCGTTTCAACAATCACAGCCTCAAACATCGTTGATTCGACTTACTTGGGAACAAGCGGACCGACCGGAGTTGCGGTCTCTGTTCCACATGGATCTCTTCCGGCTGGAACATTCGTAAACATAGATTTGATTACAGACACCTCTTATGCTTCGAGCATCATCAGTGGTGTAAACAACTATGTGATTTCAATTGCGATTAGTTGGCTTGCTCCAGACGAAACCGTTCCAGACACCAATCCTGGCACGGCAGTTTCGCTGACACTCACGAATTCGAACATCCGAGCCGGCGCACAAATCTATGCACTGCAAAACGGTGTTGCCACGCTGGTTGGCGCGGCTAGTGCTAACGGCACAGTCACTGTGCTTCTCACTTCAGATCCAAGCATCTACATTGTGCAGCGAACTCCCGGTGCAGCGCTAAGCCTCACCTCTAGCGTCACCACCAGTTCAGGAACAATCAACTGGATAGCTCCAACATCAGACGGTGGCGCTTTGATCACCGGATACACAGTGACGCTTAGCACTGGTGCAACTTGCACGACCATGACGCTTAACTGTGAATTCACAAATTTGAGTTCGGGTGTCACCTACACAGCTACGGTTGTTGCTGAGAATGCAGTTGGGGCGGGGCAGATCTCGTCTGTCACTTTCACGACAACAGCAACTGTTCAACCAACACCGCAACCCACTCCACAACCGACTCCTGATCCTGTTGTGCCACAGCCAACCCCAGATCCAATTGCAGAGCCTGTTGTCACAAAGCCTGTGATTGTTGCTGTTCCTGTGGTCAAGGCTGTCGCCAAGGTGCTTGAATTCAATGTTCCGTTGCTAACCGGAGTCTCGCTAATCAAGCCAATTACCTTTGCAGCTAACTCTGCCAAGCTCGACCGCATCGATCTTGCGAACCTAGAAATCGCCGCGAACTTGTTGACTGCAAAGTCGGGCTGGTTGCTGATTACAGGTTTTGTAAAGTACACAGCAACGCCCACCAAGCAAATGCGCAATCTGGCAGCGGCACGTGCAAAGAACGTCGCAGTAGCTTTGTCTCGACTTGGCGTCAAAGTAAAGATCGGTTATCTAGGCTATGGACCGCAAAACACAAAGTCTCCGAAAGACTCAGACAGAAAAGTCGAACTTCGCTGGGTTGAAGACAAACCCTAAAGACATCAAGGTCGAAATTTGATCTTCTTGGCATCCATGATTTCTCGAATTCGAGCTATAGCCGACTTGCCCATTCCATGAAGTGCCTTCAGTTCTGCGAGCGATATCTTGCGCAGGTCTGAAACCTTGTAGAGCTTTGCCGCAACTAACGCGCGTCTGGCAGGCCCGGCCAGCCCAATTTTGAACCATTCAAGTTCAAGCGGGTCATGTTTATCGGCCATGCGTTGAGTGTATCTAGTTCGCTGCGAAATAATATTGTCGTCAAGGGGGAAACAATGACCGAACTTCAAGTTGAGAGACTAGTCAAGCTTTATCGCAAGGCACTCATCATCTTGGCCATCTCAACTGGCCTTGCTTTGCTGTCACTGGTTGCCGAAGTCGTTTTTACGCAGACTCATCTATTTGTTCCATTTCTAATAGGTGGCGGAATCTTCAGCCCATACATAGTTTTGGTAGGGAATGCCGTCGCATTGCCCGGAACACTTTGGCTATATAACCGCGCAAAGAGGCTGAGCGGGTTAGAAGAAAGTCAGGCAAAGCTTGATTACGAAAAAATCTGGAACATTCAGCAATTGCTCGGTGTCTCGGTCTCAATTGGCGCGGTCATCATGGTGCCAGGGGCAATCTTCGCAGTTCAGATGGGACTGCCAGGCATAGCGATTCTGCTTTCAATTTTTGGTGGTTCATGGGTTTTCTCACAGGCTCGAAATCTAAATCGTGAGATCAAATCTGATTCGCAATCTTCAAGCACTGCACCAAATGCTGAGTCAGAGACAAACGTCTATGCGAAATCGAACAGTTCAGACCCGAAGAAGCCGAATAACAACGGAATAGTTTTGCTATTCGCAGCATCGTTGATGTTGGCGATAAATATCTTGATCGAGTTCTCTCTGGTTAGAGATTTGCGCGGAACCCCAGAGTTCTATGGTGCCGACTCGCGACTCGGTAACGTAAGTTGGAGCATCGGGTACGCAGGTGTTGCTGACGTTTTGTTTTTCGGCACTTTAGGTGTTGCAGTAATAGTGCTCGCGCTTCGCGCGCGCAAGCGAATTACAAGAAATCGATTTATCGCGATTTTGGCAATCTCGATTGCGCAGTTGGCGTTTGTGCCTGGTTCTCTCGCTCCATCGATTGCGAAAGTGCTTGGTCCCAGCCAAGCCGGAATCTCTAAGCAGAACCAAATCGACGAAGCTCAAACGACATACGAATACCTGATCAGCACTTCAGCGCCAGAGGGTTTTGTTGCCTATGACAGCGAACCATTTCCTGAAGACCAGAACATTCAGTGGGGGCTATCTGTGAACACAGGCAAAGAAGCGCCAATCCGTGAGAAGTGCACCGCAGTTGTTGATTATGCGTTTGGGCTCGGTGCCAGCGACTGGATGCGCAAAGACACTCGCGAAACCGGCAAGGTCGCAGATCGTGAATCGACAATTAAGGCATGCGAGCAAGTTCTCGACGGCTATCCGCGGCTGACCGTAAAGAGAGTTTCTGTTTATAGCGACAGTTTTGTAATGGGCGGTGTCGCAAACGTCGCCCCCAACTCGCCTCTGACCTTCGACTTGATTCTGATGAACACTGACCCAAAGTCAGACAAGCCGAACACATTCTCGTTTGAGCTCTACATCAGCACTGCATACGGAATGGACCCGCTGCTGCGCGATGGTGACTTGAGCAAAGGGACCGTTGAGGTAAATGAGCTGCTCAACATAATCGGCCAAGCTCGCCTGGCGAACCCAGATCGCAACCCTACCGACCCTGCGTTCATGCGCGAGATTT
Source organism: Microbacteriaceae bacterium (assembly GCA_024645175.1). Lineage (GTDB taxonomy): Bacteria > Actinomycetota > Actinomycetes > Actinomycetales > Microbacteriaceae > Rhodoluna. The sequence goes on from JAHEGB010000003.1 coordinate 34,946, forward strand.
TGGCAACATACAAATTCGACATCAACACAAAACTCTTTGAATCGAAGCCGGGTGTCGCAGATCGAATTGAACTCACGAACTCAGATGGTTCTTACATGTGTCTGTCGGTTGAACCGTGGGATGAAAAGAAAATGGCACAACCTGATCCGGGATGGGGCTATGGATTGTCTGGTGCTAACCAGAGCTTGAGCGAGCTAAATGGTTTCGGAAATTACATAGACGGAAGTTGTAAGAACTAGCGTCTAGCGGCCCAAATGTAAGCTGCCGAAAAGCCGAAGCCAACCAACGCGTATGCAATTGTGAACCATGTGAGTGGCACTCCAATGAGAAGTGTGAGCACACCTAACGCGAATGCGCTGACCATCATTACGAAACCGGCAAGCCTCACTGATTCAACAGAGCCTCGAGTTGAGTGAGAGAACATGTTTCCGGCGAGAGCAACAAGTGTGATGCCAGTCATTCGCATCGACCATTCGAGTTCGGGAGTTGAGGCTAATCCCAGCAATTCATTGAAAAGTTTCGGTGCGACGACGAGTGCAATCGCGCTGAGCCCAAAGACTAGAGAACCTGCTCGCAGAACCAAACGAAAACGCTTTGAGGAGTCAGTTGAAGTCATTGCCTTGCTTATCTGAGGTAAGGGCGCAACTCAACCTTGCGGTTGCAGGCCTTTGACCCGGCTGCTGCGAGTTCGAGAGCGGTGTCGTGATCGGCTGCTTCGATTAGCCAGAAGCCCGAGTAGTGCTCGGCTGAGTCATAAAGAGAGCCTTCGTGAACCAGGCCCGCGCCGGCTCGGTTGTCGAGAACAGTTGCCTGTGCACCGTGCTGAATTCCACCCGCGGTTATCCAGTGCCCGTTGGATTCAAGCATTTCGTTGAATGCGTCAATGGCAGCCATTTCGTTGCCGCTGGCTTTTTCGGTCTGATCGTCGATTACAAAGATGATGTATCTCATGTTGCCTATTCTGCCCTAGTCACCTTGGTATGCCTGCTAAAGGTGCAGCAAAAAACCAACTAGTGCTTGATCAGTTTGCCTTGGCCATTGATCGAGTAGTAGCGAATGTAGTCAATCGCCAACGTTGCACTCTGAATGGTTGGGTCGATGTTTGGCTCGAAGTTACCGCCAGTAGCCAAGTTGATGATCAAGAAGAATTCTTTGTTGAAGACCCACTTGTTTGGCTTCACAGCTGCTGCATTGATGGTGTAGTACTTCTTGCTGTCAAAGTAGAAGTCAATTTGGTTTGCCTTCCACTCAATTGCATAAACGTGGTAACCGGCGTTGAGCTCGATTGGGTTGTCAAATGCATAACCCTTTTGCGTTCCATCGCCACCAAAGTAGCCAGGGCCGTGAATAGTTCCGTAGGCACGATTCGGTTCAGAACCCTTGCCCTCGAGAATGTCGATCTCACCGCAGTCAGGCCAGGTGTCACCTTCAGATAGAGAAGCGCCGAGCATCCAGAATGCAGGCCACATGCCTGAACCGGCAGGAGTCTTGATGCGCGCCTCTAGGCGGCCATACATGAATCCGAGTTTGTCTGCGGTCTTGATCTTTGCGCTAGTGAATTGGCAATCGTCGCAGATGTTCAAGATTGATGAATCTTCAGGAATGCGCTTGGCCGTGATCACCAGGCTGCCCTTGCCATCGGTAAAGATGTTCGACGAGCTTGCGGTGTAGTACTCCTTCTCGGCGTTGCCCCAGCCGAAGCCGTTTCCGAGGTCGTGGGTGAAGTAGCGCTTGTCGACACCGACGCGCTTGGTGCCGTTGAACTCTTGCGACCAGAGCAATTTCTTGGTCGTGGCCGCGGTGGCAGCCTGAGGGGCAGACGCCCCAATAAATGCAAGGCAAGCAACGCTGACCCCGGCTAGAGCCAGCTTTAGTGACGAACGAATGTTCATGAAACGCCTTTCACGGATTACAAAAATGCTACCTAATCGATCTGGAACCTGTGTCACGCTTTGATAACGAATCCCTTATTTTACGGGGATTCAGTTGCAACGCGATTGACAACTGTGTTTACTCTATTCTGTGAAATCGGTTTCACACATTTCTTATTCAAACTAGGAGATTCAGAGAATGGCCAAGCTTTTCGCAAACAAGCGCTTTTTGACATCGGTGTCGGCGTTAGCACTCTTGGGCGTCATGTCAATCGGCATCACGCCAGCCCAGGCAGAAGACGCACCGGTCAAGGTGACCGTTTGGTCATTCGGTGACGTTATTCAGCGTGACTTGGTCAGGCAGTACCAGGCACTTCACCCAAACGTGACGATTGAGTACACCAAGTACAACTTGGATGACGTCAACGGCACCAAGCTCATCACCCAGTGCTCGGCATACAAGCTCACCAAGAAACTTGGTGGCCCAGACATCGTTGCCGTTGAGGTTGCATACTCTGGCAAGTGGCGCGCGACCCCTTCTTGCTTTCAAGACCTTCGCAAGATGGAAACTTCGACAACTAACGTTTCAGCTGGTGTTAAGGCTGGTCTCTCGGCAACCGATCTAAAGAGCGACTACCTTCCATGGCGTTGGGCTCAGGGCGTTGGCTATGACGACAGCGTCATCGGAATTCCAACCGACGTGGGTGGCCTCGAAGTTGCATACCGCTCAGACCTTTTCAAGGCCGCAGGGTTGCCATATCAGCGCGATGCAGTTAGCAAGCTTTGGCCAACCTGGGACAAGTTCGTTGAGACTGGCAAGAAGTATGTTGCAAAGTTGACAGCTGCTCAGAAGAAGAAGAACTTCTCATTCATCGATGACGCCGGAAGCATTTACACCGCGATGCTTAACCAGGGCACATCGAAGTACTACGACAACGACGGCACCGACGCTGGCAAGTTGGTTTACAAGACCAACCCAGCTATCAAGAAGGCTTGGGACACCACCGTTGCTGCAATGAACGCGGGCATCAGTTCGAAGACCGCTCAGTTCACCGCTGACTGGCCAGTGGGAATGAACAACGGCAAGTTCGCCGTGATTCTTTCTCCAGCATGGATGACCGAGTACATAAAGGCACAAGCGCCAACTACCAAGGGCAAGTGGGACATCGCAAACATTCCTGTTGGTGGTGGAAACCAGGGTGGAACTCAGTTGACTATTCCAGCTGGTGCCGTCAACAAGCAGGCAGCATATGACTTCATGACCTGGTACCTCGCACCTGCTCAGCAGTTGCAGATGTTCAAGAAGTACGGATTGTTCCCATCGACTCCATCGCTCTACAGCGACCCTGCAGTCTCTGGTTACAACGACCCATTCTTCAACAACGCGCCTGTTGGCAAGATCTACAGCGACGGAATGTTGAAGCTCAAGCCGATCTTCGAAGGAACCTGTCAGCGCGCAATCGACATGGCATTTGGTGCCGGACTCGGTCGAGTTCAAGCCAAGAAGCAGACTTCGGCTGCATCCTGGACGGCAACGCTCGCTGCGCTGTCTAAAGACAAGTGTTTGACTACGGGCAACTAAGGCCAAACGCATGTCAGTTACAAGCGATTCGCTAAAAAGTGTGAAGGGCAGCCGACGCAAGTCGGCCCCTTCGCCTTGGCGACAGAAGAAGATCAAGCCAGCAAAAGACACCGGCGGGCTTGCATCGTTGAACGGCAAGTGGGGATACCTCTTCACTGCACCGTTCTTCATCATGTTTTTGATCTTCGGACTCGCCCCTATCGTTTATTCAACTGTCATCGCTTTTTTCAACTGGGATCCAATCGGTGAGATTAAGTACATCGGTTTGCAAAACTTCACCGAGTTGCTCGCCGACGATAGATTTTGGTTGGCTCTTGGCAACACGCTAGAAATTTGGGCGCTATCGACATTTCCACAGTTGGCAATGTCGATCGGTCTCGCTGCGATTCTTCGCAACAAATTCTTGAAGGGCAAGACCGCTTGGCGCACAGTTCTTCTTGTTCCAAACATCACTTCTGTAATCGCAGTTGCAATTGTTTTTGGCCAGCTCTTCGGTCGCGACTTCGGAATGATCAACAACGTCATTGAACTCTTTGGTTTTCCGCGAGTTGACTTCATCGAAAACAGTTTTGCCAGTCACGTTGCAATCGCAACGATGATTACCTGGCGCTGGATGGGCTACAACGCGCTCATCTTCTTAGCTTCGATGCTTGCGATTCCTGAAGAGCTATATGAATCTGCATCACTCGATGGCGCAAGTGCCTGGAAGCAATTCCTTTATGTAACCCTTCCGGGTTTGCGCAACACAATTACTTTCGTTCTTATCGTTGGAACAATTGGTGGACTTCAGGTATTTGCCGAACCACTCACCCTCGGTGGCGGCCTCTCAGGTGGTTCATCTCGACAGTTCTCAACTTTGACCCTGTTCCTCTACGAGCAAGCATTCGCTAGCTATCAGTGGGGTTATGCAGCAGCGGTCGGAATCTTGATCACCGTAATCGTTCTAATCGTTTCGGTCATCAACTTCGTTATCACTCGTCGTCTTTCAAGCGAGGACACCAAATGACATCAACCTCACTAAAGACTGAAGGCTCAAAGGCTCTGTTGCGCAGAAAGCGCAAGAGCCGCCGCATGTCACCAATCGGCTACTTGATTCTCGCCCTGGTGACCTTCGCTTCGGTGTTTCCGTTCTACTGGATGTTCGTCGTTGCTTCTAACGGATCAGACGAAATCTCAAAGAACCCACCGACACTGATTCCGGGTGGCAACTTCTTCAAGGTTGTTGCAGACGTCTATTCGGTGGTGCCATTCAACCGAGCACTGCTTAACACCCTGCTCGTCGGAACCATCGTCGCCGTCGCCCAGGTGTTCTTCTCAGCTCTAGCCGGCTTTGCATTCGCAAAGCTCAGCTTCAAGGGCCGCCGCTTCATGGTGCTCTTCGTGATTGGAACCATGATGCTTCCGAGCCAGCTCGGAATCATCCCGTTGTTTATGTTGATTTCATCGGTTGGCTGGTTTGACACGCTTCTTGCCTTGATCGTGCCGGCACTTGTGACTGCCTTTGGTGTTTTCTGGATGCGCCAAATCATTGATGCTCAGGTGCCAAACGAGCTTCTCGAGGCGGCCAGCATCGACGGCGCAGGCGTTCTTCGCGTCTACTGGAGCATCGTTCTTCCAATCATTCGCCAGAGCGGATTCGTTCTCGGCCTCTTCAGTTTCTTGGCAACCTGGAACGACTTCTTGTGGCCTGGATTGGTTCTTGCATCACCAGACAACTACACGGCACAGATTGCCGTGACCCAGTTGCAGGCGAGCTATGTGCTCGACTACGCGCTCAACATGGGTGGTGCCTTCATGGCAACCGCACCACTGTTGCTTCTCTTCATCTTTGTCGGCCGCAGATTGGTTAGCGGAGTCATGGATGGTGCCGTCAAGGGCTAAACCCTCTTGCTGGCTGACAGAAATGAAAACAAGTAGAAAAAGGAAAATCATGAAACTCAATTGGAAGAAAGCAGTCAGTTTCGCGGGCGCAATTGCTTTGAGCCTCGTTGGCGTGACTGGCATCTCAAGCTCGGCATCAGCTGCTGACGCTTCGGGTGAGGCATACATCTCACTAATCTCGCCAGTTATCACTGACGACATGATCAGCATGAAGGCTGACAACCAGAAGATGGCTGACGGCTGGGTTGCAAACACCTGGTTTGGTTCAGGCCTAACCTTTACAAAGACTTGGGCGCCTGCTGGTTCAACCATTTCGGTGACCTATCACGTGCAAGACAAGAACGGCAACCCGTTCGTAAACAAGGATGTCAAGCTTCGCGTGGGCAAGGGCTACTCTGGCTCAACCGCAATCGTGAGCGTTGACGGTCTAAAGACCAACGGTGTCGACAAGCCACCATTTGATCAGGCAAACCCAATTCGCAAGACCGATGCATTCGGAAACGTTTCTTTCACCTTGGTGAACCTAAACGACCCGAGCGAGGGCGAGCCTCAGCCAGCTAAGTGGACTGACGACACTATTCCTGCGACTTCATTGAACGCACTTTATGTTCAGTTGCTTCCTGAGGTTGCTGGCGAAAAGCCAGACCACTCGGTCATGACTGAGTTCCACTACTACAAGCCAAGCGCGCCAATTACTAACGGCACAGCAACCGCACCAAGCTTGCGACTAGTCTCACCTGCATTGACTGACACCAACTCGGTTCACCGCGAAGACCTCGAGAAGACCTTCAGTGTTGACAACGCTTGGTATGCAAAGGGCATGACCATGCGTCAGGCTTATGTCACCGTAGGCAGCCACGTTTACATGACCTACTCGGTCAAAGACAACGCAGGCAAGCCAGTGGTCAACACCGAGATCAAGTTGCACGTTAGCAAGGCATACAGCGGTTCGAACGCAAAGGTAACCGACGGAACCACCCCGGTCGACCTAACCAAGCCAAACGATGCCGACAAGGCTCTTTGGACTGGCAAGACTGACGCGTTCGGAAACGTCGTGTTCCACATGACAAACACCGACACAGTTGGCGAGGCTATCCCGGCTTCTCTAACCACCCCGATGCCACTAGCTGGCAAGGGTGCCGTGTTCAGCCAGTTCTACCCAGAACTAGCCGGTGCAGCTACTGACGTTGCAGACATGACCGAGTTCCACTTCACCAACATGCCAACCGGTGTTTCTGCTGTAGCGGCAACCAAGGCAGTGAGTGGCAAGTATGCCGTGTCTATCACCATCCAGGGCAAGGCTGCCAGCTCAGCCGCTGTTTCGGTGACCGGTCTAGCAAAAGTGACCAAGAAGCTTGGAGCTTCAGGCAAGTTGACCTACTCGGTCTCACTCACCAAGGGAACCAAGACCATCTCAGTTGTAATTGCAGGCAAGACCTACAAGACAACTGTGAAGGTTGGCTAACAAATAGTTGAAGATTCGAGGGTGAGGCCTGCAAATGCCTCACCCTCGAATCGATTAACAAACTGAGAGAGTGAAATGAAGAAATTATTCGCACTGGTCACTTTGCTTGCGTTGCTAATTTCACCGGCCATTCGTGAAGCAGCTGTCGCAGACGAAGTCGCTAATTCTTCACCGACTATCTCAGAATCTGCAAAGGTCGGCCAGACCGTTCGCTTAACACTTGCAACCTGGCCAGATGCAACATCGCAAACTTTCGTCTGGCTACTCGCCGGCAAGCCGATCGCATCAGCAAAGTCTCTAACACTCAAAGTCGTCGCATCGATGAATGCAAAGACTATTCAGGCAAGGCAAACCGCAACAGTCGCCGGACAAACCGTTACTCGCACTTCTAACGCACTTGTCGTTGGCAAAACGACTATTTCGTCAGCAACTCAAATTGCATTCACAGACGCAACGAAGTCGTCACTTCAAATTACAAATTTCAAAGTTTCACCGACTACTAAGTCGGTCAAGTATCAGTGGTTCAAAGATGGCTCTGCAATCAAGGGCGCAACCACTTCAAAGTACAAGTTCGCGGCAACCGCTGCGATGTCAGAATTCAAAGTTTCGATCACCGCCCAAGCTGCCGGATTCGCGCTAAACAAATTCACCACCCAAGGATTTGTTCCCGACGACCAGCCCAAGGAATACAAGCTGACTTGGTCAGACGAATTCAACGGTTCTGCCGGCTCGGCAGTCGACGCCACCAAGTGGGACTTTCAAGAGGGCGACGGCGTTGCCTTCAAGAACGCCGGCTGGGGCAACAACGAAGAGCAGTGGTATCTCAAGAAGCAGGCCAATATTGTCGGCGATGGCAACCTAAAGATTGACGCAACTCGAAACGGCGCAAGCCAGTACAAGTGTTACTACGGCGCTTGCACCTGGGTTAGCTCGAAGCTGGTCACCTATAAGAAGGTCGGCTTCTTGTATGGGCGTTTCGAGGCTCGCGTAAAGGGTTCGCTGGGCCAAGGCGTCTGGCCAGCATTCTGGCTTCTGGGTGCGAACATCGCAGACCGCCCATGGCCAGGCTGTGGCGAGATCGACATCATGGAGCTCAAGGGGCAAAACGCAGACACCGTTTGGGGCACCTTGCACGGGCCAAACGGCAGCAATGGAACCACTTCGACCATTGACACAGACCTCACCGACTGGCACACCTACGCGATTGACTGGACTCCAACCTCGGTTACCTGGTATCTCGACGGCCAGCAATATCACAAGGTCACAAAGGCCGACTACGTTGGCTCTAATGCGCCTGCCGTCTGGGTCTTCGACCACGAGTTCTACATCATTTTGAACCTGGCAATGGGTGGCAATTTCGTGGGTGGACCAACAGATCCATCTGTTGAAACAGCAAATCTCACATTTGACTACGTTCGCTACTACACAGTTGACGGCGTAGGCCAGGTCATCAATCACTAGGCGGAACCGGCTAATGACTGCACTGTTAGAATTTCACAGTTGTGACAATCGGTTTCACGGTTGAGGGGAGCGTTTCATGGTTGATTCATCAGTGACCCGTTCGACGTATAACGAGATCGCCGAACTGGCTCAGGTCAGCAAGGCAACAGTGTCGCGAGTATTCAACGGTGACCCAAGGGTTCACCCAGACCGCGTTTCAGCGGTGATGAAGGCTGCGAAGAAGATCGGTTATCGCCCAAACCGCGCTGCCATTGCCCTATCCACTGGCCGAACTGGCCTAATTGCCGTTGTTATCGACGACGACATCACGGCACTAAGCGACCCGTTCTGGGGCATGGTCACATCTGGCGTAAGCCGTGTTCTCATGGAAAACAACATGCAAACCTTGCTCATGGTTGCCCCGCTTGACGACGACGACGGCGCCGTTGCTCACTATCTCGACAGCAATGAGGTCGATGGAGCGATTTTTGCCCAGGTTCACAAAGAGGGTCTGGTTCGCAAGCTAGTCAACAAGGGCGTGCCAGTAGTAGTTATCGGAACCCCTTCGGCTGAGTCTCACGATGTGCACTATGTCGACACCAATAACGTGGCTGGCGGCTTCATTGGCACCAATCACCTTTTCAAGATTGGTTGCAAGACGATTGCGACTATCACCGGAGACATTGAAGCCAGTGCCGGTGCGCATCGCCTAAAGGGTTACGAACAGGCCCACAAAGAAAACGGCGTAAAGGTCAACAAGAACTTGATCGCATACGGCAACTACTCATATGAGAGCGCGAAGATTCTGATGCTTCGACTTCTTGCCGGAAACCCAGACATCGACGGAGTCTTTGCGGCTAACGACGTAATGGCGCTCGCGGCAATCAACGCGATTGAAGAACGCGGCAAGCGTGTTCCAGACGACATTGCTGTTGTTGGTTTTGATGACACGATGTTGTCGCAGGCATCACGCCCATCGCTAACCACGGTTAAGCAAGACATTCCCGGATTAGGTGCTGCTGCCGCAGAGTCGATGTTGCAACTTATCAATGGGCAGCAGCCCGACTCACGCATTCTCAGCACCGAACTCATCATTCGCGAATCTGCTTAGTTAGTGCGACCAGACTCGACCCTGTTGATCGAGTTGCCAAACGCGAACGTAGTCAATCAGCATCGTCGATGACTTCCAGAACATTTGATTCTTCTGCCCGGGTGTTGTGTTGTCAAAAATCAGAAACTCCGGCGCATCGAACGGCCAAAAGTTTGTAGCTGATTGCTCTCGAGTTTGCACTCCATAGAGTTCACCGTCGAAGAAAAATTCAACTTTGCCAGGCAGCCATGCGATCGCAAACGTGTGATATGCGCTTGCAAGTTTTTGCGTGTGGTTGAAATAGCGAGTGAACGTTATGTGGTTATCGCAGCATCCACCAGAAGTGTTTGAGTAGTGAAGCGAACCGGCATTTTGATAGTCGCCAATGAGAGGCTGCTCCATAATGTCGATTTCGCCAGAGGTTGGCCAGCCGACTCGAGTAATGCTGTCGCCGAGCATCCAGAATGCTGGGTTCTGGCCGACACCATCAGGCAACTTGATTCGCGCCTCGACGTAGCCATACTGCACCGATAGCTTGCCCTGACTGTCGAAGCGACCCGAGGTGTAGGGGCAGACTGCCGCCATGCAATTGCCATAGCTGGCTGGCGCAGAAGTGATCTTGGTGGTCAGAATCTTCATTCGCCCTGAGCCATCGTGCTTGTTGGCTGCCGGAATGTTGTATTGGTCGCCATTGCAATAAGAGCCACCGCCATTTGCCGGTTCTGTGCCACAGTAGCGACTAGTCCAAACCTTGCTGTTCGGTGCGGTTGCTGCCTTGCCCGAAAACTCGTCAGACCAAAGCAGCTTCTGCACAGTGTGACCGATTACCGTGGGGCGAGCAACACTAGTCTTGGATTCAGTCACTGACACCCACTTTGCATAGTTTGCCTTTGGTGCAACCCAACCATTACAAAATGGAGTAATCGTCGATGACGCTGTGCCAACAACGTGAATCTCGACAATCTCTTTCGACTGTTGCAAGTCTCCTAGTGAGCCGATCTGCAAACTGAACTGGCCATAGATTTTGCTTGCGCTGGTGTTTGGTTGATTCACATTTGTGTTTGAAGGTTCGCCAACCAAATCTTGATTAGTAATTACAAACGAAACCCTGCCGTTTGCATCGGTCACGCCAGAAATATCTGCACCGTTTTTGTCGACGAAATTTCCGATTGCAACACAGGGTGAAGCAAAGTGAGCGTTGCTTGACCCATAGGCTTTGTTTGCCTGAAGCGTGACTGAGGTGTTTGCAAGTGGTTTCTGGTTCGCGTCGGTTGCTATCCATGTGAGTGTGAACTGACTGCCTGCCTTGATGAAAGCGTGGCTATAAGTCAAACCCGGTGCGTAATATTTGGCCCAGTCGTTCGCCAGACTTGTCGCGTCTACTTTTGAAATGATGCCCGATGTTCCAGCAACAAGTCGCGCGGTTGGCAGCTTGCTAGTCTCGGCTGCGCTAGCAGAACCAAAAGTTGCAAAGGCGAGAAAAATTGCAGCGGCAAAGGCAGCAAAACGCACAATCGACTTGACCATGGCTCTAGTGTGTCAAGAGTTGACCGACACCGTCGTTTGAATAGAAACGAACGTAGTCAATCGATAGCGTGCCGCTGCTTAGCGAAGCATCTACCGGCCCACCGAACCCGCCGCCAACGGCCAAGTTCAAAATCAGGTAGAACTCTAGGTTGAATGGGTATGGCTGAGCGCCGGCATCCGTGGCTCGCAGGGTGTGAAACACGGTGCCATCGAAAAGCCACTCGATGCGATCTTGGCTCCAGTTGATCGCATAGGTGTGGTAATCGGCAGAAAGTGGGGTCGAACTATTGGTTGTGCCGCCCGAGTGAATATTGACGTTGTGCGGAGTGCCCCAAACCGTGTTTGGCGCTGAACCCTTGCCCTCAAAGATGTCGATTTCGCCGGTGTGCGGCCAATAGACAGACCCGCCGTTCTCGTTGATGTTCGCTCCGAGCATCCAGTAGGCAGGCCACATTCCAGCGCCAACCGGGGTCTTCAGGCGGGCCTCGAGGTAGCCGAACTTGAAGCCGACCTTTTGCTTGGTGGTCAGCTTTGCGCTCTTCCAGTAGCAGGTGCCGATGTAGCAGCCGTATCCGGTGCTTGTCTTGGTGGCTGTGATGTTTAGGTTGCCAGCACCATCGAGCTTCGCCGAATCGTTCGTGTAGTACTGCAATTCGTTGTTGCCCCATCCGGGGTTATTGAAAATGCTGCCGTCACCGAGATCTGGCGCCCAAGCGCTCGAGTCGGGGTTCGCGTTAGCGGCACCGTTGAACTCTTGTGACCAGAGCAGAACCTTCGTGCCGTTGCTTGGCGGTGGCGTTGCAGATTGCGTCGGTGTTGGTGCAGGTGCGCCAAGTGCCGGTGGTGTTGCCCCGAGCAGTGCAACGTCGTCAATCCAGAAAACACTGCCAGCAGTGGTAGAACCAAACTCCGGAAACACCGACAACTTGTCATAAACAACAGCTGCATTGAACGCCGGAGTTCCAGCAGCGTTAGATGCGAAATTCCAGGTAAGCCTTTGCCAACCTGAAGTTGTTGTAACCGCATCGGTCTCAACGGCTAGGTTTATGTCGCTGTGGTTCTCAACCTTCAGACGAATATTTTTGCCAGCGGCCGATGACCAGACATTTGCAGAAATAGTTTTGTATGTCGAGGTGATCAGTGCTGTCGAATTCTGCGCAAAGAAAGTCACGCCCGACCAACTCACGTTGCCCTTAGTTGTCTTGAGTGCCGTGTAGTTATTTGCAGATCCGCCAACTGGCAATCCAGAAGTCGTGATTGAAGAAGACTCGCCGCCGAAGTCAACGCTCGTGGTGCCGGCCATTGAGTTCTCAAAGTTGATCAACAGACCCACGGTTGTTGTCGGTGTTGGCGATGGTGTCGCAGAACTGGTTGAAGTTGAAGTCGGTGTGCTGCTCGGTTTAGGTGTGGCGCTCGCGCTTGCAGAAGCGGTTGGTGTTGCCACAGGTGACGCGACCTTGAAAGTTGTGCAGGCCGTTTTGCTCTTATCTCCGCTGAGCCATGCGCATCGGTTGGTTCCGGTTCCGCCGTCAAAGCTGTCAGTTCCGGTTCCGCCAATTAGAGTGTCGTTGCCTGTGCCCCCGATAAGTTTGTCGTTGCCCGTGCCGCCATCGAGCACGTCATTGCCGGCGGCACCGTTGATGATGTCGTTGCCACCAAGGCCACAGATAACGTCGTTCTTCGCAGTGCCTACAAGGGTTTCAGACTTGTCTGTGCCCACAATCGTGCAGGTCTGGCCTGTTGCAGCCGACGTGGCTGCCCAGGCATTTTGCAACTGCAAGCCAGCGGTGAGAGCAAGCGCGAGCGCAAACAAACCGCCCGCAATTTTCATTCGCACAGGTGACTTGAAGTCAAACATCAGTGCAAGATCAATTCGCCAACGCCGTCAACCGAATAAAAGCGAATCCAGTCAACTGTGAGTTGTGCACTCTGCAAGTCGTCAGCGATTGGTCCGGTGAAGTGGCCACCCATTGCCAAATTCAAAATCAAATAGAACTCTTGGTTGTACACCCACTTGTTTGGAGTAACGTCTTCACTCGTAGCGCTGAAGAACTTCTCGTCGTTCATGAACCATTCGACTTTGTTTTCAGACCACTCGATTGCAAACACGTTGAAGTCTTCGCAGAGATCTTTTTCGGCTTGAACTATCTTGCCGTGAGGGTTTTCGCCGAAATATCCTGGTCCGTGTAGTGTTCCAAAAACAGCTCGAGGGTCGGCGCCCTTGCCTTCAAAGATGTCAATCTCGCCACAGTGCGGCCAGGTTTCTTCAGCAATCTTTGCTCCGAGCATCCAGAAGGCCGGCCAAGTGCCAACGCCCTTTGGCATTTTGATTCGCGCCTCAAGTCGGCCGAATTTGAAACCAACTTTGTTATAGGTAGTGATTTTGCCGCTTGTCCATTCTGCTGGAGTTCCGTAGTAGCAGGCGTATTCATTTTCTGCCGGCATGCGCGTTGCATTGATTATGAGGTTTGAGTTTCCATCTTGAACAACGGCCGACTCGAGGTAATACTCGCGTTCTTGGTTTCCCCAGCCAGGAATTCCGGCAGCCGTTCCGTCGCCAATGTCGTGGTTCCAGTGATCTTTGTTTACGCCAGTGCCCTCGGGCTGCTCGAACTCTTCGGCCCAGAGCAACGCAAGTCTCGGGTCGGTGTTAGCTGGGTTCAATTTGTGCTCCAAGGTCAGTGGGATAAATCAGTCATATCTAGAATTCGCACAAATTCTCAATGGTTCAGAATTTATCAGGGCATTCCAACGAAATCCACAGAATCAACATAAATAACGCTTAAATAACGAAACCGATTTCACGGGTCTTTCGGCTTGCAAACTGGGGGCTTCAGGGTTTCTAATGGTCTTGCTGTGAAACCGATTTCACACTCCCTTGTGAGGGCAGGCGAGCAGCAACTACGAGATGAAGGTTGTTTAGCCTCGGGGCCGTTTCGCACAAAACGGCTTCGAGGCTGACCCCCGAACAGGAGCGAAACATGTTTCCGAGAGACTTCAACTGGGGTGTCGCGACTTCGAGTTACCAAATCGAAGGTGCGGCTCAAGTCGACGGCAGAGGCGAAAGCATCTGGGATCGCTTTTGCGCCACCCCGGGCAAGGTAGTCAACATGGAGAACGGCGACGTGGCGTGTGACCACTACAACCGTTACCCAGAGGACATTCAGCTGATGAAAGACATCGGCGTGAACACATACCGCTTCTCACTAGCTTGGCCACGCATGTTTCCGACTGGAGACAAAAACCGCGAACAGCGCGGCTTCGACTTCTATAACTGCCTAATCGATGCTCTGCTCGAGGCAGACATCAAGCCACTAGCAACTCTTTATCACTGGGATCTTCCACAGACTCTTCAAGATGTCGGCGGCTGGGCTAACCGCAAGACGGTTGATGCGTTCACCGACTACGCTGCTGCTGCAGCCGAAGCATTCGGCGACAGAGTTCAAGACTGGGTAACGCTCAACGAGCCTTGGTGTGTTTCATGGCTTGGCTACATGAGCGGCGTTCACGCACCGGGCGTGAAAGACCTCGACCACGCGATCGCCGCAGCGCACCACACTGCGCTCGCTCACGCAGAAGCTACCCGTGCCATGAAGGCCGTGAACCCTACTATTCGCACGGGCATCGCGCTAAACATGACCAACTTCATCGTTGAAGATCAGAACAACGCAGAGATCGTTGAGCTCGGTCAACTCATGGATTCACACATCAACCGCTGGTGGCTAGACGCTTCTATCCATGGTGCATACCCTCAGAACCTTGTCGACTTTTATGGCGACAAGTTGCAGCGCGTTGTTCTCGACGGAGACATGCAGAAGCTAAAGGTTGAACCTGAATTCATGGGAATCAACTACTACAGCGACTCATTCATCGGAGTGCCACGACCTGAAGACAAGCCAGCTGCCGATGGCGGGCCATTCCCGTTTCCGCAGCGATCAAACGGCACCCCGCCAGAACCACACACCGACATGGGCTGGCCGGTAACCCCGCACGGAATCAAAAACCTTCTTCTTCGCGTTGCGAAAGACTGGCCTGAGGTCACCGATATCGCGATCACCGAAAACGGTGCGGCCTATCCAGAAGAGCCCGACGAGAACGGTGTCGTTCGCGACACTCGTCGCGTTGACTACCTAGATACTCACATCGAAAATGTCGGTGCAGCTATCGAGCAGGGTGCACCGGTGAAGTCTTATTACGCCTGGTCACTCATGGATAACTTCGAGTGGGCCGAGGGTTACGCGAAGCGCTTCGGCATCATCCACGTTGACTTTGATACTCAGAAGCGCACGCTAAAGAACAGTGCCAAGGCCTATTCGGCGATCATTTCGAACCACACGGCGCCGGTCGTTCACTAAAGCGCGCTGAAAGGCGTTTCACAGGCCAGCTCTTAGCCTGCGTTGACCCTGCCTGGGCATGCCCTGCATGCCCGTATCTGTGCGGAAACCGAATAATCACAATTCGATAAAGAATCGTGAAATCGGTTTCACATTCACCCACATTTCATCTACTTTTAATCCAAGGCAGTGTGTGCGCACTCCGGGATGCAATCGGTGTTTCTGGCGCACGCCATATATGCGGTTCATCCATCAGGCAAAAGGCGTGAAAGGAACGCATTTCAGTGAACACAGTTATCAGTAAATACCGCAGAGTCGCGGCGCTCGCGATTCTGTCTTTGATCTCATCAATGTTTTTGGTGATGCAGGCAGCAGTGCCGGCAAACGCGGCGACAGTGTCTGTCACCTTCGACACCGGTGGCGAGGCATATGTAACCCAAGACGCAGGAGCTTTTCCTGCGATTGTGACACCTCCTACCGCTCAGCCTGGTGGCGCGTCGAGTGCTTTGCGCATTATCGGTAATGGTTCATACACAGGAACAATCGTCGAAAACTACGACGGCTACGAAATCATTTCGGCAGCTAACACGACTGTTACCGCCAAGGTTTACTCGGGTGTTGTCGGAACCCCATTCCGCCTAAAGCTCGAAGCCGGGCCAGGCGCACAGCGCGTTGAAAAAGACTACGTTACAACTACAACTGGTTGGGAAACCGCAACTTGGAACTTCTCAACTGGTTTGCCAAACGCATGGGACGGCAGTGGCGTGAACCCACAGGTTCTAGATCACGCATTGAACTACAAGAAAGCGATTATCTTTCCGGACTTCGGTGCAAACACTTACGCAACCTTCTACATCGACGACATCACATTCAACAAAACTGTCACCTGCACCCCTGCAACAACTCCAGTAATCGCGTCAATGGAATCGAATGACAACGCAGGCATTACTCCAGTTGGTTTCGGTGGAACCGGCGGCGAGGTTGTATCAGCTCCAGAAGGTGGGTCGCAAGGCAACAGCAAGGCACTAAAGATTGTTAAGGGTTGGGAAACCTGGGCCGGCATCACCGTTCTAGACAACTCATGCATGAACTACGGTGCAAGCGGCAATGCAACCGCGAACGTCTACGCTCCAGCAGCCGGCCTTGACATGATGTTGAAGCTCGAAGGTGCAAACTCATTCGAAGCCCACGCAACAACTTGGCGCGCAGGCTGGCAGCAGTTGAAGTGGGACCTATCGACCATGACCGCTGGTGTTCACGGCAAGGTCAGCTTGTTCCCGAACTTCAACGTTGCTGACAACGGTCGAGTCTTCTTCTTGGATGACCTAGCCTTCAACGGCGCAACCTCGCCAATGTGGGGCAACAACCTGCCAAACATTCCGTTCTCAACCATCGACACTGACACGAACGGCAAGTATGTTCACGTTCGTTTGCAGAAGAGCTTTGTAACCCCAAGCTTCGATGCATCATGGTGGGACGGCATCTGGCAGTACCGTGACCCAGACACCAAGGCATACGTGAAGTACATCGCAGCGCGATCAACCTTCTCGTTGACTTACAAGGTGACTGATGCAAACGGTCAGGCAATGGCTAACACCCCGGTTGAATTAATCGTCAACGTGAACTGGTCATGTTCGAAGGCAACCTTCACATATGGCAGCACCGTGATCGATAAGGACAACTGTTCAGGCGGTGGCGAGACTCGTTTGCCAAAGAAGAACACCGATGGCAACGGCGAGGTCACATTCGTATTGACCAACACCAACCTAAAGGGTGAAGCGATGCCTTCAAGCCTCACTTCTGCTCCGACTGTAGGAGTAGCAAATGAGATCGGCACCAACATCAAGCCTCACGTTGCAGACAAAGAAGGCATCGACATGTTGCTAGCTCACTTCGTTGAGCCAGCAGGTGGCGTTGCAATCTCTGGCGCATCAGCAGCAGACATGACCGTAAACACCAAGACTCCTTTGACCTTCAACTTGAAGGATGCAAACGGAAAAGCAATCTCAGGTGTTGACGTGAAGTTTGTTACCAACGGTGTTGGAACCGTAGGTCGCACCGCAACTACCGACTCACAGGGCAACGTGACCACTTGGGTGAACAACGTCAATGACGTCACCGGTGTTCAGTCGGTAACCGCGAACTACTCAAGCCCAGGTAGCTTTCCAGCTACTGCAACCACAACCATCAACTGGACCAGCACTCGACCTTGGCCGACCGTAACCGGTGGCAAGGGCGTTGTTACAGTCCAGATTGCTAACGGCTCGGGCAAGACAGCAAAGATTGTTGTTGCTGGCTCACCTGCAGTCACCAAGAAATTGACTTCAAACTCATCAACCGTGAGCGTGAAGGCAGCTGCCGGAACCAAGAACGTGAGCGTGACGATCAATGGCGTCACAACTCGCGTTGCTGTAACGGTAACCAAATAACCAGTTTCTCCTGGTTGGAGGTATCGCGGGTGGTCGAAAGGCCACCCGCGATTTTCTTTAAGAAAGATTCGTGAACTTCGCGACATAATCCATGTAGAGAATCTTTCGCCGAGAGGGCATTTTGACGCCAGAGCAGTTCACCGAGGTCTTTCGCGAGCACCTGCCCGCGCTAAGCCGCTACCTCTCGCGCCGTGTTGCCGTTGACGATGTCGACGACCTTGCCGCCAGCGTGTTTGAAATCGCATGGATGAAGCGTGCTCAAGTCGTTGTTGGCGAAGAGTTGCCGTGGCTCTATCGAATCGCAGCGTTTCAGGTTGCCAACCACCGCAGACGTTTGAACACCGCTGCCGGGTTCTTGAGAATGCAAAGCTCGGTGCAGTCTTCGCCGTCGCCAGAAGCTCTAGCCATTCTCGACTTTGACCTCGCCGAGGCGTGGAAGACCCTTACCGCAGCCGAAGCAGAGATCTTGGCCTTGGTTGCATTTGAAGATCTGACAATTCAAGATGCAGCTAAGTCAGCGGGAATCACCGCTAACGCCGCTAGCCTTCGACTATTCAAGGCACGCAAGAAAATCGAAGCCGCACTTGCCGAGAAAGATTAAGCGCTCATGCAACATAAACCAGATATGAACGAAGAAAACATCTTAAAGCGCATCAAGAGCGCAGACCCAGCGAGCGACATGGCAGTCGACGATAGCTTGCTCGATGGCGCAATCGCTTCGGGCACCATCAGGGCAAAAGTTGCTCGTCAGCGAAAGGCATTCTTTGCCGCTGCGGGTTCTGGCGTACTCGCCCTTTCGCTCGTGACTTCTATGGGCCTTGGCCAGAACAGCCCAACCGGTCTGATCACCCTTGGCCAGCAAGCCCAGGCTGGCAGCCCAATGTCTTCGGTTCGCGAAGGCAGCGGTCTTGCCTCAGACAAGATGATGATGGTCAACCCTTACGTCTATAACTACGTGGCTGGCGAAAAGCTCAGCGATGCCGCTTCGAAGGGACACGTATACAAGGTTGAACTCAGTGGCAACCCTGCGTCGCTGCTCACCAAGCTAGCCGCGGTGTTTGGCGTCGACGGCGAGCCAACCACCCAGAAAATCGACATGGGCACCGATGCCGCAAGCTACGAATTCTTCACTGTTGGTGCTCAAGATGGCAAAGCAAAGACCTTAAACCTTTCATGGATAGGTTCTGGCAACTGGTGGTTCTCTGACCCTGCGGCGTATCCGCAATCTGAGTGCACCGATTGGGCCGAAAGCGAAGACGGTCAGAAGTATTGCTCGATCTATGCAGAGCAAAAGCCAACCCCAGAGTTGGTGCCAACCAAGGCCGAAGCAATGAGCGAGGCAATTCGAATTTTCAAGTCGCTCGGTTTCAACGCGAAGCCAGAGCAGATTCGTGTGCAGAGTGATCAGTGGGGAGCATGGGCTTCGGCAAGCGTGCAACTTAATGGCGAAGACACTCCTATCGAATGGTCAGTGTCTTGGTCATCAAACGGAAAAATCTCTTCGGTCTCTGGCCACTCAATGAAGTTTGTTGACAAGGGTGAATTCAAAACCATTTCAGCAAAAGACGCAGTTTCTCGATTGAGCGACTGGCGATACAACGGTTCTCTCGCGAGCTCGCAGTATGACAAATATTTTGTTCAGCCGTTGTCTGCCTACGGTTCGCCAACAACTAAAGACCTAAGCAATGACATGGTCGTTGATCCCGGTATTGCAATCGACCAGCCGGTCGCCGAACCTTCACCAACGACCATCACGGTTGTTGTCGAGAAGGCAATCGAAGTTCACGTGATGATCTGGGACTCAACCGGAAGCAACTGGTTGGTGCCTGGCTACATCATGACTTCAGACCAGGGGGCTTTGTCGCCGGTTTACTCACTCGAAGACGGGGTAGTGGCGCTGCCGCCAAAGAATTAGCTCTGCCGCTCAAGCCCTCTCGCCTAAACTTGAGTGAACGCCCACCCACTTTCAAGGAGCCATTATGTCTGAGCGACCTCAGGTAAAACCGGCTACCGAAGGCTGGAAGCAGAAGCTCGGCGAAGACGGCAAGCCACTTCTTCAGTTTGCCGATGTAAAAAAGAGCCTTCCGGCAACCCACTGGGCCGACATGAGTGTCGACGAGCGTGTCGAAGCGGTAAAAGCCCTTGGCTTGCCTGCCTTTAGGGCCAAGCAGATCTCGACTCACTACTTCACTCACTACACAAGCGACCCGGCCGACATGACCGACCTTCCGGCAGCCGGCCGCGAAGAGCTGGTCACCAAGCTGCTGCCACCGTTGCTAACTGAACTTCGTCGTCTGCAAACCGACAAGGGCGACACCATCAAATTTCTCTGGAAGCTGCACGACGGAGCGCTAGTCGAGTCTGTGTTGATGCGTTATCCGGGAAGAATCACGCTCTGTGTTTCATCGCAGGCTGGCTGCGGAATGAACTGCCCGTTCTGCGCGACCGGTCAAGCTGGTCTTACTCGCAACATGAGCGCTGCCGAAATTGTCGACCAGGTTGTTGCTGCAAACCGCGCAATCGCGCGCGGTGAACTTCTCGGCAGCAAGCGCAAGCCTGGCGAAGACCCTGAGCGCGTAACCAACATTGTGTTTATGGGTATGGGTGAGCCGCTTGCTAACTACAACCGCTTGATGTCTGCTGTTCGCACGATGGTTGCCGAGCAGCCAAACGGGCTTGGCATGAGCGCGCGACAGATCACCGTTTCGACAGTTGGTCTTGTTCCTGCGATTAAGAAACTCGCAGAAGAAAACCTAATGGTTACTTTTGCGCTTTCGCTTCACGCACCTGACGACGAATTGCGCGACGAGTTAATTCCGGTCAACTCAAAGTGGAAAGTCGACGAAGCACTCGACGCAGCTCGCGAATATTTTGATGCAACAGGTCGTCGCGTTTCAATCGAGTATGCCCTCATCAAAGACATGAACGATCACGCGTGGCGCGCAGACCTGCTCGCCGAAAAACTAAACGCACGTGGCAAGGGTTGGGTGCACGTAAACCCGATTCCGCTGAACCCAACACCGGGTTCAATCTGGACAGCCTCGACCCGCGAAGCTACCGACGAGTTTGTGCGTCGACTAGAACGTGCCGGCATTCCGACCAATCTTCGCGATACTCGCGGAAAAGAGATCGACGGAGCCTGCGGCCAGCTCGCCGCTGCCGATTAAGCCTTCGTGGTTATCCGTGAAATTAGCTTGCGCGCGCCAAGCAAAATGAACCCGAGCGAGATCATCAAAACCGTGATTCCGCCGATGTATGTGAACATGCCGCTGAGGCCGCCTTCGTCGTTTGGGTTCAAGAACCAGTAGGCCCACCAACCATCGACGATGCCTCGGGTAACCGAAAACGCCAACCAAGCCAACGGAAAAGCCGCCACCCAGAATGCCGCGCGAAGGCGAACCTGCGATGCCCCGGCGACAACCAACCAGTCGAGCAGCATGAAGACAGCTGCCCAAACGTGCATGATCTCGTTTGGCACAACGGGCCAGTCATAGCCCGCATCACGGATGTCTCCTGGGGTTCCGCGAAGCAGCGCGTTATATACAAGTGCGATAACGACTGAATAAGTCGTGGCCGAGACTCGCGCGATCGTGACCTGGCGCTTTTCTGGGGTGCCGCTCCAAGCGAGCCATCCGGTGTATGCCATCATGACCGAGGCAATTAGCGTGCCCTGAATGCTGAAGTATGCGAAGTACTCTGCTGGTCTAAATAGGTTGTGGGCCAGGCGGTCGGTGACCTGCCAGGCAACGCTTGAGAAGATTGCTGCTGCTGCGAGCCAGCGATAAATCGCCACGATGCGAGTTGGTTTCATGGGCTAAATCTAATGCTGCCTTCGCATGAAAAGAGCGTCAAACCGCCTTGTGTTAGGCATTCGTGATAGCGAACATTCAGGCCTGCTTCAAATACCTCGAATTTAGGCTTAAGGGTTAGGTTCACCTATTAATCGGGGCGCAATTGGCAGATTGGTTCAAGGCATTTGTTGCCGGTCAGCAAAAGCTGGTCGGTGGTTTTGTTGTTGTCTTTCTGACCCTCGCGCTTTCATTTGCAGGAGCTTTCGAGACACCTATTACTCCGACCCAACCTGCTCAGGCAGCAGGTCAAGTTTGTGCCGATGGCTGGACTCTCGTGACAGCGGCTGGAACATACAAGAACTACTGCTACAAGCAGATGACCAACACCGCTACAACTCTTACGGTTCCGCCAGGAGTAAACACTCTCGTCGTTAACGCCTACGGCGGTGGCGGTGGAAACGGTGGAAACGCTTACGACGGATGTTGTGGTCACGACGGTTGGGGTGGCGGTGGCGGTGCCGGCGACAAAGTAATCGGAAACCTCACGGTTGCCGCTGGCCAGGTGATCGGTTTTTATCCGGGAACAAAAGGAGCGACCGGCGGTCAAAACTCGAGCCTAACAAGTGCCGGTGGTGTCAGTTCATACAGCACCTCTTATAACGGTGGAACCGGTGCACCTGGCAGTGGAAACTACTTCGGTGGTTCTGGTGGTGGTGGTGGAGCCGCAACCATTCTTACTGTCGATTCGACTATTTCTCTGATCGCTGCCGGCGGTGGCGGTGGTGGCGGTGCAGGTTATTGTCAGGCGAGCGGAACCGGCGCAACGGGACCTGTCGCGAACGGAACGGCAACTAACGGCGCAAACGGAACCGGCAAAGGTGGCGGTGGTGGCGGTGGTGTCGTCGGAGGTGCCGGCGGTGCAAGCCAGGGATACAACGGAAGCTGCTCGAACGTTTTTGGCACAACCTACCGAGGTCTCGGTGGAGCACGCGCAACCAGCACGACAACTTTTGGAACACTAAGCACTCACACCGCAAGCATCAACGGTCAGATCGATGCCTGGTATGCACCGACTCCGGTTGCAACCATCACACTGAACGCAGAGACTCAGCCACCGACCCTCAACTCTTGGACTTACACGGTCAACTTCTTGCCAGACACCACTGGTGTTGAGTCTTCAGACTTCACGATGCTCGAGAATGGCCAACCGGCGACCGGCTGGAACATCGGCGCGGTTACTGGTGGTCCTGCCACCTTCTCGATTACGGTGACCAAGTCTGGTCTTGCAGACCAGACGCCTATTGCCCTGCGAGTCGATCAGTCTCTCGTTCAAAATCAATCGTTTGGGCAGGCGGGTGTTGGCACAAGTCAATCTGCTGACTTCATCGTCGACACCCTTGCGCCTACCGTCACCTCGATTGATGTTACGCCTGATCTTGTTACAGCAAACAAGATTTCTGTCACTATGAATTTCTCTGAACCGATTTATCAAATCGACCTCACCAAGATTTTGCTTGCAGGAACGTCAACTACCTGGACGCCAACTAAACCTGCTGTAACCGTCTATCCAATCTCTAGCTACACATTCACGGTCGTGAGCTCAGCTCTCGTTGACGGCACTCTATTGATCACTGGAAGCGCACAAGTTGTGACCGACGCAGCCGGAAACAAAAACACAGTCGACGGTGCACTCTCTGAAACAGTAAACACAACTACAAAACCGAGTGTGACGATGTTTGCGCCGCGAGCAGCGCGCTTCAGCGCAAATACGCAAACTTTTGACTTGGTGTTCAACCGCGCGGTTTATGGGCTAACCGCGGCAGATGTCACATTTGTAACTAACGCCGGCTGTGCGGTGACTCCAGTGGTATCGGGTTCAGGTTTCGCTTACACGGTAACCGTCAACGCCTGCACCACCGGTGGAGACATAAAGTTGCGTCTCGCAGCCAACGCTGTAAAAGACAAAGTTGCAATTGATGGCCCAACTGCATTTTTCGATTCATCAATAGCGACCCGCGACATTGTCGGCCCAACAGTCACTTCGATCAGCGATGTGGTTAAGGGCAACTCTGTCGACTACACCTATACATTTAGTGAGCCAGTCTTTGGTTTCACTTCGGCAGACCTAAGCAGCTACACCGGCACGACAACCGCCGGCTGGACATTCACCGAGCCAGTGCGTGTTGGCACAACGAATTCCTACACCTTTACTGCAAGCAATACGAATGCGGTGACCGGTGTGCTCAAGGTCAACATTGCCACCGGTGGCGTAACCGATGATGTTGGCAACGTGAACCTGGCCCTTACCGCACAGAACTACACCGACTCAACGGCGAACCTTTGGTTCTTGCCGACCTTTACAACTGGCACCCTGGCCACTATTTCGAGCCAAGACACCGCCCTCGCGCCTTCATTCACCCTGGACGGCAAAGGCGGCAACATCAACGGCATCCGTGTGACCATCACGAACGCAAAGCCAGGCGACACCCTGAGCGCCACCGCCCTCTCGGGCATGTCTGTGACCGTGACCAACGGCTCGGTTCTGACAGCCACCGGCACGACGCCAACACTTGCCAACTGGCAGACCTTTATTCAGAGCATCAAGATCAAGACGACCAGCACCGACACAACCGCTAGATCGATTGAGTTTCATCTAAAGCCATTTGTTGGCTACTCGTTCGAAACGGGCCAAGTCTATGAACAGTATTCATCGGGCCTCGGATGGGATGCTCTTAAGGCAATCGCTAATGCGAAGAACCTTGGTTCAAACTATGGATACCTAGCAGTAATTAACGACGTTGCAGAGCGCGATTTCGTAACCGGATTCACAACACAAACTGTGCTCACCGGCATGAAGAAAACTGTTGGCACAGATACAACTAATTTCGCTAACGAAATCGTCAAAGCATTTGACGGCCCAGACCTCACCTCAACACTGACAACAGTTAACTGGTACACAGCTCAACCAGACGCTGCATCTCAGTTCTGTCTTGCGATGTATTCGACAGGCCAGGTGGGCAATTTAGGTAAGTTCTCTGACGTTAGTTGCACAAGCCCCGGCACATTGAACGCGCTAATCGAATATGGCGGCATGCCAGGCGGCACGAGTTTTGTATCTTCGCAAACAGTAAACGCATCGGTCGATGTTGGCGTGCCTTCGGTTTCGTCAGTAACCGGTGCACCGACCACCGCTACTAGTGCACTTGGTTCAACAGCGAACCCGCTAGTTCTAACAGTGAACTTCAGCAAAGCATTTAGAAACTTGGCGACAACTGACTTCACATTCACCGGTGCAGGTATCGCGGGTTGTGTTGTTAGCGCCGTTGGTTCGGCAACCGACACTACTGCGCCATACCAGTCGACGGTGACCGTCACTGGCTGCACCGCTGCCGGCGCGGTCTCACTCAAACTAAATGACTTTTCGATCAACGACATGACCGGAACAACCGGAAACCTAGGCCCAGCAGCCAATGACCCAAACAGCGTGTTGGCGAGCTTCACTCGCGACATCGTTGCTCCGTCGATCACCCTGATTTCTAAGGCAATCACCGACACCACGGTCACCTATAGCTACACCTTCAGCGAGCCAGTCGTTGGCTTCACCGCTTCGTCAATCACGCTGAGCCACAGCGTTGCCGGCGGCGCGACCGGATGGGACATCTCGGCTCCGGTGCGGGTTCCGAGCACAAACGCATACGTGTTCACCGTTTCGAACCCAAACGCATTCGCCGGAAACGTCTCTTTGAGCATAAGCACCACGGCCGTTCGCGATGAATCTGGCAATGCGTTGACCTCTGGTGTGCTCATCACTTCTTCAGTTGACCAATCGATTGCGAAGCTCGCGTTCTTGCAGAGTTTCACTGTTGGCACTCTGAATGCATTCTCACTAGCAAGCCCAAACGTTCTAGCGCCGCAGATTACCTTGGATGGCCGCGGTCAGACAATCGCCGGATTCCGAATTACAAATAAAGACTTTGTTACCGGCGACGTATTCACTTTGCCTGCGGGTTCATACGGTGACATCACAGTTGTGAGCAACACAAATGGCGTGATTACTTTGAGCGGCACCACCGCAACTATTACGCAGTGGCAAACAGCATTGCGCGCAATCAGACTGCAACTCGGCAACACGGGTGGCTCATCGCGCGCTTTTGAATTCCACATGCAGCCAACCAAAAACTATTGGCTCGACAATGGTCACTTCTATGAGTTTGTAGATAACGGCGCTGCTATGACGCAAGCAACGGCTGACCCGCTGGCGGCTGCAAGAACTCTTTATGGCGCATCAGGTTATCTAGCGGTTCCATTCACTCAAGCAGAAACTACTTTTCTTCAGGGGCTTTCTTCAATCACGGCAAACGCTTGGGTGGGTTTGCAGAAAACAGCAGCCGGTGCAACATCGGTTAAAGTTCAGGCAACCGGAGCACCAAATAACGGAACAACCGTTCAAGACTTTTTCTGGAATGGTGGCGAACCGAACCTTGCGAGCGATCTATGCATCCATGTTTATGTGACGAGTCTTCGCTGGAACGACATCGCTTGTTCAACAAACGCGTTTCCAACCGGATACCTAGTTGAATACGGTGGCACCGGAGTTGCCGTTGCCGACTTGGTCAAAACAGCTTCGATCGCTGTTGACAACCAAGGCCCAACGCTGACCTTGACGGCAACGTCGGCAAGCCAAACTGGGGCTACCGTTCAGTTCAGACTCACGGGCAATGAAGCACTCGATTGCACATCTGTGACCGCCGCTGATTTCGCGTTGACCGGCATGACCAACCTGGTTGTCACCCAGCAAAGCCCAACGGTGTGTGCGATTTCGGCAACCGCAACGGCAGCTCAGGGCACAACCGGCCCGGTTAGCCTGGCAATTTCTGGGGCTTTCTCTGTCACCGATGTCGCCCAGAACGCGAGCACCACCGTCACCGCAGGCGCATCATTGTCTGTGACCGTGGCAGTGCCAGACACCACCCCACCTCAGGTTGTCTCATTCGTGCCAGAAACGGCAACCTCTTCAACCCGCACTTTGACTTATGTATTGACCGCTGACGAGCCGATTGATTGCAGCACCCTATCGGCTGCCGACTTCGGTTTCTCTGGCGCTCGCTTTGTTGGCGCAACCGTTGACCCGAGTGACGACAAGGTGTGCCGCGTTATTGCCGTGGCAACTGTTGCACCAGGTTCGGCGGTCAACTCATCTGCAACCATCTCGGGTGCATTCTCGCTCTCTGACGTTCTTGGCAACGCTTCGACCCCAGGTGTTGCAAGTCAAAGCGTCGCTTCGATCTCTGTGAACATTCCTGTTTCGAGTGGTTCTGGCTCGATCATTTCGACCCTCTTGCCAGGCACCTTGCCAGCAACGGTTATTGCAAACGCACCAACTCCTCTAAGCGGAGTTACCTCGGCAGCTCAGACCGCAATGGTCAACGCAAAAATTTTGGCACCAACCGCCGGAGCACCGACTGCTTTGGTCGAGTCAGACATTTCATACTTGAGCGCAGCAGACCCGATTGCACTTCAAAAAGTCACGACAGTTGATGCCGGCAGCCAGGTTAAATTCCAGATCAAGGTCGCACCAGAGCTAAACGCAACCCACGACGTCGTCGGTTACCTCAGCGTTGGTTCGAACTGGGTATACATGGGTCGTCAAGGATTCACATCTGACCTAGTGGTTACAACTCCGATGACATTTGCCGAAGTTGGCACCTATGTCATGAAGTATTTCGTTGTTCCAAAGTCGGTTGTTGTCATCACCTCGTCAATAAAGTCAAAGCTCGACGCTGCACCAGTTGTAATTAACTTCAAGCGAGCAGCAATCACGAGCTCTGACTTAACCGCAATCAGTGACAAGAGCCTTGAAGTAACAGTGAACGTTGTTACCGGCAGTGTTGTTCCGACTGTGGTTCAGCCAGCGCCTCCGGCTGCGCCACCTGCTCCTTCGGCAACACCGACACCAACGCCGACCCCGACTCCTTCGGCCACTAGAACACCGACTCCGACGCCAACCCCGTCGGCAACTAGAACACCGAGTGCGACGCCGACCCCGAGCAGATCTGCAACACCTACTGCGACTCCAACTCCAACGCCAACCGCGGTAGTCACGCCAAGGCCAACTCCAACGCCAACCGTTGCACCTAGCCCGTCTGCAAGTGCGAGTGCGGTTGCTGCCGCACCTCTGGTTACGGCAGTGCCTGAGCCAGCCGCAGTTGTTGCCGCATTGACCACGATCGAGTTGCCAACCATTGACCCTGGTGCTCCGGTTGCTAACCCTGCGATCGGTGCAACCGGTGATGACAACGCAGCGCCAGTTGCCTTTGACCCACTCGCTTCACCTGAAGGTGTTGTCGCTGTTACCGACACGGCAACCCAAGCAGTTGCCATTGTTTCTTCGGTTGCTGCCGCCGCCGGAGCCGCCGCTGCTGCTGCCGCTGCCGCTGGTGCAGCAGCAGGTGCTGCCGCCGGTGCAGCCGGAGCAAGTGCCGGTGCCGCTGGTTCAGCTGGTTCGGCCGGCGGTTCTGCTGGTTCGTCGTCTTCATCGAGTTCAAGCAACTCGAGCAGTTCATCGAACTCGAACAACTCGTCTGGCGACATCGCCGAACTAGAAGTTGCTCAAGACAACCTGACCCTCGAAGAAGAAAATTGGGGTGATCGACTTGCGATGTTCAACTTCGCCTGGATCACCTTCTTCGACAGGCGTTCGCATCGTTTTGCAGAGCGCGCATCAAAGTTCTCGCCACTTCTTTCAAAGCTTGTGAACGATGGAGCGTATGCTCGAGCAATCTTTGGTTCGTTGTCACTGATCACGCCGATCATTGCAACAGTGCTTGCCTTTATTTCAGTCACAGCAAACGACGGCGCAATTCTCACCCCACCATGGCAGTTGCTATTGGCAATTGCAGTTCTCGGAATGTTCGATGCGTTTGCCGGCTTTGCATCGGCCGTCGTCTTTGCAATCGCAACCGTTGTTGCAGCAGGTCACCTTCCGAACATCGCAGAGACACGTTTGCTAATGGGAATCGTAGTTGTTGCGATTGGCCCTGCACTTCTCTCGACAGCGTTTAGATCAATTCGAAAAGCCGCCGCGCTAAACCTAAATTCTTGGTGGGAGCGCATCACCGACCTCGCAGTGGTTCCGTTCATGGCTGGCTGGTCTGCCTCTGCGATGATTTCTACTCTGCCTGCCCTTGCCGGTTTGACTCTGAACGTCGCTAACCACGTGAATGACTTTGCTCTTGCGATTGCAGCGGCTGCGTTTGTGCGCGTGCTGGTCGAAGAATTTGCAGCGCGCTATTACCCAGCTCGCTTGAACTCGATCAACCCAGACGAAATCGCTGACCCACCGATGATTCAAAAGGTCATCGCACTTGCCATCAAGTTCGCAATCTGGGTATTTATCTCAACTGCCTTGATGGGCCCAAGCTGGCAAATCTGGGTTGGCTCGGCGCTGTTCTTGCTGCCTTCGATTCTGACCTGGTTCGCAGACCGCCTGCCAAACAGCCCGACCCTTTGGCGCTTCTTGCCGACGGGCATCCCTGGTCTTGCCCTAAGCCTCGTCGTGGCCACCCTGACCACTTCGCTAGTTGGCGCTTGGCTCGGGGCAACCCCTGAACTTGCCCAGTGGTCGTTTGTGATTCTGCCGTTGCCACTGTTGGCCATCAGCATTCTCGGCCTCTTTGGCCGTCACGGCGGCGAGCAGTTCGACGACCGCCCGGTCAAGCAGTCGGTTTGGGTCTACCGAATCGGTGGCGTGATCATGCTTCTAGTCACACTCAAGTTGGCTGGCGTTATCTAAAAGATCAGCGGCTTGCTTTGCCCAAAGCAGTCATTGCCGCATTCGCTTTTCCGCTGCCGGTCACAAGCGATGAGTTTGAAATCTGCGCTGGGTCAAAAGAGTCGCGAAGTTTCGATGTGTTAGGTGAAATGCCTTCCCACCACCAAACACCTAGGGCCTTGGTGCCCGCGCTTGTTCTCAACACAGAAGAAATCTTGGATGCATATGCAGCCTGACCACTTGGGCTTTGAGCGATGCTAACTAGTCGGTTAGTTGCTGCGTCGAACAGTTGACGGTTTGATGACTTTTCGCTGTTTAGATATGCGGTCTCAGCGATTGCAACTGGCAAATCAAACTTCTCTACAACGTTCTTGACGTTTGCAGCAATAACGTCAAGGGAACCTGACCACTGCGGGTAATAGCTAAGGCCAATTGCATCTGGTCGAGTCAAACCGTTTGCAAAGGCGTTGGTGAACCAACCTTCGGTTTTACCCAAGTCGCCACCGGTCTCGAGGTGAATCATTACCTTTGGGTGCGACGAAGAATTCTTTACTGCTGCAATTGCAGCGTTGAGCAAAGAGTTCATAATCGTGAACTCAGCGGATGACCATTTGTTTAGTTTGCCGGTTGGCCAGAGCAGACCATTTGCAATTTCGTTTCCGACTTGAACCCAAGTCGGTGAAGTTCCTTGTCGAGCAAGACGAGTTAGCACCGATGTCGTGTAGTTCGAAACTTGCTGCACCAGTTGTTCTTGGTTCATCGAAGACCAAGTCGCAGGGGTTGCTTGATGACCCGGATCAGCCCACCAATCGCTGAAGTGAATGTCGAGCACCAGCTGCAACTTCGCGGCCTTGATTCGCTTCGCGAGGGCTAAGACCTCGGCTAGTGATCCGTGCTCATTTGGCGGGGTCACCCAAAGACGCACTCGGGCAACCGAGAGCCCTGCGTTCTTCATTAGAACGAGCGGGTCAACCCGCTTAGATTTGGCATCGAAAAACTTAGAGCCGTCTTGCTCAATGGTCGGCAACCACGAGACGTCGGCACCGTTCAAAAGCACCGATGCCTTCGGGGCCGCCTGGGCGCTAACTTGCGCGACTGGCTGCAGCCCACCGAAGACAGCAAGCAACGCCACCACCAAAGCGGTGGCAGAACGGAGCCGAGGGCCATGCATGCCCCCAATCTATACGGTGAGTGGAATAAACCTGTCAAGATGGGGTTTACTTAAGTCATGACAGACAAGAACTACACCTTCGGCCTAGACACCTTCGGCGACAGCTCGGTCGACGAGCAGGGCAACCCAAAGACAGACGCCCAGACTATTCGTGACATCGTCGAGCAGGCCGTGCTCGCAGATCAGCTTGGGCTAGACCACTTCAACGTTGGCGAGCACCACCGCGACGACTTCGCGGTTAGTGCACCAGACACAGTTCTTGCCGGCATCGCGACCGTAACTAAAAACATCAAGCTCGGCAGCGGTGTAACCGTTCTTTCGAGTGACGACCCGGTTCGCGTCTATCAAAGATTTGCAACTCTCGATGCGCTTTCAAACGGTCGCGCAGAAATCACCGCCGGTCGCGGATCATTCACCGAGAGCTTTCCGCTATTCGGTTATGCGCTCAGCGACTATCACGTGCTCTTCGAAGAGAAACTCGATCTGCTCGTGAAACTTCTCAAAGAGAAGCCAGTCACCTGGAGCGGCACAACTCGCGCAAGCTTGACCAACCAAGAGGTTTACCCAAAAACAGAAAACGGACTATCGATTCGCGTTGGTGTTGGAGGCAGCCCAGAGTCAGTTGTGCGTGCAGCCAATCATGGAATTCCGATGGCACTCGCAATCATCGGCGGCGACCCTGCACGCTTTGAACCATTCGCGCGTTTGTATCGCACACGCCTTCAAGAACTCGGCAAACCACAACTGCCTGTTTCAATTCACTCACCCGGATACATCGCTCCAACCGACGAAGAAGCAGCAGAAGAATTCTGGCCTTACTACAAGGGTTCATTCGGTCGCATTGGTCGCGAACGCGGATGGGGCGAAACCACACACGGTCACTTCATGAGTGAAGTGCTGCACGGCTCGATGTATGTCGGCTCACCAGAAACCGTCGCAAAGAAAATTGCATACGCGATTCAGTCGGTCGGTGCTCAGCGCTTCGACCTGAAGTATTCAAACGGACCAATGCCGCAGAGTCGTTTGCTTCGCAACATCGAGCTCTATGCAAACGAGGTTGTGCCGCGCGTCAAGAAGCTGCTCGCGGAATAGCAGGGCAACCCGAAGGGTTAGACCCTCTGTGCCCGAATCTCTGAACCAGCCGCACCGCCCAAACACCAAGCTGCAATCGGCTTTGGCGCGGCGATTCGTGCGCCTGCTCTCGGGCTCTGAAACTGGCAAACCGCCTTGGCTCAAGCAGGTTGCCGATGGCGAAGAGGCGGGGCTCTACCTGCCAAATCAAGCCCCATGGATAGTTCACGCCGATTTCGCCACCCTGGTTGGCGGTGTTCGTGCGCTATTGATGCAGGCGCTGCATCCGGGTTCACTAACCGGTGTTCGTCAGCACTCGCGCTACAAAGATGACCCGCTCGGCCGTCTCGCCGGAACCATTCGTTGGTTGACCGTGACCACCTTCGGCCCGATCGAGTCGAATCTCAAAGAGGCGAACCGAGTCAATCGCCTGCACACTCGCGTTAAGGGTGAATACCAAACTTCGACAGGCGAGAGCCGTCACTACCAAGCTGCCGACAAAGACTTGCTTTTGTGGGTGCACGTTGCATTCATGGATAGCTTCTTGCGCTCACACCAGAACTACTCAAAGCGACCGATTCCTGGGGGAGCAGACGAATATGTTCGCCTGTGGGCTGCTTCTGTAAAACGACTCGGCCTAGATGTTGCGCCGCAGAACGAAAAAGAATTGCTCGAGACGCTCGCAACTTTTGAATCGCAACTCGTGGTCACCGAAGAAACGCGCGATGTCATCAAGTGGATCAAGAACCCACCGCTGCCAACTTTGGCAAAACCTTTCTATCGTTTGTTCTTCTTTGCGGCGTTGGCTTCGATGCCGCAGAGCTATCAGAATCTAATCGGTGAACGAGCACTGCCGCTGTGGTTCGTGAAATCGCAAACTACAAACTTGCTAAGACTCATGCGTTTTGCAATTGGCCACGAATCGCCAATCGAAGAAGCATCGATTGCAAGACTTCGCAGAATCGGCGCTTGGCAATAACCTAAGAGCATGAAGAGAGTTCTGCTAACCGGCTTCGAGC
Organism: Microbacteriaceae bacterium; assembly: GCA_024645175.1. Classification (GTDB taxonomy): domain Bacteria; phylum Actinomycetota; class Actinomycetes; order Actinomycetales; family Microbacteriaceae; genus Rhodoluna. The sequence continues at coordinate 67,388 of JAHEGB010000003.1, forward strand.
CCTTTGCCGGTTCGAGCATGAACCCGAGCGAGCAAATCGTCAAAGCACTTGCTGCCACTGGCATCGTCGATTCTTCGGGCCAGCCGCAGGTCGAACTGCACACAGCTGTTCTGCCGGTTGTCTTCACCGAATCGAGTGAACTGCTCAAGCACCTAATCAAGTTGCACCAGCCAGACATCGTGATCTGCCTCGGTCAAGCAGAGGGTCGTCGCGAAATCAGTTTCGAACGCGTTGCCATCAACCTCGACGACGCCCGACTCGCAGACAACGCGGGCAGAACCATCACAGACCAACCCGTCGTTGAAGGTGGCCAGCCTGCACACTTCACAACCCTGCCTGTCAAAGAGATGGTTGCCGCGGTGCGAGCCGAGGGAATTGCCGCTGGTCTTTCGACCACAGCAGGCACCTTCGTTTGCAATCACATCTTCTATGCGCTTCAGCACGCGCTAATTGGCACAGGCAAGCACAGCGGGTTCATCCATGTGCCGTTGATCGAAGAGCAAGCAAGCGAGTTCGAAGGCCAGCCGACCATGTCGCTCAATCAGCAGGTCGAGGCCATTCGCGTTGCGATTCAGGTCGCCGCGGGCATTCACGAAGCGTAGATTTATCTGGTGATTGAACGCAAAGTATGGCGCAGCTTCGCAAGTGATAACTACGCGGGTGTGCACCCACAGATTTTTGAGGCAATGGCCTCTGTCAACGATGGCCACGAGCGTGCCTATGGCGCAGACGCCGTAACCGACGAGCTGCTTCGCGTCATCAAGCAAGAGTTCGGCGAGCACGCAACGGTCTACCCGGTCTTCAACGGAACCGGCGCAAACGTCGTTTCGCTCTCGGCAGCCACTCGCCGCTGGGAGGCCGTCATCTGCGCGGCCACCGCGCACATCAACACAGACGAGGGCGGCGCGCCAGAGAAGATGGCCGGGCTAAAACTCTGGACGGTCGAAACCCCAGACGGCAAACTAACCCCAGAACTCATCGAGACACAGTGCTTCGACTTCGACTTCGTGCACCGAGCTCAGCAGGCAGTGGTCTCGATTACCCAGACCACCGAAATGGGCACGCTCTATTCGATCGACGAAATTCGCGCGATTGCCGAAACCGCTCACAAGCACGGGCTCTTTTTGCATATGGATGGCGCCCGCTTGTCAAACGCAGCCGCGGCACTTGGCGCAAACTTCAAGCAGTTCACAACCGATGTCGGTGTTGACCTGGTTTCGTTCGGCGGAACAAAGATTGGTGCACTCGCCGCCGAGGCCGTGATCGTGCTCAACCAAGAACTCGACAATCAAATCGCTTTCTTGCGAAAGACTTCGATGCAGTTGCCGAGCAAGATGCGTTTCGTTAGCGCGCAGTTGATTGCGCTTCTGCGCGATGGTTCAAAACTCGCGATTGCAAATGGCAATCACGCAAACGGCATGGCTCGTCGACTCGATGCGGGCATCCGTGCTCTTGGTCTCGCGCTGCCAAACCCGACAGAGGCAAACGCGGTGTTTCCGATTTTGCCTGCCGGCGTTTATGAAAAACTTCAAGATGAGTTTCCGTTTTATGTTTGGAATCACACCATCAATCAGGTGCGCCTAATGTGCTCATGGGACACCACCGAAGCAGACGTCGACGCGTTGCTTGAGGCAATCAAAAGATAGGTCAACTAATGGCAGAAAAAGTTCAGGGCCCGAAGAGTTACTTTCCGTCAATCGAAAAGAAGTATGGCAAGCCGATTGATTTCTGGATGAACATCTTGAAGAAGCACAAGACCAAGACCCACATGGAGATGGTTGCAGTGCTAAAGACCGAGCATGAAATGGGCCACGGTCACGCAAACGCAATCGTGCACGTGTTCAGAGCCGAAAACGGCCTGAAGTAATTAAAGAGCTGCCTCGATTGCAGCGATGACCTTTGGGTCATCTGGCTTAGTTTGTGGGCGAAAGCGCTCGATTGAGCCGTCTTTGTGAACCAAGAACTTTTCGAAGTTCCACATGACCGGCCCGGCAAGACCCATGTGGTCCTTAGTTTTGACCAAGTCTTTGTAGAGCGGGTGACGGTTGCGACCGTTTACCTTGACCATTTCGGTCATCGCAAAGGTGACTCCCCAGGTAGTTGAGCAATACTCGGCTACTTCTTCGTTGCTGCCCAACTCTTGCTTGAACTGATCGCTAGGCATGCCAACCACAGTGAAACCCTTAGGGCCATACTTCTTCTGCAGCGCTTCGAGCGCTTCATACTGGGGGGTTAGCCCGCAGCGCGAGGCTACGTTGACCACCAGCACCGGGCCTTTACCGAGTGCGCCAAAGGTGGTTTTGGTTCCGTCGATCAGGGTCAGTTCAATTTTGCGAATGCTCATGCTCAATAGAACCGATTCGGTCAGACTAAATTCCCGACTTCTTTGGCTTAATTCGCAGCCAGATGCGTTCGTGAATGTAATAGAGCACTGCCTCGCCGAGGGTCTGCAGCAGGGCGATGGTCAGCCCGAGCTCCCAACTCTTTGTGAGCAGGTAAGTGATGGTGAACATCATGCAGTTGTGAAAGACATACCAACTGATGGTTTTGCTCAGCGTGCGCTTCTTCGAGTCCATTAGTTCAAATTCGAGAGTTCTGCAGTGACGAAAGCCTTCGCTTCTTCGGCTGTGCTGAACTCGAGTGCACCGGCGGCGATGCGCTTGGCATCATTCACGGATGTCGCCGAAAGCGCTGAGCGAACCGCACCTACTTGCGATGCCGATGCCGAGACAGACTTGAAGCCGAGACCTGCGAGCACAACTGCGAACGCAGGGTCGCTCGCGCTCTCGCCGCAAACACCAGATGAAATGCCAGCAGCTTCGGCTTCGCTTGCAATTCGAGCGAGCGTGCGAATGAGTGCTGGCTGCCATGGGTTCAGCAGCAATCCGAGTGCAGGGTTCATGCGATCTGCTGCAAAGAGATATTGCGAGAGGTCGTTTGTGCCAACACTCAAGAAATCAATCTGGCCCTTGAGGTCTGCAATCTGAGTGACGATTGATGGTGTCTCGACCATGATGCCAACTTTGAACTTGCCGATTGAGCGAGCGAGGTCTGCAAACTCGCGGGCCTCGCCTGCGGTTGCAATCATCGGTGCCATTACCCAAACCTCGCGGTTGGTGTGTGCGCGAGCGATTTCGATTGAGTGCAACTGGTCTTCAATAAAGCTGCGGTGCTCGCGAATCAGTCTGAAACCGCGAACTCCGAGTGAAGGGTTCTCTTCGTGAGGCATGTGCAAGAACGGCACTGGCTTGTCACTGCCGGCATCGATAGTGCGCACGACGATTGGGCCTTCTGGCGCGGCAGTAAGAATCTCGGCATAAGAAGCGCTCTGCGATGCAACGTCTGGCTGTGAGGTTGCGCTCAAATACAACAGCTCGGTTCTAAACAGACCAACGCCATTCGCGTTAGCAGCACTTGCCTTGTTTGCATCTTCGAGTGAACCGATGTTTGAACGAACCGGAATGATTGGTTCGCGACCGGTTTCGATAAAAGTGATTGCCTGAGTTGCACTGCTTATTTCGCCACCGACAACAACGCGGTCTCCAACCGGGTCAACCAAAACAACATCGCCGTCAACGAGATCAACAGCATCTGCACAAGAAACAACGGCAGCAATCGAACGCGAACGACAAATGATTGCGGTGTGTGATGTCGGGCCACCACTGATCGTGATTACACCAACAACTGCAGGAGTGAACTGAGCGGTGTCTGCCGGTGAAAAGTCTTCGCCAACAATTACGTATGAACCCTCGATAGGCAATTCGAGATTTACTTTGATGCCGGCAATCTCTGCCTGAACGCGCTTCGACAAATCTTGAAGGTCTTTCACGCGTTCGTCGAAGTCTGGGTCGCCACCGAGCAGTTCGGCAAATTCATCGACAGCCATGCCATAGGCAGCAGCGGCAGTCCAGCCCTCGGCAAGGTGACCTTCGGCAACTTCGAACAGCTCGTCGTCTTCAAGCAAAAACTTGAGTGCGTCAAAGATTTCGGCAGAGGTCGAACCAACCTTGGCACCGAGGGCATCTAGGTGAGCACCAACCGCACCGATGGCACTGCGAAGGCTTTCGCGCTCTTCGTCAACAGACTTGGTCGATTTGGCTCTGGCTGGCAGCGCTTGCATCGGGGCAACTCGAAAAACCTCGGCAACTACGGCGTTTAGGCCAACGCCAAGACCCTTTAGAACCGAGCCCTGAGCCAGGGTGCCGTTAGAAGAAGCCACGCTAAGTGCCTAGCCCTTTAGAAATTCTTGAATTTGCGCGGCAATCTCGCCGGCGGTGGCCTCAGAATCGGCCTCAACGGTGAGGGTTAGGGTCTCGCCGGTCTTGATCTTTAGGGCCATTAGGCGAAGGGCCGAGTTGGCCTTGGCAAATTCCTCGCCAGGGCGGCCAATCTGCACGTCTAGTTCTGACTCTTTTACTAGCTTCACGATCTGGCCGGCTGGGCGGGCGTGCAGGCCAATTGGGTCTAGAACGGTGACTTCGTGGGTGAAAAGGGCCATTTTGAGAGTCTTTCGAAGATTGCGGGCGTTTGTAGGCACAAGTTTGCCATTAAAACCGCCAGCCCCGCCAATCGAGCGGTTTGTAGAAATCCCACAAAAAAAGGCAAAAAAAGTGGCAAGGATTTAGCCAAATGAACTGCGGATAGCCCCACACGGTCAGTATTCTTTTCGATAACCAACGGCGGTTCACCCGTGAGGGCGCAGAAATGAACCTGTAGTCAGAAGGAGTCATCTCTTGAGTCAGCCAATCACGACCACCGAAATCGTCATCGTAGATATCGATGCAACCACCAAAGAAGAAGCAACTCGCATGCTCGCGGAGCGTCTTGTAGCTGCCGGGCGAGTCACAGACATCGACGGATATTTGCAAGCGGTTGCAAAACGCGAAGAGCACTTTCCGACAGGCATTGAAGGCGGAATTGCTATTCCTCACGCACAAAGCGATTTGGTTACAACTCCTTCGGTTGCCGTTGCAACGTCAAAAACTGGAATCGATTTCGGTGCTGACGACGGCCCATCAACTTTGATCTTTCTAATCGCTGCACCAGCATCTGGTGAAAGCGCACACCTCGAAATTCTTGGATCACTAGCGCGCAAAGTAATGCACGAAGATTTCTGCGACGCACTGCGTGCAGAAAAAGACCCTTCAGCAATCGCTGAAATCGTAACCAGAGAGGTACAGAAATAAATGGCAAAGATCGTTGCAGTCACTAGCTGCATTACTGGAATTGCACACACATACATGGCAGCCGAAGCTCTAGAGCAGGCTGGCAAAAAACTTGGTCACGAAGTAATCGTCGAGACCCAAGGCTCTGCCGGATCAAACCCAATCAAGCAAGACGTGATTGATTCAGCAGACGCAGTAATCTTCGCCGTCGATCTCGAAGTGAAAGACCGAGCTCGATTCAACGGCAAGCCGTATGTTCAGGTTGGAGTTGCGAAAGCTATGAAAGGCGCAGCCGACCTAATTACGGGAGTACTTGAAGCAGCAGCAGACGGAAGCGCCGCCCTGGTTGGCGACGGCAAGTCAGCTGCGCCCAAGAAAGATGAAACCCCGAAGGCAGAGAAGCCAGCGGGCGAGAAAAAGGGAGGTTTCTTTGCAAACCTCTTTGGTAATAAGTAACAACCCGAAAGCGAACGCGTTGCTTTTGGTTGATTCACAAATTGCAATAACTAACTAAGGAGAAACAAGTGGCAGGTACAGGTACCAAGATTCGCCAGTGGCTTATGACTGGTGTTTCTTACATGATTCCATTCGTTGCAGCCGGCGGTATTTTGATCGCTCTAGCATTCTTGCTAGCTAAGGCAGCAACCGGTGGCGAGACCCACATGGCGTGGGACACCACTCTTATGAAGGTTCCAGCTGACGGTTCATTGAACCTACTGGAGCTTGGCAACTGGGCATTCCTCGTGATGTTCATTGGTAAGGCATTGTTTGCTTTGTTCGTGCCAGTGTTGGCTGCGTACATCGCTTATGCAATTGCTGACCGTCCAGGTCTTGCACCTGGTTTCGTAGCTGGTGCACTTGCATCAGGCCTCGACGGCAACCCACTAGGCACCGGCACCGGATTCCTTGGAGCAATCCTCGGTGGTCTTCTTGCTGGTTTCATCTCACTATGGATCAGCCGCTGGAAGGTTCCATCATGGATCCGTCCATTGATGCCAGTAGTAATCATTCCTCTCTTGGCTTCATTGGTTACTGGTTTCGCAATGGTTCTAGTTCTAAAGGCTCCAGTTGGCGCACTTGTAACTGGTCTAACCTCATGGCTTGGTGGCCTAAGCGGCGGCAGCTTGATCGTTCTAGGAATCATCCTTGGCCTCATGATGGCATTCGACATGGGTGGCCCAGTTAACAAGGTTGCTTACACCTTCGCTGCAACTGGTCTAACCGCTGTTGCAACCACCGCTACCAGCGCACCTCAGTGGGCTGTTATGGCTATGGTTATGGCTGCAGGTATGACTCCTCCTCTAGGAATCGCTCTTGCAACTGCACTTCGCCCTAAGTTGTTCAGCGAGTCAGAAATCGAAAACGGTAAGGCTGCTTGGCTACTAGGTGCATCATTCATCTCAGAAGGTGCGATTCCTTTCGCAGCTGCTGACCCAATCCGCGTGATTCCTTCAATCATGATCGGTTCTGGTTTGACTGGTGGACTAGTTGCTATGTTCGGCAACCAGCTTCAGGCTCCTCACGGCGGAATCTTCGTTGTTCCACTGATGGGCGCAGGCGCATTCACCTACCTATTGGCAATTGCTATCGGAACCGTTGTAACCGGTTTGCTAGTAATCGTTTCAAAGGGTCTAGGAAACCGCAGCTAATTAGCTAAACGAGAAGGGCTCGGCAGAAATGCCGGGCCCTTTTTCTATGCGCGACTTTATGCACGGATGCCGCGCTCGCGGCGTTTACTTGATGGCAGCGGCGAGGTCGAAGCGCACGGCTTTGCGCCACATGTCTTCGACGAACTTGGCGTTCTTGACCTTGTTGAGCAGCTGATCTTCTTTCGATTCAGTTAGGTGCCAGGTCATGCCCTCGAGAAAGCGAAGCTTCACGTGAAGCTCGATGAGCTTGATGTCGCGCTTGTTTAGTTTGTCGAGCTCGAAATATTCGTCTAGGTAGGCACGAATGAGTTCGCGCTGCATGGCTTTCTTTTCGAGCAAGATCGCCTCGATGGTCACACCGATGTCGTAATACTTTGATGCCCAGCCGGCTTCGGCCCAATCAATTAGAACCGCGCGCTCTTGCTGATAGACCACGTTCCAAAAATGCGCATCGCCGTGCACAAAGGTGATGTCTTCGCGCGAAAGCTCGTGTGCCTTTAGTTCTTTAGCAATTGAACGCGCAAATTTGATTAGCTCGGGCGCAAACTCGCTCGCATTCGCTTTAGCGAAGATTGGCTTGAGTGCGCGAGCGGCGTTTAGGTCTGCAAGCTTGCTTCGACCGTCTCGCTCAAAACTTAGGTGAAGTTTGCGCTGAGTCTCTGCGAGCAACTTGGTGTGCTTCGGCAATAGGTTGCCCGGCAGGATTTCACCTTCAACAAAGGCATAGGTGACCATGTCATATTGCTTTAGCGGTTGTCGGTTCAAAACTGCAGGTGCCGCAACTTTTTTGTTGCGAAGCAAAATCAGGTTGTCGATTTCTTTGTCGAGCAAAGTGACGAGCTTCTTGTTCTTGCGAACGAATTTGTAAACGCGCGATAGGTGGGTGTTTACGATCGTGATGGCTTCAAAGCGATTGCGCTGAATCGAGAATCGCTCCGGCTCGTCAATTCGATAGAGCGCCGTGCGAATCTCACGGGGAAGTGATTCGAAAGTTGCGGTCTTAGCCATGCCTTTAGTTTAAGGGCAGCTTGATTTCGAGTTTTAGGCCACCGAGCTCGCTCTTGGCAATCGTCATTTCGCCACTGTGGGCCTGAACGATTGAGTTCATGATGGTCATGCCGAGGCCGGTTCCGCCGGTCTCGCGGCTGCGCGATTCATCGAAGCGCCTGAATCCTTGGATTCCTCTCGAATAGGCCTCTTCTGGCAGCCCAGGTCCGCCGTCTTCGATTGTCAGAACCGCATTTTTGCGCTCACTGGCAAGCGAAACTCGCACCCTGTCGGTCTTGTCTGTGTGGCGGTTGATGTTGCCAATCGCGTTATTGAGCAGGCGGCTGAGCAACTCCGCAGACCCCAGAACCTCCAGGTCAGCCAGGATGGCCTCGATCTTGCGCTTAGGGCTCAATGCCTGAAGGTCATCGACGGCGGCTGCCACCAGAGTTTTGAGCTCGATGGCTTCATAGCTGTTGCTCGAAATCGAGCCAACTTCGGCTAGTTGAAGCAGGCTGGTGATGGTGTCATCCATGCGGTTGACCTGCTCAACAATGCGGGCGTATGCCTTTTCACGTTGGTCGGCGCTGGTCTTTGCGCCAGATGCAGCCAGCAGCTCGGCATAACCCTTGATTACAGTAAGCGGGGTGCGCAGTTCGTGCGAGGCATCGCCCATGAATGTCTGCATGCTCTCGCGGGTCTCGCGCTCTTGGCTGGCACTGCCGGCCAGGGTTGCGATAACCGATTTGAGGTCACGGCGAATCAAAATCGTCACCGCGCCGCCGGCTATCACGATTGTGAAAATCGAGACGAGGGCCAGAGTCAGCAGGTTGCCATCACGAGTGTGGTGCGCGGTTTGGGTCGAGGTGGCGATGAGCATGAACTCGTTTTCGCTCAACTCAACCGTGCGAAGTTGATACTCGTTCTTGGCATCGACCAAAACCGCTTCGACCTTTGCAGCGGCAATCGTTTCGGCAGACGGGGCAACGTCTAGCTGCACTGAACTCTCGACGATTGTTGTGAGGTTGCCATCCATGTCTAAGAATGCGATGGTCAGGGGAGTGTCTGTTTCGTCTGCGACCACGAGGGCCGAGCTAAGCGAGTTATTGCTCGCATCGATTCGTTTCGCCGCGATGTCGAGATAGCTCGCGGTGCGTTGCAACTCGTTCTTGAAGTTGAGCTCAATCAACGAATAGCCGCCGCCAATCATGGCAAGCGCAATTACGACAATCGCACTTAGAGAAATCTTGGTTAGCAGTTTCACTTAGTGCCTTCAATCTGAAAACCGATTCCGCGAACGGTTTTTATTCCCTGCCAGGTGTCGGTGTGCAATTTCTTGCGCAGATAAGAAATGTATGTGTCGAGCACTGTTACGTCTGTGCTCCAGTTGATTGCCCAAACTGAATCGAGCAGCGAACCCTTGGTTGCAACTTTCGGACTGCGCAGCATCAACTCTTGAAGCAGTTTGAATTCGGTTGGCGATAGTTCAATCAACTCCCCCTCGCGAGTGACCTGGTGCAGATCTTCGTCGAGTCGAATCGGGCCAATTTCTAGAATCTCACCATTGCTGCTGTTGAGGTGTTTGAGTCGCGCGGCAACTCGCAAGAGCATTTCTTCGAGGCCAAAAGGTTTAGTGACGTAGTCGTCGGCACCGGCGCGAAAACCCACTGCAACATCGGCCCGGTCGCCGCGAGCGGTTAGCAAGATCACCGGAGTCCCGTTGCCAGTCGCTCGCATGCGCTCAAGCATTTCGAACCCAGAAACCTTTGGCATGTTCACGTCGCTGACGATTAGGTCGAACTGACCATCGTGAATCTGGCGAAGCGCAGAGTGCCCATCTACGGCGACCTCAACCGAATAACCCTGCATTCGCAAGGCATCGGCGAGCATGTCGCGAACGGCAGGCTCATCGTCGACCACGAGAATCGTTGCTTTGACCATGAATTGCCTCCTGTTCTGAGTCTAGGCAGCACCGAATGTTCTAACCTTCTGCGAAAGGTTTTCTAAGACTTTTCTAAGAACTGCTCTGGCAATCTTCTTTTATCGAGATCAACCGATCTCAAGACAGGATGAAAAATGTCAGTAAAGAAGTTGACCACAGTTGCTCTAGCGGCATCTCTTATTTTCGGTTCAAGCTCAATTGCAATGGCAGCTGAGACAGCACCTCAGCCTTCACCGACCGCACCGGTTGTGAAGACTCAAGACCCAGCCAAGAAGGCATTCCGTGTAGCCATGGATGCGTACAAGTTGGCGATGGCAAAGTTCAAGACTGACCGAACAGCATTCCAAGCTGCGATGGACACTTTCAAGACTGCTAACACCGCATACATGGGTGCAAAGAAAGTTGTGAACGAAGCATTCAAGACTGCGGTTACTGCAGCTAAGACCACCTATGCAGCAGCGATTGCAGCCGCAACCACCGATGAGCAGAAGGCAGCGGCAAGAACCGCACTTCGCGCAGCGGTAACCTCAGCCACTGCAACTCGCGACGCAGCGATTACAGCTCTTGGTGTTGCACCAGTGAAGCCTGTGAAGCCAACCGTTCCAACCAAGCCGGTTCGCCCAACTCAAGCACCGGTTGTAACACCATAAGAAATTTGATTCTCTGCCTTGTTGAAGAAAAAATCCCCCGGCCAGTTGGCCGGGGGATTTTCTTTTGCAATGCTTTTAGTCGGTCAGCGTAATGATGACTCGACGAATGTTCGCTCCAAGTGCGGTCTCTTGCAGGTTAGTGTTTGGCAACTGAACTAGTTTGCGCATGTAGCTAACTGCGAAGGCACACGAGTTGCTTGCACGGTTCATTGAAAGTGCATAGTCAACCTTCAATACGGTTGGCCCCATGGTCACACCGGTGCACTGCACCTTCTTGTAATCGTTGTACTTGTTCAAGAATGCCCTGATGGCGTTTTTGATCGAAGTGGTTAGCACCGGTGAACCTGGTGCGAATCCAGGAATCGAGATGCTTACTGGTGGGCGGGCGGTTCCGGCACCACGAGCAATCGTGACGCTCAAAGGCTCGTCGTCAGTTTGGCCGTCGCTGTCCCAAGCGTGAAGAACGATGGTAGATGTTCCTGACCATCCCTCAAGAGGGGTGAAGGTGACCGAACCGTTTTCGTTCAGAGTCCAAGTGCCCTGACCCTTGATAAATACGACTGGCTTGCAACCCTTTGAAACAGGATCAATTAGACACAGACCCGGGTTGTAAGGGAACACAGGAGTGACCTTTGGTGTCAGGGTGACTGGAGTGTTCAACTGGCCAGAGCCGTTTACCGGAGTAATCGTTGGCTTTGGCTTGCTAACGCTCGGTGGCGCGCCTGCAGCGTTGATGGTTAGCAAGTATGGCGCTGTGAATGTAGCCGATCCCTGAGTGTACGTGATGGTGATTGGCTGGCTAATCGTGGTCGACGGGTTACCCGAAAGAACACCGGTGTTTGGGTCGATCCAGAAACCGGCAGGCAAATTCGTTGCGCTCCAGGTTCCAGAACCCTGCTGACCAGCGAGGTTTAGCTGCTCGCTGTAAGGCGAACCAGCCGAACCAGTGGTGATGCTCAGGTTCGTGATCTTGTAGATGTAGAAGCCCTGGGTCGCCGGAACTGCAGCGCTGTAGGTTGAGTTGCCAACCTGGTTTGCTTCAATCTCACAATAACCGTCAGTTAGAAGCGTGATTACACCGTTGGCAACGGTGCAAACGCTTGGGGTGTTTGATGTGTAACTAACTGTGAGACCAGAGCTTGCGGTAGCACCCAAGGTGATAGCACCGTTGCTCAGAGACACGTTTGGCAAGGCATTAAACGTGATTGTCTGGGCAGACAGCGACTGCACAGGTGCGGCAGCAATGGTGATGCTTAGGCTCTTCGTCGCTGTGATTCCACCGTTTACAACGGTGAAGGTGTAGCTGGTAGCAGATTGTGCTGCCGTCGGGGTTCCGCTGATAACACCAGTTGCCGTGTTTAGCGAAAGACCGTTAGGCAATGCAGGGCTGACTGACCATAGGTCAGTGCCAGTAGAGCCACCGAACTCGGCAACGGTCTGGCTATAAGCAGTGCCTACCTCACCGTTTGCAAGTGAGCTGGTGGTAATGGTCAGAATGTAGAAACTGCGGCTTAGCGATGCTGATGCATAAGTTGAGTTTCCGGCTTGGTTTGCAGTAATTGTGCAAAGACCCGCAGACACGAATGACACGGTTGTGCCACTAACGGTGCAAACCGATGTTGTCGAACTTGTGAATGTAACCGCTAGGCTCGCGCTCGAAGTCGCAGAAACTGTGACAGTGTTCGATGCCAAGGTTTGGTTAGCAGGCTGAGCAAAAGTAAGGGTCTGTGCAGTAAGTGATCCGGTGTTCACGAGGTATGTAACTGTCACTGGAGCTGCAGGCGCATATGATCCGCCACCCGCTTGAGTTGCATACAACTGGCAAGTACCTGTAGCAATGTGGCTCACATACATAGGTGGGCCGGCATTGATCGTACAAACCGATGGCGTCAGCGAAATCACGGTAACTGCAAGCGTCGAACTCGCTGTCGGATTAATCGTTAGAGGCACATTTAGTGCCTGCGTCGCTGGGTTTGCAAATGTGATTGTCTGTGCAGTCAGGCTTGAAATCGTGAAAGTCTGAGTAACAGCAGGGGCTTCTGAATAGGTTGCGTTACCAGCTTGAGTTGCAACAATCGTGCAGAATCCGTTTGCCAGCGCGGTGATGTTCAAACCGCTAACCGAACAGGTTCCAGGAGTCAATGAAACCAAAGTTACAGTCAGGCCAGAGGTTGCGGTTGCTCCCGAAGCGAATGCCGTTGCCGAAACCTGCTTCGTGCCTGGGTTGGCAAAGTTGATAGTCTGCGCAGTGCTTGCTGCAACCAGGCTCATTGTGTATGCCGAGGTGCTATCTGAGGTGCCATCGTTCACCTTAAAAGTGAAGCTGCTGTCGATGGTGCCGCTATAACGCAGCTGACCAAGCGATAGGGCTGAAACCGGAATTACAGCATTTGCGGCAACGTTGGTCCAGGTCGACCCAACAAGCAACTGAAGTGATCCAGAAGCTGGCAGAGTGACAATCTTCACAGAGGTGAAAGCGTTGTTCTCTGGGTCAGCGTAGACGAAGTTGTCGAAGTTGAAAATCCAAGGAGTGTTAGCTGAATAGTAAATCGAGTTGTTCGCCGAAGTTGGTGGGTTGTTGTTTGGGTTTGAGTAGTTTGAGGTGGTTTGAACCGCTCCATCTTTCCAGGCATAACCTGGACCGAAGTCAAGGGCAAACTTTCCACCTGTTGAAGCGTTAACACCGTGACGAATTGAAAGCTCTGTTAGTTGGTCATACTTAACCATCACGCGGCCCTTGGTATAAGAGCCTGTGCCGTCTGCATAGTTAGTTGCACCGGTGTTGTCAGTGAACTGCACCCAACCGCCAGCAGCGTTGCTGGTTACAAGCGTGGTGTTTGATGAGTAGGTGTATGACTGAAAACCTTTGAACTGTGTGAACTGTTTTCCTGAAACGTAGTCGAGGTCATAAGAGTTCACCGAGACGTTGGTCAGAGTGAGCAAGTTACCTGTTCCGTAACCGGTGTAGGTTCCCGCTTCGTAAAACTGAAACTTGAGTGTGATGTAACCGTTTGCAGCTGCTGGAGTAACGTCTGTTTGCAAAAGCTGTGCTGCAGTTGGAGACGTGCTTCCGGCCGGAGGCGCACCAACAGCAGAAGATGCTGCATCAAGAACATAGACGTATCCGCCGGTTCCGGTTCCGGTTTTCACAAGTGAACGATCAACGGTGATTACCGCATCGATTCCGACAGAACCGGTTACCGCAGCTGAGGCAGCGTTTCGGTAGACAGTGATGTCATTCGCAAAACCACCAGATTGCCCAGAAGAATAAGTGTTTACTGTTTGAGCTGCTTGGTCGAAAAACAAAGTCTTGCCCGTCATGTCGACGGTGATTGCTGCGTTCGCTGCAGTTGCCGGCATGAAGACCAGAGCGGCCATGGCTAGAGCGAGCGCAGAAATAGTTGCTGTGATTTTCTTAAACATCGAATTCTTTCGGTTTTGCGAATGGTTCCCTCATTAACCTTAGGCATTAGTTCGCAAAAGTGAAGATAAACCTGCGGTTAGCCACAGGTGCTCGGGAGCTTCACCCGAGCCATAGAATGACCACATGACTAGGCCGGCACGAGCAAACAGAGTTTTCAAGGTCACTTCTTTAGCAGCGATGGCAATCGCACTAGCGGCGTGTAGCCCGCAGGCTACCCCAACTGCAGAACCCACCCCGACGCCAAAATTCGTCACCGCACCTTTAACCGGCGTGCAATTCGCCGAAGGCAGCATCGAAGCGGGGTATCTCAGTCGCCCATCTGTGGCCTGCAAAATCGACAACAGCGATGCAGCCCGCCCCCAGCTTGGTCTCAACCGCACTGATATTGTCTTCGACGAGATGGTCGAGGGTGGCCTAACCCGCTTCGTTGCCATCTGGCACAGTGACCAGCCCAACGCGGTTGGCCCGGTTCGCTCGATTCGCCCCATGGATCCAGACATTTTGAGCCCGTTCGGCGGCATCGTCTGCTATTCGGGCGGTCAAACCGTGTTCATGAACATGATGAAGGCGACCAACGTTTTCAATGCCAGCGAGACCAGTGAGCAGGGGCAGGGCACCTTTAGCCGCACCAAAGACCGCATCGCCCCGCACAACGTGATCGTTGATGTCGCCAAGTTGGCAACCAACCACCCCGAAATCGTGGCCCCGTCGGTGCAGTTCGAGTTTGCCGGGTCACTAGCCGAGTCGAGTGCGGCCATTGCCGGAACATCCGTGAGTGATATAAAGGTATATTTTCCGGCGGCACTTGCCCAGTGGGCGCCAAATGCTGATTCGACCCAGTTTTTGCGCACCCAAGACGGCAAAATTCACACGGATGCCGCCGATGGCAGCCAGTTGCACACCGTGAACGTCGTGATTATGACCGTGACCGTCGATCGCTCGTACAAAGACCACAAGTATGGCAACGTGCCTAAAGACAACGTGATCGGCACGGGCCAGGCTCAGGTGTGCTCAGCCGGCAAGTGCATGAACGCCACCTGGTCAAAGACCGACCGCCAGTCACCGATTGTGCTCACCGATGCGTCAGGCGCGAAGGTTTTGTTGGCCCCGGGCAACACCTGGGTCGAGCTACAGCCGGCCGGGCCTGAGGGCAAGACCGTTTTGACCCAAAAACCAGCGGCAAGTCCAAGCGCCACGCCTAAACCTTAGGCATACGGCTAGCCACCTATTTGCCTAGACAGCCCAATTGGCTGACGGTATTTTTGTCTCTATGAGGTTGTGGCAGCGACCCCAGCGTTTTGTTGCGCTGGTCAAAGAGAAAAGCCGTGCTTGGTCAAGCGCGTTGCTTGTCGCCACGCTTACCCTCGCGATGGTTTCTTTTGGTGCGATCACACCATCACCACCTGCAGATGCCGCAGCTGCGCAATGTCCGGCTGACTCGACTTACATCACGTATACATATTCATCACCGAACTGCACCGCAACTTTTGCATACTCAGGTGCTTACCAAACTTGGACAGTTCCGTCAGGTGTGACTTCGGCAACGATCACACTAAGAGGCGCGCAAGGTGGATCAACTCCATCAGGTGCTGGTGGAGCAGGTGCAGTTTTGACT
Source organism: Microbacteriaceae bacterium (assembly GCA_024645175.1). Lineage (GTDB taxonomy): Bacteria > Actinomycetota > Actinomycetes > Actinomycetales > Microbacteriaceae > Rhodoluna. The sequence continues at coordinate 82,820 of JAHEGB010000003.1, forward strand.
GGAACAATGTCGACTACGCCAGGAACTTCTCTCTACGTGTATGTCGGTGGTCAGGGATCACAAACTAATGGAGCTGCGGGCTTCAACGGTGGTGGAACCGGAGGTTTTTGGAGTTCCACCTATAGCGCTGGCGGTGGCGGTGGTTCCGACATTCGCACAACCGTTGGAAATTTCTCGTCTCGCATTGCTGTAGCGGGTGGAGGTGGAGGTGCGTCGTCATACTCGAATGGTTGCTATGGTGGTGCAGCTGGAAACCCAAACTCGCCAAGTATTTCTGTATGCGGTTATGGTGCCGTGGGGGCAACTCAAACGGGCCCTACTCCACCTGACCCAAGTTATACAACTTCTGGTCCTTCGAGCACGCTAGGAGTTGGTTCATCTCCATCATCAACCGGCCCATGTGGTGGCTACTGTCCTGCGGGTGGTGGTGGTGGTGGTTACTACGGTGGTGGCGTTGGCGTGCTCGGTGGAACCGGAGGTTCATCTTGGTACGACTCAACTAAAGTTTCTGCCGCAAGTTATCTAACTTCGAATAACACCGGCAACGGTCAGATTCAAATCACCTACCTTGCCGGTGCAACCATTTCGTCTTACACCGCGACCAACGCGGTAAACGCAACTTCTGGAAACAACGGCTACATCAGCGGTCGATCAATCAACTACTCACTTAGCTTCTCGCTGCCAGTAACAGGCTTCGGCCCCGAAGACATCACCCTTAGTGGCACCAGCGGTGGCGCCGGAAGCTGGACTAAATCAGCCATATCTGGCTCAGGCGCTGGCCCCTACACTTTCACACTGTCGAACCCGAGTGCAGTCGAGGGCACCGTAATAGCCACCGTCAACGCGGCAGGTGTGGTTGACGGAAACAGCAACGTTGGAATCGGTTCGCAGGCAAACACGACGACTATCGACACAATCGCTCCGACTGTTACAGCGATAAGTTTTGCCTCTGGTTCAAATGTTCAAACCGCTCAATCGGTGTCTGTGACATTTAGCGAGACCCCGCTGGCCGTAACTACAAGTTCGATCACACTTTCTGGTGCTTCGGGCACAGCAGGCACCTGGACGAAAACTTTGGTCAGCGGTTCTGGTGTCGGTCCATACGTTTTCAATATCGATAACGTCAGTGCAATCGACGGCGCGCTAAACGTTCAGGTCGCTGCCGGAAACGTCACTGACTATGCAAACAATAACGTCGTTGCATCTTCAACAATTTCGCGAAGTCTCACGCTTCAGCCTTCGATCATCACCGGCGGGCTAAACACCTACGGTGGCGGAACAATTACGCTTGCGCCAAACGCGACACTTATTGATCGAGGTTCAAGCGCGCTCGCGGGGTTGAAGATTTCGATAACTGGTGCAGCTCAGGCCGGTGACTCACTATCGTTCACAAACAACAACTCCACAAATTTTGGAACGATCCAGACTGCGTCTTCAACATCACAGGTTTTGACGCTTACATATAGCGGTGCACAACCAACGCTCGCGCAATGGCAAGCGGCCATCCGTGCGGTTAAATTCACAACTAGCACCGCTGGAACAGCGCGCACTGTTGAATTCCACTTGAAGCCAACCGTCGGCTACAACTACGACAACATGCACTTTTACCAGTGGGTTAGCGGAACCATTTCAACGGGAGATTCGGCAATCTCGACTGCAGCTGGCTACACCTATAAAGGCATGCAGGGATACCTCACCACAATCACGAGCGCTGCCGAAAACGCATTTGTTTATGCGCTGTCTGGAAACCTTGGTACCTGGCTTGGCGCAACCCAGGTCACTGCGTCTAGCAACAACTGGAAGTGGGCAGCTGGGCCTGAAAACGGCACCCAATTCTCGTCTGGTGCAACTGCGGCTAACGGCATGTATGTCAACTGGTGGTCTGGCGAGCCTAATAACTCAGCCAACTATGTCTTTATGACAACAGCCGGCACCTGGGATGACCTGGTTTCTAGTCAAAGTGGCTCTTACTACAATTCTGGCAACGTCGTGGAATATGGTTCGACCGCGAACGGCGACCCAGCCACCACTTTGCTAAAGGTGAGCGCGACCATGGGTGTCGACGCTACCGCGCCAACTGCGACCCTGGCTGCCAGCTCGGCAACCGGCAGCACTAACACCAACACATTCACAATCACCTCGTCTGCTGTCGGAATCGACTGCTCGACGATCAGTGCAGTTGCTGGCGAAGACTTCACCTTCAGCGCGAACATCACAGGCATCTCGATCGCCCAGACTTCAAACACCGTTTGCACAATTACGGTGACGAGCAACGTCGCCGGCGGAACCACAGCGTCAGTAACACTTAGCAAAGCCGGCACGTTTGCTTACTTGGGCCAAAACGGAATCAGCGGAACTATGGCAACCGCCTCTGCTTCAACAAGCGTCACAATTGCAGACAACATCGCGCCGGTATTGACTTGGTCAAACGAAGCAAACTCGTACCTGAACGTGACCAGCAACGCTAGCGGTGCAACATTCGGCTTCTCACTTAGTGAATCAGTAACCTCAATCGCGGCGAGCAACTTCACTCTCACCGGAAACCTTGTTTGTGCAACTAAGGCACTTACAAATACTTCGGGATTGAACTACACAATCACTCTCGCGAACTGCACCAACGGCACAAGCGGTTCGATTCAGTTGAATGCAAGCGCAATCAAAGACCTTGGCAATAACTTTGCTGCAAGCGTGACTTCAACTCGCACGATCACCGTTGACACAACTGCACCGACTGCTTCGTTCACAACAAAGCCAGGTGCATTCACAACTTCGATTTCAAACATTCACTACACCGTCACTTTCAGCGAAGCAGTTACATCGATGGCAGTTGGCAAGCTTTCGATCGCGGGCGCAGGTTGTTCAATCATCAACTTCGTTGCAACTAGCTCAACCGTTTATGACTTCGACGTCACCGGCTGCAACGATGGCGTAACTGCAACTGTCACTCTTGCTCAAAATGCTGGCACCGATGTGGCAGGCAATATTGGCCCAGCTAGCCCTGTTCAGGCGGCAACCATCATCGACGCAACCGCACCTACCGTGGCTACCTGGTCTAACAGCCAGGCAGCACTAACTAACGCGACCACATTGACTTATACGCTGACCTTTAGCGAAGCTGTCTCTGGCCTGGTTGCTGCTGACTTGGCACTAACCGGCTGCTCTGCGACCCCAACTATCACCACTGCCAACAACATCACCTTCACCGTGACGTTAACCGGTTGCACCTCTGGCAGCACGGTTGCAATCAAGTTGCTTGCTGGCTCTGTTCTAGACCAAGCAAGCAACGCAGGCCCATCAACCGACACCGCAACAATTTCTAGAACTCTCGACTACGTAGCCCCTCAGGTTTCGTGGGGTTCAAACCCACCGAGCCCAACCAAGGCAAACAGCACCTTCGCAATTCAATTCAGCGAGCACGTGAACGGTTTTGGTTCGAACCTGATTACAAACGCGGGCACATCTACCGGCTGTGTTTTCACTCTCACGACGATTGTTCCTGGATACACCTATAGCGTTCAGGCAACTTCGTGCAGCGACGGAACCTTGATTCCTGTCATCACCGCTAACTCGGTTACCGATGACGCTGGCAACATAGGCCCAGCTACAAGCCCGAGTGCAGATCGAACTGCAGGCCCAATCGTTGTTGACCGCACTGCACCAGTTGCATCATTCACAACTGTTCCACCTGCACGAACTCACGGCACGCTAACTTATGTCTTGCACTTCAACGAAGCAATCATTACGACCAATGGTGCACCCGAGAGTTTGAGCGCGAGCGATTTCACTAATGCTGGAACAGCCGCTGGTTGCGCAATTAGCATCGCCGCGATTGTTAGCACAAACGACTACACCGTAACTGTCTCGAACTGTGGCAATGGAACAGTCAGCTTGACGCTTATTGACGACGCAGTTCAAGACCTCGCGACCAACAGCGGCCAGGTTGGCATCATTGCCGCAGGCGTTACTGTCGACAACACTGTTCCAACTGTGTCGTTCACAACTGCACCAGGTGCATACGTGACAGCAACTTCTACCCGTTACATCGCAACCTTCAGCGAGTCAGTCACGGGCATCACTGCGAGCAGCTTCGCTAAGACCGGCACCGGTTGTGCCATCGCAAACTTCAGCGCAACCAGCGCGAGCATTTACCAGTTCGATCTAACCTCTTGCGCCGACGGCGCAACAGCAACTGTCACTTTGGCAGCCAACTCGGCAACCGACCTTGCTGGCAACACCGGCCCGGTAAGCAACCTGGTCTCGACCACCATATTTGATCGCACTGCACCAAGCGTGAGCAGCTTTGCGACATCGCTCACCAGCCCGACAAACGCCGACCCTTTGACTTATTCGCTCACATTTAGCGAGCAGGTTTCTGGACTGACCGGCACTGACTTCACCGTCACCGGCTGCTCGGCAACCCCAGTGGTCACAACCTCAAACAACATCACCTATTCGGTTAGCCTTGCTGGCTGCCCAACGGCTGCAACTGTGACAATCAAGCTGAATGCCAGCTCGGTCGCCGATCTAGCCACAAACGTTGGCCCAGCTTCGGCTTCAAACGTGATCTCACTCGTCACCGACTATGTGGCTCCAACCATCGTTAGCTTCACGACCGCTCACAACTCGACCACCAATGCCAACCCGCTGGTTTACACCTTGGTTTTCAGCGAGGCCGTTTATGGTCTTTCGGCCTCTGATTTCAACATCACCGGTTGTGCATCGACGCCAACCATCGTGACTAGCAACAACGTCACATACACAATCTCGTTGAGCGGTTGCGCCACGGCTGCCACTGTTGGTGCAACCCTCAACGGAAACACCGTTGCTGACTCAGCTAACAATGCTGGCCCAGCAGCAGCTTCAAACACCATCACATTGCTAACCGACTATGTTGCACCAACATTCAGTTGGGGCTCTGCGCCTGCTAGCCCGACTCGAGTTTCAAGCACATACACAATCGGTTTCTCTGAGTGGGTGAGTGCGCTCTCGAGCGGCATGTTCACAAACTCAGGAACAGCAACCGGATGTAACTTCACGGTCACCGCAATTGTTTTGAACTACCAATACTCGGTTGTTGCAGATTCGTGCAGCGACGGAACCCTTGCGCCAACGCTTGCAGTTGCGAGTGTTAGCGATGCCGCAGGCAACCATCCGAGTGCATCTGGTGCAACTGCAGCGACAGTTGTAGTAGATCACAGCGCACCGGTTGCAACGTTTGTTTCGAACCCGGGTGCACGCACGCACGGAACACTTACCTACACATTGCGATTCGATGAAGCGATTGTCACAACCTCTGGCGCAGCGGCTGCGTTGAGCAACGACGACTTCACATACTCGGGCACAGCCACCGGCTGCCAGATCTCGATTGCTGCAGTTGCAAACAGCAACGACTACACAATCACGGTTACGGCTTGCACCGATGGAACCTTCATCTTGTTGCTTGCTGATGATGCCGTTCAAGACATCGCCGGCAACTCGGGCCAGCTCGGAATCATCGCTGCCGGCAGCGCTATCGACAGCGCACACGCCACAGCAACCATCTCGACAATTCAGTCGTCGCCAACAAACAGCACGTTCATCACATACTCGATTGTTTTTAATGAGAGCGTTACCGGCCTAACTGGCGACAGCACCGACTTCACTCTTGGCGGCGCGGGCTGCAGCTTTGGCCCACTAACTGGCTCTGGCACTACCTATAGCTTGCGCGTCAACGGCTGCGCAGATGGCGCGAGCTCGACCCTGACTCTCAAAGCCAACGCGGTAGAAGACCGGTCGATTGTCAACGGCCACGGAAACATCGGGCCAGCTAACCCGGTGACTTCGGCGGCGACTGTTATCGACTTCTCACCTGCAACTGTTAGCTACACGACTCCGGCAACCACGAACAACGACGGATCAATCGCAATCATCGCAACCTTTAGCGAAGGTGTGATGGGTGTCGCGGCGAGTGACTTTAGCAACATCGGAACCGCAAGTGTTGGCACGATCTCAATGACTCAGCTGAGTGCAACCGAATTCCGTTTGAACACCATGGCGTTGACAAACGGAACCATCAAACTTTCGCTAACCGGAGTTGTCACAGATTACGCTGGCAACGATTCACCAGGGCTTAGCGTTTCGTCATTCGATTCAAGTGCTGCAAACGTTGTCGTTACCGGTCTGGCCGGTGGCTTCTCAACTTCACCTGCGGCCCTCGTCAAACAAGCACCGACATATGAATTGACTTTTGCACGAGCGGTAACCGGTCTGCAAGCAAACGATTTCATTTTGCCAGCGGGTTCAACCTGTGTTCCTTCGTTGTCTGCAGTGAGCACTTCGGTTTACAGCGTGACGCTAACCGGCTGTGCCGACGGTGACATCACTCTCGAACTTCGCGCCGGTGCAGTAACCGACTCTTACTCACTTGCGAACACTCGTCAGGTTGCAGGCGCAACGGTTCTCGACACCACCGCACCAACAGCAACCGTCACCTTGCGCAACGGATCTTTGTTCACAGGTCAACACATTTTCGATGTTGTATTCAGCGAGCCAGTGCTTGGCCTAACCTCGCATGACCTAACAATTCCGCTAGGCGTAAATGCAACCGGATGCGCCATCACCGGACCAAACGGAACCGGCGCGAATTACACCGTCAACATGACGGGTTGTGTGAACGGAACCTTTGCTCTAGCTCTTCAGGCCAACGGCGTGACTGACCTAGCTGGCAACGCAGGCCCGATTGCCATTGAAACCAGCGCAACAGCTACCCAGGCCAAGCCGGTTCCGACAGCAACTGTCACCACCGGCACCCCACCGACGGTATTGCTTGCTGTGGCTCCATACCGCGTGTTTGGTGATGTTCCTGCCGGAACCCAGCAGACCTTGCTTGCCGCCAAGATCGTGGTTGGCGCTCAGGGTGCACCTGCGGTGACCGTGGCTACAGACGTTTCTCAGCTAGCACCAACCGACGCAGTCACGATCACAAACAACCAGACGGTGAATGCCGGTGATGCAATCTCGCTTTCGATTCAGGCTTCGGTTAACTCGGCAGCACAGCTCGACGCAGTTGGCTTCATCGAAATCAACGGAGCTTGGGAGTACCTAGGTCGCCAACCTTTTACCGGCAGCTACCTGACGACTTCTCCGATTACATTCGCCGAGCCTGGCACATACATTCTGAAGATTGTGTTGATCGACAAGACCACTGTCATCACGATGTCTGCTTTGAAGGCAAAGATTTTTGCACCTAAGAAGTTCACCGCTGCACCGGTTATTCCTAAGTTGATCAAGACCAAGCAGTTGCCGCTAACTTTCAGAGCCGCAGCGCTAACAACTCAGCAAACCGAAATCGGAACCCAGCAGATCAACGTCAACCTAAGCGTGCTTGCACCTCAGGGCGGTTTACCTGCTTTGGTTCAGCCTGCTCCGCCTGCTGCACCGGTTGTAACTCCAACACCAACACCGACGCCAACACCTACTCCTACTGCGACTCCAACTCCAACCAAGTCGCCAACGGCAACTCCGCGGCCAACAGCCACGCCGACGGTTAGACCAACTGTTGCGCCAACGCCTTCTGCTTCAGCAACTGTTGCTCCGGTTGTCACTCCAACTCCAACTCCGATTGCAACTACGAACATCGCTGCACCAACTCCTTCAGCGGCTGCAACAGTTGAGCCGATCGTTGCTGCACCAAACGTTCCAATTGCACCTCAACCAACCGAGCCTCCTGCACCGGTGAACGTTGTTGCACCAATTGCAATTCCAACAATTGACCCAGGTGCGCCAGTTGCTAACCCAGCTATTGGCGCAACTGGTGACGACAACGCTGCTCCGGTCGCGTTCGACCCGCTAGCTTCTGAGGCTGCCGTAGTTGCAGCTACCGAAACTGCAACCCAGGCTGTTGCCGTTGTTTCAACCGTTGCCGCTGCCGCGGGTGCTGCCGCTGCCGCTGCCGCTGCGGCTGGTGCTGCTGCCGGTGCCGCCGCTGGAGCGGCTGCAGGTGCTGCAGGTGCAGGTGCCGCTTCGGGCGCGAGTGCCGGTGGTGGTGCATCATCAGGTGGTTCATCGGGTGGTGGCGCTCGTTCTTCATCGGGTGGCGCTAGCGGTGGTTCAAGTGGCGGCTCAAGCAGCAGCTCTAGCTCAGGCTCATCGGCTTCAACCAACACAGACTCAAGTGGCGGTGAAGGCGATGGCGGTGACCTGCAAACGCTCGACGTCGAACACGACGAATATGAAGTCGATGGCGAACATTGGGGTGACAAACTCGCGATATTCAACTTCGCGTTCATGCGCATAACCGACAAGCCTGCGCACGACATCGCAGTCAAGCTCGCAAAGTTCTCACCTGTCAGCTCAAAGATTGTTAACGACTCGGCATACCTGCGTGCAATTTTCGGAACCCCAACAGTACTTCTTCCACTAATCGGATTCGTGCTCGGTTTCATCGGCCTTACTCAAATCGAAGGCGAATTGCTTTCGCCAAGCTGGCAGTTGCTATTGCTGATTGCTGTTTTCGGAATCTTCGATGCACTTGCAGGTGCAGCAGCAACAATCACCTTTGCGATCGGCGCGTTCGTCACTGGTCAGGTTGCGAGCATCGACGACGTGCGTTTGCTTCTCGGATTCATGCTCGTTGGTTTTGCGCCAGCACTTTTGGCAAGCGCATTCAGAAAGATTCGCAAGCAAGCAGAGTGGGGAATCAGCTACTGGTGGGATCGCCTCGTCGACCTCGCGGTCGTAACCTTCTTGGCTGGCTGGACTATGTCTAGCGTTATCTCAACACTGCCTTCACTCGCGAAGCTAACAATGCCAGCGGCAAACCACGTGACCGACTTCGCGTTAGCCGCGGCTGCCGCGATGTTCGTTCGCATCTTGCTTGAAGAATTCTCGAGCCGTTTCTATCCGGCACGCTTGAACTTCATCAACCCAACCAACGTTGCTGAAACCAGCCCAGTGCAGAAATACATCGCGCTCTCGATTCGTTTGTTCTTGTTCGTCTTCGTCTCGGCAGCACTTATGGGCAACACCTGGCAGACCTGGGTCGGCTCAGCGCTGTTCATCTTGCCGACCGTTCTTGGCTGGTATAGCGACCGCCTGCCGAACTTCCCACGACTATGGAAGCTCCTGCCAGCAGGTATTCCAGGTTTGGCACTTAGCCTTGTAATCGCCTCGACAACTACCGCTCTCGTCGGTGGCATTCTCGGTGCGAGCCCAGAGCTGGCTCAGTGGTCGTTCGTGCTGCTGCCAATTCCGTTGTTGTTGCTCAGTATTCTTGGTCTCTTCGGTCGCCACGGTGAAACTCCTGACGCAGATCGCCCAGTCAAGACTCACAAGTGGCGTTGGGTTTACCGTTTGGGTGGAATCGTCATGTTGTTCGTCACCCTGCGTCTCGCCGGCATTCTCTAAAACCGCAAGGCATACTTTGTGAATTCGCTGTGGCTTCGGCCGCCAGCCACAATCACGCTGATAATCTGAAACTCAATTCCAATAAAGGGGAGTATCCAATGCGCAAGTTCATCGCAGCAGTTGCAATGATCGCTTCAGTTCTAGGCATGTCAGTCGCGGCAGCCCCAGCTAACGCAGCAACCCCAGTGCCTAAGATTCTTCAGGTCAGCAACAAAAAGCCTCTGCCTGCAGGTGGCCAGAACATCACCCTTTATGGCACCAACCTTAACCTCGTCAGCGCAGTTATCGTCGACAAGACCACTGCGACCATGGTTTCAAAAGAAGCAACCAAGCTCGTGTTCATCACACCGGCCCACGCAAACGGCCTAGCCAACATCTCACTCAAGTACGGCAGCAAGACATACGTGCTGAAAGACGCGCTTCTCTATAAAGACAGCGCTAACCGCGTCTTGGCCCCGCTGCCTTACATTCCTGAGACCCTAAAGGTCGGCCGCACAGTTTCGATGACCCCTGGCAACTCGGCCTGGCAGGTAGTCGTCACAACCGACACCCCAACCATCTGCTCGATTACCGGCCTAGAGGTCAAGGCGCTCAAGAAGGGTGAGTGTGCCCTAAACATCGACGTCAACGTCGACACCATGGATCGCACCTACCGCAGCCGTTCAGCCCTCTATTTCATTACCGTCAACTAATTCTTGGCCTGAGACCGTAATAATTCGGCCTCTGGCCCGTATAGGTAGTTATCTGCCACAATTGGCAGTAGTTAGTTGCGCCTAGCCAGATGGCCGGGCTTGATAGAGAGGTGGCATGCCAATGGCAATGAAGCGTCACCTGCGCCTGGTCAAAGACCAGATCAAGCCTGAAGAAGTCTCACTAGACACCAGCAGCTTTGAGGCGATTCCTGACGAAGACGAACTCGACCTGCTTCTTGATGAAGTCAGCGATGAAGAGTTTGGTGAAGTTCAGACCAAGGATGCCAAGCCGGTCAAACTCAAAGAGTGGAAGGCCGAAGAATTCGCGAGCATCTATGTTCGCTTTCGCCCGCACCTAGAACGTCACGCACGCAAGTGGTTGACCAACCAGTCACAGGTTGACGAAGTTGTTCAAGACGCATTTTTGTATCTAATGGTTTCACTTCCTGAACTAGACAGCGAGATCGGTGTCTTGAAGTTCATGAAGTGGAAGGTCAAAAACCTTTGCCTCGACATTTATCGCGCGTCAGGTCGCGCTTATGTAAAGAGCATCGACGACGTTGCAGAACCAGTAGCACTTAACGCTGAGCTCGGTTCAGATCTAGAAAAAGCAGAAGATGCTGCAATCGTTCGTCTTGCGCTTTCAAAACTTAACCCTCGCCACCGCGAAGTTCTTCTTGCCTCTATCTATGAAGAAAAGTCGACTGCAGAAATTGCTGCACAGGTTGGCCTAAGCGAGAACGCAACTCTTCAGTTGCTATTCCGCGCTCGCGGTGCTTTCAAGAAGGCATTGCTCGGCGATGTTGACACCAACGGAATGTCAATGGGCGCAATTCTTTCTGTCGCTGCACGAAAGGCGGGTGAAGAAGCAAAGAAGGTTGGCGTTCAAGCCATGGTTCTTGTTTTGTTCCTCGCGCTTTCGATTGGCGCATTCGTTAACTTCAACGGCCAGGGCAAGCTTGCTGTTGCTCCGGTTGCCGAAGCCCCTAACTCTTCAAACAACTCTGACTCGAATGCAGCCGCCCCGGTTGCCGAAGAGCCAGCTCTTCAGATCAGCAACGTGGTCAACGTCAGACAGCGCCCAGAGGTGCCAATCGACTATGACACCTACGACCCGAATGTGCTTTCGTTCCAGACTTCATCGTTTATCGCAAGCATGAACGAAAACGCCGAAGTGTTCGTCTATCGCGACACCAAGGGCTCATCGACCGTTCACATTCAGGGCAAAGAGAACCTCGATTTGAGCTTCACTTATGACCCAACCTCGGCCACCCCGATCAGCAACCTGCTCTTCACCTTCTTGGCAGACGGCATTACCTATAACGCCTATGCCCTAAACGCCAACGTCAGCGGCTCAAACGGCGAATTCACAGTTGCCGGCACCATTTCTGACCTGGTTGACCTAAACAACACCGTTTTTGACAAAAATGCCCTCTCAAAGGCCTCATTTAGCGTCAATTTTAAGATTTCTGGCGATGTTGGCACCGGCCGACTATCAGTCGGCCCACGAATCTAAATATTCTTCAAAAATTCTCAAAAATATCCCGTTTCGACCGTAATAAACGGCGTAATACGGCGTTACCTTACGTATAAGCCCTTGGTTTCGGCCTGCTTGGTTGGTAGAATCTAAGAGCTTGTGCCCGCTAAATCATTGGGATTCAGCGGACAAACCAAGAAAATGAAAAGGAAATCATGTCAAAGAACTTGACTCGTAAGGGTCTGGCGCTTGGTGCATTGGTGGCTCTAACTTCGTCTGTAATCGCTGGTGCTCCAGCGCAGGCAGCAGGAGAGCTTAACCTAGTCCCTAGCTCAGGTACCTCTTACAACACATTCGTGACTGAGACCTTCAACCTTGCTGCATCGTTTGCTCCGGGCTTCACCCCGTCAAGCTACGCACAGTTGAAGTACCAGATTGTCACCGATGGAGTTGCCTCAATCAAGGCAAACGTTAACACTGGCGCAGCAGTTTCTTCTGCTGGTGTTGCTGCAGCTACCGCATTCAGTGGTAACTCAAACAACACCTACGTGATCAGTGCATCTCGTGCCGCAGCAGGAACCGGACTCGGAGCTGCCTACTCGGTAAACGACCCAGGTGCTGCTGTTTCAGCACTTACCACTAACTTCGTTGGTGTTGCTCTAGCAACTTCAACCGCTACCACTGCAAGCACTTCTGTTGCTGTTACTGCGTTCGTTGACGCAAACAACGACGGTGCGCTTACCGCTGGTGAGTGGAGCATTGCTCGCACCATCAACTTCAAGAAGTACTCAGAAGTAGTTCCAACTGTTGCGCTATCTCCAGTTCTTGCTGGCGACACCTCAGTCAAGGCAACTGCAGCTTACGGTGACTTCAACACTGAGCAGCTAACTGCTAGCGACTTCAAGGTGACCTTCACCGTTGCAGGCGCATCGGGTGTTGAGGCAGCTCCTGGTGTTGCAGCTTCTTCAGGTACCTACACTGACAGCGGCCTAACTGCTGTTGCAGCAGCAGCTGCAGTAACCGCTCAGGCAAACTACAAGACTGTTGCGCTTGGCACTGCTGTTACCGGCACTGTTACCGCTCAGACTGTTGCAACCGTAACTGCAGCTCTAGTGACCGGTTCAAACGCAGCTGTTATCAGCAGCGTTAACACTGCTCGCTTGAACACTGCATTCTCGGTTAAGGCAACTCTTCGCGGAGCAATCCCATCAGGTGCAACCGAAGGTCCAGTAGTAGCTAGCAAGTCTGTAACCGCAGCTGTAACTGGTGCAGGAACTCTAACCACTTCTCGCAAGTTGTCAATCAACGGAACTGTTTACGACGGCACCACTGCTATCCCAGCTTCGATTGCATTGACTTCAGACGCAAGCGGTGTAGTTACTCTTAACTTCCTAGCAACTGGTTTCGTTGACGCAGAGAGCATCTCAGTAACCTTCACCTCAGAGAACATTGCCAGCTCGGCTGTCAGCGTTGTCCAGAAGGCAACTGTTTACTCGATCACTGCAGACAACGGCAACCTATACAGCACCCCACTAGGCACCTCAAAGGCAATCGCATTGTCTGTAAAGGACCAGTTCGGCACCCTAAGCGCAGTGACCAACGACCGCATTGTTGTAACTCCAACAATCGCTTCAGGTCTAACCGCTTACGGAACCCTAGTGACTGCTTACCTTCCAGTTGTAGGCGGTAAGGCAACTTACACCGCAACTACTGGTGCAGCAACTGCAGCAGGTCAGCTTTCATTGGCTACCGCGCTTCAGAACGTAAACGACTCAACCAACAACTACCAGGCATACAGCCCAGCTGTTACCGGTACTGCAATCTTGGTTAACGTAACTACTGCTGCTGACTCATTCGCAACTGCTCCTGCAGCAACTGCGACTGCAAAGGTAACTGCTGACGAATTCACCGACGCAATTGCTGACGTGACTGACAACGCAACCTACTCAGTTGTTGTAACCAACCCTGGAACCGCATTGACCGTTGCTGCACCTGGTGCGTACGTCAAGGCTGGAACCACCTTTGGTAAGGACACCGTAACTGTCAACACTCCTGCAAACGGAACTGTTGCTGTAACTGTCTATGCGCACACTGTTGGATCATTGACCGTAACCTTCACTAACGGTGTTGCAGTCAAGACCTCAGTTGTTACCGTAACCACCGACCTAGCACCTGCGAAGGTATCTTTGGTTACCCCAGCACAGGCACAGGTTGGCCAGGCGCTAGACGTAGTTATCAACGTGACTGACAAGTGGGACAACGTAGTTGCAACCCCAACCTCAGGTTCAAACGCTGGTATCTTGAGCGTTTCATCAACCGGCACCGGTTACTTCGCATCAGCTGCTCCAGTTGCTAACGCAGCTGGCAAGGCAACCGTGAAGTACATCGTTGGAACTGCAGACATCGGCACCGCTTTCCTAAGCGCAACCCTTGACCTAGCAACCGACGTAACCGCTGCAAAGTCAATCGAGTTCGGTCTAACCGACGGTGACGTTGTTGCTGGTGGCAAGCGTGTCTTCGTGAACGCTGAGTTCGCTAAGGGCCGCACCGTAACCGTAAGCATCGATGGCAAGCGCGTATACAGCAAGGTTCAGACCACTGACAACGCTGTTGAGCTTGCATTCACTCAGAAGAAGGCTGGCGTTCACACTGTGACCGTGCGCATCTCTGGTGGAATCGTGTTCACCGAGAAGGTAACCACTAACTAATTTCATTAGTTCAACCGGAAACCCCCAGAGCCTAGCTCTGGGGGTTTTCCCATTCTCAATGCAAAGCATTAACCTAGACCCATGGCCAGCAAATACCAATACCAGCAACACCCACACGCAACCGCCCGCAAAGCCAAAGGCCCGGCGGTCAGCGCAAAACACGAACAGTCAAAGCAGAAGCTGGGCATCAACGGCAAGATCGGCCTGTCCATCACCAAATCTGTTGGCACCATGTGGGCGGCATACGTGTTTTTCGCCCTCAGTCTGATCTCGCTGCCAGCGGCCATCGCAAGCGGAAATACCCTGGTGATTGTGGCCTGGATAGCCCAAACCTTCTTGCAGCTCGTGCTGCTGCCAATCATCATCGTGGGCCAGAACATCCAGGCAGCGGCGGCAGACGCCCGCGCCATTGCCACCTATGAAGACGCCACAGCCATTCTCGAAGAGGCCAAAGAGATTCAGCAACACCTAGCGGCTCAAGACGAGGCACTAGACAAGCTCATCAAAGACCTAGCTCGCGTAGAAAAGCAGATCAAGAACTAAATGCGCCTAGTAATTGCCGACTGCACGGTTGACTACACCGGCAGACTCTCTGCCCACCTACCACGCGCCAGCCGCCTGCTGATGCTCAAGGGCGACGGCAGCGTGCTCGTGCACGCAGACAGCGGCTCCTACAAGCCCCTGAACTGGATGAACCCACCCTGCACGCTAACCTTCTCGCCAGCCGAAGGCGATGCCCTCGAGGCCGGTGCCACCGAGCTCTGGAAGGTCGCCCAGGCCAAGACCGAAGACCAGTTGCTGATCACAATTTATTCGGTAATCGCCGATGTTTCGCACGACCTGGGTGTCGACCCGGGTCTAATCAAGGATGGCGTTGAGGCACACCTGCAAGAGCTCTTGGCCGAACAGGTGCATCGCGTGCACCCTGCGGCGACTCTTGTTCGTCGTGAGTACTTCACGGCAATCGGGCCCGTCGATCTATTGCTCGTTCACCCCGACGGCGGGCACATCGCCGTCGAGTTGAAACGTCGCGGCGACATCGACGGAGTCGAACAGCTCACTCGTTATCTTGAACTGCTTAACCGAGACACGTTGCTCGCGCCGGTTCGCGGAGTTTTTGCCGCGCAAGAAATCAAGCCGCAGGCGCGCACGCTCGCCGAAGATCGCGGCATCGAATGTCTAGTTCTCGACTATGACGACATGCGCGGAATCGACCCGATCAACCCACAGCTTTTTTAGGTTCTGGTTTTAGTTTTTGTTGCTAATCGGCAGCTCGGCTACCAAACAGGTTTTGTCTTTGTGACGATCACTTGTGAGTTGCCAGTTCAAACTCAAGTCTTCGATCATCGATAGGCCCATGCCGGCTGGTTGATCGCGAAGAACTCGATGACCATCGTTGCAAACTTCGAGTTCGATAACGTCATCTTTTTCGCGATTCAAATAAATCCAAGCGTTCTTCGCGTTGCCGTGGCGCACCGCATTACTGATTGCCTCTTTGCAAATCTCGTTGATGCAGTTGCGAATGTCACGATTGCTCTCGATTGCTCTTGTTGCGCGTGCGCTCGCTTCAATTTTGATATCGCAAATTCCGGCCCAGGCGCGAGTCAGCTCATCGATTCCCTGACTGAAGTTAATGTCTTTGCTTGTCGGTCTAGTTAGTGCTTCTTTAGCTCTTGCTAGGTCTTGCTTCACCATCTCAAATTCATAGGGTTCGAGCTTCTCGCTTCGCTGCAGTCGAGCCATCGCGGCACTGAGCGCGCCTTGCACGTCACCGTGCAGCACATAGGCCCAAGCCCTGCGCTCAAGCCAAAGCTTCTGCTCAAACAGAGCTACCTCTTTGGCTAACTGGTCGTTGAAAGACTCAAGTTCGCTCTCAAATTGGGCTCTAGACACATCGACTGCGCGTGCATACGAGGTGAGCAAGAAAGCACCTGCAGAGATGCCGGCCATCCAAATGGCGTTGGAAACGACTTCGGGTATGAGCCCATATTCGGCATAGGTGATGAGAACGCCCGGAATAACGGCGACGGTGGCGATTAGGGCCTGCAAAATCAGGCCCAGCCAGGTTTTGAATTCTTTGTTTTTTGGAATGATGAGTCGAAGCAGCGCGACCACTAAAGCGACACCAATGCCGCTGATCAAACCACGCAACATAGATCTGTGATCGATAACTAAGAATGCAACCATCGGGTAACCGGGAATGATCATCAAGATTGCTGGCATTAGTCGCAAGCTCTTGCGCAAGTTGAAGCGAGACTTCCAGGCTGGGTTGAGTTTTGGTTTCTCAAGGTTGCGACGCGCAGGCAAGCTCAGTTGCTCGGCCGCCTCACGCAGCGAGTGACTAATCGGGCGCACTTGATCTGTAATAACAACACGCAACTCTTCAATCAGTTCGAGACGAGTCGCTGTTGAAACCTGATTCTTGAGCAACTCATTGATTCGGTCTAACGCCGGAAAAACCGATTCATTTGTTTTTGCCTTGGTGTTCTCGATTGCATCTTGCAAAATTTGTTTTGCGCTCTCGCGGTATCCGAGCAATCTATCTTCGACTTCGCTCAACTTTGCGATGTTGGCATTGCGTTCAATCATCGCTCCGCGAAGGTTGTTGAGCAGAATGAACATCAACGGAAAACTAAGTGCACCGCCCACAGCTCGAATGTGCCAAATGCCCTCGGTGTCTATGCCCCAACTGATCGCCAGAAAGCCCGTGGTCACGTTCGCCGCAGCGCCAACGACAGCCCCGAGAATCAGGTTTGCGGCCACAGACGGTTTGCGCTTCAAACGTCTCTTGAGCCCAAGTGCCATGGCAAGCCAGATTATGGCCAGTGTCTCGACGGTTGTGATTGCCCAGGCAACCACCCAGAGCGGGCTGAAATTTTCGGTTCGGTTCGGATCAGAGACTAGGGCAACAAAAAGCCTGAGCGCGAGAATCCAGGTGAGGGTCCAAACAGACCAGCTAGACATAGTGCCCAGTCGGGTCTGCAGTTTGGCGTTCACAACCCTTAGATTAGGGCTCGCTGGCTAGGTCGCGGCACGGGCTATTCGCAAAAGCGAACAGGCCGAAGGCTAGGGCTGCCAAGGGCTCAAAGGCTAGAATTGGGCGTTATGAAGGTCTTTCTCACAGGCGCAGACGGTTTTATCGGTTCTCACCTAGCCGAGCACCTAGTTCGCAGCGGACACGAGGTTAAAGCCCTCGCCATCTATAACTCAAACGGCTCTTGGGGCTGGCTCGACACCTTGCCGGCAGACATCAAGAAAGAGCTAAACGTCGTTCTAGGCGATATTCGTGACCCGTACCACATGAACCAGCTGGTCGCCGGGCAAGACGCAGTAATGCACCTGGCCGCGCTGATCGCGATTCCTTTCTCATACGTCGCCCCAGACATGTATGTTCAGACCAACATTCAGGGCACCCTGAACCTCTTGAACGCCGCCCGCTCACACGGTGTTGAGCGCTTCATTCACACCTCGACCTCTGAGGTCTATGGCACCGCCCAGTATGTGCCCATGGATGAAGGCCACATTTTGCAAGGCCAGTCACCTTATTCGGCCTCAAAAATCGGCGCAGACCAGATGGTTCGCTCGTTCTATTCGTCATTCGAGCTGCCAACCCTGACCATTCGCCCGTTTAACACCTACGGCCCTCGCCAGTCGGCCCGTGCGGTGATTCCGACCATCATTTCGCAGCTTGCCGCCGGCAAGAAGTCGATCAACCTTGGTGCCTTGACCCCGACCCGCGACTTTACCTATGTCACCGACACCGCTCGCGGCTTCGAAAAGGCGCTGCACGCGACCACCGGCTTCGGCGAGGTCACCAACCTCGGCGTTGGCTTCGAGGTGACCATTGGTCAGACATTCGACATCATCAACGAGCTCATGGGTGCTGGGGCAGTGGCGACCGAAGACCCGAACCGCATTCGCCCTAAGAACTCAGAGGTCGAGCGCTTGTTCAGTGACAACACCAAGGCCAAGTCGGTCTTGGATTGGCAGCCAGAGATCGTTGGCATCGAGGGCTTCAGAGTTGGCCTCGAGAAGACCATCGAATGGTTCACCAAACCAGAGAACCTCGCGCACTATCGACCAGACGAATACACCGTCTAGGCGGAGGTTATTTTGTCTAACTCGCTAGCGACAGTTTTTGTAGACCGAATTCGTTCGGTTGTCGGGCACCAGCCTGAGCCAATCGGTTTGCATGTTCCTGAAATTGGCGAGCTCGAGAAGAAATACATCAACGAGTGTCTTGATTCAACTTTTGTTTCTTCTGTCGGTGCGTTCATTCCGAAGCTCGAAGAGCGCATGCAAGAAATCACCGGTGCGCGTCACGCCGTTGCAGTTTCTAATGGAACCGTCGGTTTGCAAGTTGCAATGTTTCTTGCCGGTGTTGAGCCGGGCGACGAAGTAGTTATTCCGACACTTTCTTTTATTGCAACTGCAAACGCTGTTTCGCACTGCGGTGCTCACGTTTATTTTGTTGACTCAGAAACAACCTCGATGGGCATGTCTGCAGATTCGTTGCGCGCTGCACTTGAATCGTTTACTCGCTCTGGTTCGTCATTGATCAACCCAGCAACCGGTCGTCGCATCGCCGCGATTGTTCCGATGCATACACTTGGTCACCCGGTAGACATCGAAGCAATCGTTGCTGTTGCAAACGAGTATGGCGTGCCAGTCGTTGAAGACGCAGCCGAGTCTCTCGGTTCGTTTGTTGGCTCGAAGCACACAGGAACATTCGGTTTGACCGGAATGATTTCGTTCAACGGAAACAAGATTGTCACCACCGGTGGAGGTGGCGTGATCTTGACAAACGACGAGGTTTTGGGCAAGCGCGCAAAGCACCTGACCACCACCGCAAAGCTCGCTCACAAGTGGGAGTTCGAGCACGACGAGATCGCCTGGAACTACCGCATGCCGAACCTCAATGCCGCTCTCGGCATGGCTCAGCTCGACAAATACCCGCGCTACCTAGAGCAGAAGCGTCGCCTGGCTGCCAAGTATCAAGCAGCCTTTGAAGGCGTTGAAGGTCTATCTTTCGTGGCTGAGCCGGCTGGCACCACCTCTAACTATTGGCTCTGCGCCATTCGCCTCGATGAGCCATCGCTTGCTCTTCGCGACGAGCTGATGAGTGCTGCGCACGAGGCTGGCCTCTTGGTTCGCCCAATGTGGAACCTCTTGCACCAGCAGCGCATGTATCAGGCAGCTGGTCGCGCCGATGTCTCTGTTGCCACCGACCTGCACGCATCGCTGATCTGCATTCCTTCGACTCCGGCATTGGCCGAAGCGGTTTAGGTCTGGGCACGACAAAGATGTCTCGCAAAGTTGCAGTGATGACCGGCACACGTGCCGACTTCGGATTGCTGCGACCACTTCTTGCAGAACTCGATTCACGAGCAGACACAACCCTTCAGCTAATTGCAACCGGCACTCACTTGTCGGCTGCTCACGGCAACACTCTCGGTGAAATTACCGCTGCCGGTTTCTCGCCAGCTGCAACCGTTTCGATTTGGAACGGCGATGATTCTTCACTCGGTGCTGCAATCGACACCGGTGTTGCCGTTGCTGAATTCTCGCGCACTCTTTCGGCTTTGCAACCTGATGTAGTTGTCGTTCTCGGCGATCGACTTGAAGCATTTGCGATGGCGAGCGCTGCCGTCGTCTTGCAGATTCCGGTTGCGCACATTCACGGCGGCGAACTAACCCTCGGTGCCATGGATGACTCACTTCGTCACGCGGTCACCAAACTTTCATATCTTCACTTTGCGACAACCGAAGAGCACGCAGCTCGCATTGCGCGCATGGGCGAAGAACCGTCGCGCATTTTCAACTTCGGTGCGCCGGTTCTCGACACTTTGAGCGGCATGCACTTCATGCCGAAAGACGAACTCGAAGCGATGTTTGGTGTTGCCTTTGGCGCACGCACCGCGATGATGACTTTTCACCCGGCCGCACTCGATGAGGCACCGGCAGCAGAGATGTTCGAAGAGTTGCTCGCGGCAATCGATGCAATGCACGAGTGCCACTTCATCTTCACCGGCACCAACAACGACATCGGCAGCGACAAGGTTCGCGAGCTCATGGCAGCATTCGTGGCTGCTCACCCAGATCGCGTGACCTATGTTGAGTCTTTTGGCCAGCAGGGCTACCTGAGTGCAATGCACCACGTTGACCTCGTGGTCGGCAACTCGTCTTCGACCGTTCTCGAGGCGCCGCTGCTTGGCACCCCGGCGGTTCTGGTCGGCAACCGCCAAGAGGGTCGCCCGCTGAGCGCCAGTGTTATCAAGGCTTCTGCCGACCGCGCCGCGTTGCTGCAGGCAATGCGCCGAGGCATTAGCGCCGAGTTTGCCGCCGAAATCGAAGGCCAGGGCACCCCGTTTGGGCATCCGGGCTTCGCCAAGAAGGCTGCCGAGGTTTTGGCATCCGTGGTTTTTGCGACACCATTGAAGAAGAAGTTCTGGGAGGGCCAGTGAGCCAACGAGTTTTGATCATCGCCGAAGCCGGAGTGAACCACAACGGTTCGCTCGAGCGCGCACTCGAAATGGTCGAGGTTGCCAAAGACGCCGGTGCCGACATCATCAAGTTTCAGACCTTCTCTGCTGACAAGCTCGCTCGCAAAGACGCGCAGCTTGCCGAATATCAAAAGCTAGGCGACGGCGACACTCGCTCTCAGTGGGATCTCTTGAAGGGTCTCGAGCTTTCGCACGCAGAGTTTGCTGCCATTCGCGACCACGCCAAAAAGCGCGGCATCGGTTTCTTGTCTACCGGTTTCGACCTAGACGAACTTCAGTTCTTGATTGACGAACTGCACATTCCTTTGGTGAAGGTTGCTTCTGGCGACCTAACCTTTGCGCCGATGCTGTTCGAGGCTGGCCTCTCTGGTTTGCCGGTAATTCTCTCGACCGGAATGGCAAACCTCGAAGAGATCGAAAAGTCACTCAAGTTCATCGCTGTTGGTTTCGCGGTTTCAGGTGGCGTGTTTGAAGTTCAGGCTTTGCCAACCGCAGACAATCTTGATCGTGCATGGAACGACGAGCGCGTGCAACAGATCATGCGCGACAAGGTCACCATCTTGCACTGCACAACGCAATACCCGGCAGAGCTCGACATCTTGAACCTCAAGGCAATCAACCTAATCGCCGAGCGCTTCGGTTTGCCAGTTGGTTACAGCGACCACTCACAGGGCACGCTCGCATCGGTTGTTGCGGTTTCACTTGGCGCGACTGTGATCGAAAAGCACTTCACGCTAGACAAAACCATGGATGGCCCTGACCACATGGCATCACTCGACCCGGCAGAACTCAAGTCACTCGTCTCGCAGATTCGCGATGCATCGGTTGCACTCGGTGAGGCCGTGAAGGAGTGCCAGCCAATCGAGGTTTCGAACCGCGCTGCGGTTCGCCGCTCGTTGGTTGCCAAGAACCCGATTGCCGCCGGCCAGGTTATTCAAGAGGCAGACCTAGAGTGCCGTCGCCCAGGTGCCGGCCGCACCAGCTTTGACTTCTATGAGGTAGTCGGCACGACCGCCGCCAAAGACTATGAGGTCGGCGAATACATTGGCTAAGACCCCTAGTTTGCTCATGATTGGCGGCGGCGGCCATGCCCGTGCGCTGCAAGAGATCTTGCTTGAGGCCGGGCACGAGTTGGCCGGCTACGTTGCTCCTTCTGACGCCGGCTTGGCGCTTGCGGGCGACATGGAACGCTTGAGTGATGAGCAGGTCTTGGCGCTAGACCCAGAGTCTGTGCTCTTGATCAACGGTCTTGGTTCGGTTGGCGACCTTTCGCTTCGCGCTTCGGTTTTCGAAAAGTTCAAGGCAGCCGGTTTCAACTTCTTGCAAACAACCGCGCAGACCTCGCACGTGAGTGAAAGCGCATCTGTGGTTGAGGGCGTGCAGGTAATGCACATGGCAGTTGTTCACAGCGACGCAACCGTCGATGACAACACAATCATCAACACCGGAGCAATCGTTGAACACCACAACGTGATTGGCTCACACTGCCACATTGCAATCGGTGCGGTCTTGAGTGGAAACGTAACTGTCGGCGAGCGCACTCACATTGGCGCAAACGCAACTGTTCTGCAAGGAGTCAAGATTGGCTCGAACTGTATCATTGGCGCAGGTGCTGTTGTTCTGCACGATGTGCCAGACAACCACATTGCCGTTGGTGTTCCGGCAGTTGCAAAGAAGAGAGGTTAGTCGTGATCAAAGATCTTTCTGCGCTAACCGTTTCTGAAAACGCAACGCTGTTGCAAACCATTGAGGCAATCAACGCCGGTGCAAAACAAATTGCACTCGTGGTTGACGAATCACAAAAACTTCTAGGCACCGTAACCGACGGCGATGTTCGTCGCGGATTGCTTCGCGGTCTAGCTCTCGACGCATCTGTGCTCGAGGTCATGAACAAGCAACCTCACGTTGCTTCGCCAGACGAAGACCCGCAAGAAGTCATGGCGCGCGAATTCAGCAAGTCGATTCACCAGCTGCCAGTTATTGACGAACACGGCAAACTCGTTGGCTTGCTAACCGACCAAGACATGTTGGTCGCTGCCGAAATCTCGACCCCGGTTGTCTTGATGGCAGGCGGCAAGGGCGTTCGCCTCTACCCGCTAACCAAAGATGTGCCTAAGCCGATGCTCAAGATTGGCGACCAGCCGATTCTCGAGATCATCTTGCGCAAGCTTCACGCTCAGGGCTTCAGAAACATCTTTATCTCGGTGAACTACCTGGCAGATGTCATTCGTGAGCACATCAAAGATGGAGCCTGGCTCGGTCTAAAGGTTACCTACCTAGAAGAGACCCAGCCGCTTGGCACCGCCGGCGCGCTAGCCCAGATGGCCGGCAAGATTGGCGAACCGTTCATCGTTATGAACAGCGACCTGCTGACCAACTGCGACCTGCGCCAGGTCATCAAGTTTCACAAAAAGCAGGGCGCAAAGGCCACGCTTGGCGTTCGAGAGTATTCATTTCAGGTGCCTTATGGCGTTGTTAACATCGACGGCAACGAGGTCGAGTCAATCAGCGAGAAGCCGATTCACCGCTCGATGGTCTCTGCCGGCATCTATGCCCTTGACCCATGGGCTCTCGACTTGATTCCGAAGAACGAGTTCTGCGACATGCCAACCCTTCTCGACAGCGTCAAGTCGCACGGCCAAAAGGTAGTGGCGTTTCCGATTCACGAATCATGGCTCGACATCGGTCGTCACGACGACCTCAACGAAGCTCGCAACAACCTCGATCACTGGCTCAACTTCTAGGGGTTCGAATGTTTCTTCGCGATCACGTTTA
>JAHEGB010000067.1 GCA_024645175.1 Microbacteriaceae bacterium
CTGAACATTCGCTCATTCGAGGTTTACAAGGATGCGATGCTGAACCGCCAGTCACCCGCAGAAAAGGGTGAGGCTCGTCGTGACGAAATTCTGTTCGTCGACCAGCTCAACGACTCGTTGGCTGTCGCTCGCGTTCAGCTCGAGATGATGGGCGGCGTAATGCAGGACTACCTGAGCCTGCTCAAGATCGACGGCAAATGGCTCATCGTTGCTAAGACTTGGGCTCGGGTAGCTGACGCTAAGCCCTAGTTCTTACGGGGCGCTTGGTGAAACTTCGCTTCATCACAAGTAGCTCGACACCAGTGGTGGGTTCGACCACCGCGTCGCTAAAACTGCGATAACTTCGCAGTTTTTATACGCGCCACGCTGCCGTGCCCCTTAAGGGGCACTCGGTCTCCCTGCATAAGGGAACATTTCACCCCAGCGAATCGGCACGATACGCACGGTTCGAGCAGGGTTCGGCGCTTCGAGCATCATGCCGCCGCCAACATAAACCACCACGTGATACTTGTCGCCGTCAAAAGCCGACTCAACCGAATACCAGAGCAGATCGCCAACCTGCATCTTGTTTAGCGGAACCAACTTGCGCGCCTGCGCCATGGTTCTGAACTGGTTGGTTGCAGAGTGAGTGCCGATGTAAATTCCCGCGGCAGCGTATCCGGCTTTTGTAATTCCTGAACAGTCCCAAACGTTCGGACCCATTCCGCCGAGAACATATTTCTCGCCAAGCTGCTGACGCATAAATGCGAGGGCAACATTCACTTTGTCACTGTTCGCATCGCCAACTGTATAGAGCTCAGGTGCATCCATCTTTGCGCTGCCCGATTGCTGACGACGTTCTGCAGCTAGACCTTCTGCACGCTGACGTTCAAGTTCTGCAGATGTGTTTTGCAAGATTGCTAGTTGCGCATAAAAAGTTCTGTTCAACTGCACGTTTTGGTTAACCAAAGACTGCGCGGTGTTGGCAGCAAACTGTGCTGCGTCATATGCGGTTTGTGCCGTTGCTTTTCTCGCTGCAAGTTCAACTTTCGCTGCTTGCAATTCGTCTGCGAGTGACTGCGCATATTTCTGCTTTGCAATCGAACGCAAATAAATTGTGTTGCTGCTCTGCGCCAACTTGTCTTGAGCACCAAGCTGATAAAGCAAATCGCTAGCTTGGTTCGAATTCAAGAAGAGATTCAATGAAGTGCCGGCGGTTCCACTTCGATACATCTGCCCGGCAATCTGTCCGAGTTGTCGCATCGCCTGGGTTGCTTGCGCCATTGCAGCATCTGCCTGAGCCTGAAGGGTTGCTACCTGAGCAGCCTTCTGGTCATAGGCGTCTTTTGCAATGCTGTATGCCTCGCCTTTAATCTGTGCAACGCGCTCAGCGGCATCGGCCTTGTCAGACAGGTCAACAATGATCGCCTCGATGCGCTTGATCATGGCCTTCTTGGTCGACACCTTCTTCTTGGCGGCCGCCACCTCGGCAGCCGAAGGGTAAGAAGGAACCGGGGTTGGCACGGCCCATGCGTCTGGGCTTACATAAGAAGTAGTCAAGAGCCCAAAGATCGCGACAAATGCCAAAATGGCGCGCGAAATCCGTGAGGTCATGCATCAAATTTACGTTGCCGCCCTTGATTAGAGGCTGAACGAAATCTGCGAATCGGCTTCGGCTTGCGGTTTCACCTCTAATCCAAGTAATCTTGACCCTTGGTGCTATGAAGTATCGACTTTGTAGGCCCCATCGTTTAGTGGCCTAGGACGCTGCCCTTTCACGGCAGTAGCACGGGTTCGAATCCCGTTGGGGTCACCATTTCGATAGTTGTAGCGTCATTAGGTCCTGTAGCGCAGTTGGTTAGCGCGCCGCCCTGTCACGGCGGAGGTCGCGGGTTCAAGTCCCGTCAGGATCGCCAAGTCACTGGCCCTTCGAGAGAAGGGTTTTTGACTAAGGCGCAACGAAAGTTGCGCTGGGCTCTGTAGCTCAGTTGGTAGAGCGAACGACTGAAAATCGTTAGGTCACCGGATCGATGCCGGTCGGAGCCACGAAGACACACTGATATTTCACGATCAGTGTGTTTTTGCTTTAACCGCTATTTAGATAGCCCGATAAATTGAACCTGTGCTGACAGTCATTCTCGGATTCACCACCGCGGTGGTTTATGGCTTCGCCGACTTTTTCGGCGCGATTGCTTCGCGCAAAATTTCTTCGCTAAAAGTTACGGCAGTCAGCGGCGTTATCGGTTTCGTTTTTCTCTCGACGATGATTCCGTTTTTCGGAGCGAAGTTTTCTGAACTTGCAATCATCACCGGTGTTGCCGCAGGCATCGCGTCAGCAATTGGAATCAGTGCGCTTTACGCGTCGCTAGCAATCGGACCAATTAGCATCGTGTCGCCAATGGGTGCGGTTCTCGGTGCACTTGTTCCACTGACTTTTGGGTTCTTCATCGGTGATCGCTTCGGCCCAATTGGCTGGGCTGCTCTCGCCTTGATTCTCATAGCTGTAGTTCTTGTCGGTTTTGTTCCAGGTGCTGACGTTCGACTACCATCTGCGAAAGGTCTCTTCTTCGCAACTATCGCGGGCGCAGGCATCGGAACTATTTTGATTGTTTTGAAATACTCACCGACTGACAGCGGCATGGCTTCGATTTTGGTCATGCGTTTGGTGAGCGCAATATTTCTAAACTTCGTTTTGATTGGCGTCTGGCTGCGAAATCGCGCCAAGAACGATTCTTCGGTGCGCGAGGCTGTGCCGGGCAAGTTTTGGTGGGCGGTTGTAGCAGCAGGTGTTTTCGACTCGAGCGCAAACATCTTTTTCACGCTGGCCTTGCGCTCTGGTTCGCTTTCTGTGGTGAGCGTGCTGACTGCGCTCTATCCGCTTGGCACGATCATCCTTGCTCGCTTGGTTTTGAAAGAGCGCATCGCAAAGGTGCAGATGGTTGGTGTTCTGCTTGCTCTCGGCGGTTCGGCCATTCTTGCCGTAGCCTAAAGCAATGACAAAAACCCCAAATCGCTGGATTGGCCTTGTATTTATTTCGATGGCCATCTCACTGGTCATCATCGATGGCACCATCGTCAACACAATCTTCCCTGCCATCATCAAAGACTTGGTGCTGACCAGCACAGACATTCAGTGGGTTCAAGAGAGCTACGTGCTCGTCTTCGCGTCACTTCTTTTGGTTTGGGGTTCGCTAGCCGACCGAATTGGTCGCCGTCGCATGTTGATCATCGGTCTTGCGATTTTCGTGCTTGCTTCTGTTTGGGCCGGAACCACCGATAGCGCTCAGTCAATGATTCTTGCTCGCATCGTTCAGGGTTTTGGCGGCGCGATGGTTTTGCCGACAACTCTCTCTTTGGTTAACGCAAACTTTCAGGGCAAAGAGCGCGGAATCGCGTTTGCTGTTTGGGGTGCGACCATCGGTGGAATGGTTGCGATTGGTCCGGTTCTCGGCGGTTGGCTAACCACCGTTGATTGGGTTCTTGACTTCGGTTCAGTAGTCGTCGACACCTGGCGCTGGGCATTTGCAATCAACTTGCCACTCGGCATCTTGGTAATCATCGGACTCTTAATTTTTGTCAACGAGTCAAAGCAAGAGCAGCGCGAAGGTGGCCTCGACATCGTGGGCGCACTTCTTTCAGTTGTGATGTTCGGCACTTTGGTTTTCGGTCTCATCGAAGGTCGCGTCTATGGCTGGTGGAACCAGACAGACAACGTCTTCAAGCTTGGTGACTTCTCTTGGCCAACAGACACAGTTTCTGTAATTCCAGTTGCGCTTGCTGTGTCAGTCGTCTTCACAGTGATCTTTGTTCTTTGGGAGCGCGCTCGTGAAAAGGCTCATAAGAATGTTCTTCTAGACCTTCGTCTCTTCAACGTCGCTTCATTTAGAAACGGATCGATTGCAGCACTCATTATTTCTATGGGTGAATTCGGTTTGCTATTTGCGATTCCGCTTTGGTTGCAAAACGTTGACGGCCTAAACGCCCTCTCAAGCGGTTTGGTCTTGCTATGGCTCGCAGGCGGTGCCTTCTTGGCTTCAGCCGTCGGTGGAGCAATGTCAGGCCGCGTCTCGCCTGTTACCGCGGTTCGCCTCGGTGTGGCGCTCGAAATGATTGCAGTTTGCGGCATCGCCATTGGCGCAGCAACAACAACCGGATGGCAGGGCATCGCAGGCTACCTATTCATCTATGGAATCGGTGTCGGTCTAGCTACCGCGCAGTTGACCGGCGTAATCATGGTCGATGTTCCGATGGACAAGATTGGCCAGGCTTCAGGTTCTCAGAGCACGGTTCGCCAGATCGGTTCTGCTCTTGGCATCGCGGTTCTCGGAACCGCTTTGTTTACAAGCACCCAGCTAGCAGTTGCAACCAACATCGAAGAGCTATCTGTGTTCAAGGGTGCACCAGAAGCACAGGTTAAGGTCTTCGCAGACAACACCGCGCAGTTGGTTGTCGATTCGGCCGGTGCAATCTTGCCGACGATGCCTCAGTACTTGCAGTCAATCGGAATGCCAGAGGATCTAGCAACCGACATTCAGATTCAGGCCCGCGAAGGTTTCACCGAGGGTGTTAAAACCACGGGATGGGTCGCCGGCGCATTCTTAGCTCTCGGCTTGCTCTCGACTTTCAACTTGGGCACTCGTCGCAAGAAGACCGACCTCAAGAAGTAGTCGCTTCACATCTAAGAAAGCTTGCGATGCAACTCACGCCGCGTGCAATCACACTGACATTTGTTGGTGGCGCACTAGGCACGCTTTTGCGCTGGCTTCTCGGTGAAACTTTTAACATGGTCGCAATGCTTTGGGTTGCAAACATCCTTGGCACTTTGCTTCTCGGTTTCATAAACACTCACGTTTGGTTCAACAGCGATAGCCGCAAAGCTCTTTGGGCAGTCGGCTTTTGCGGCGGCTTCACGACGATGAGCGGCCTCGCCGTTTGGCAGCTCTATGGCACATTCAATTGGTTGGCTATCGCGGCGATGTTCGCACTCGGGTTGCTCGCATACTTCGCAGGTTCTGCTATCGGTTCACGGATGAGCGCGAAATGAACACGCTTGCACTTGGTCTTGGCGTCGCACTGTTCGGCGGCTTCGCGTCGGTGCTTCGTCTGGCGTTGAGCCGATGGACCGGATGGCTTCCCTGGGGCATTCTGTTTGCCAACACCGTGGCCTCTTTGCTCGCGGGCTTCGAGCTGATCGGCTCTCAGGCACCGAACCCTTTGGTAGTTGCCGGAATATGCGGCGGGCTCTCGACCTTCAGCACCTTCAGTGGCCAGACCGTCGAATTCGCAAAAGCGAAGCAGTTCGGCAAGGCGGTTATCAACATGACAGCCAACCTGCTGTTGCCTTTCACAGCCGCGCTCGCACCGCTAGCCCTGGCAACGGCTCTGCTAAACTAACCGCAGATTTTGTTTCTAATTAGTTCCCGAGTCGGTTTTGGCTCGGCCTGAATTTCGTTAGGGGGCTCGCCATGGGGCGTGGCCGTCAAAAAGCTAAGAACACCAAGGTGGCTCGCGAGCTGAAGTACTTCAGCCCAAACACCGACCTCACTGCGCTAGAGCGCGAAATTGGCACGACTAACAACGATGACCAATACGAAGACAAGTGGGCAGATCTTTACGACGACGAGGCTAAAGAAGCCGAAGACGACGAGCAAAGCGATTCTTCAGACGACAGCGCAGCCGGCGACTCGAGCGATAGCTCGGGCGATGCAGGTTCTTCTGACGGCGGCGCAGGCGGCGGCGACTAAGCGTCTCTAAAGCAAACCGGCAGCGGTTGCGCGGTGCACAATCTCGGCGCGACGATGTGCATTCAATTTCTTTGAAGCATTTTGCAGGTGAAACTTCAC
>JAHEGB010000047.1 GCA_024645175.1 Microbacteriaceae bacterium
TTAGCCCCTTTCTGGGGCCGAAGCCCCATCGTTTTGGTTCAGGCGATTTGCCTGAACCCTGCTCTTCCCCTGAGGCACCGTTTCGATGGAAACGGTTGCCGCACAGCTAGTCAGGTACTTAGCGCTGTGACTCTGGAGCGAGGTCTATTTAGTTTTCTTCGTCTTCGTCTTTAGTAGGAAAGAAGAATGGGTTGCGCGCCTGTGCTGATTTCTCACGGATGGCGTCGCTTTGCTCGAGCACTTCGAGATCGAGATTTGCGAGGTGCATTTCTTCGATGTATGCCTTCTGCAGCGATGACTCGCGAGCCTTGGTGCATTTCTTGCAGTTGTCGTGACCTAGAGCTGACTTCTGACATTCGAAGTCGCAGTGCGAGCACTGACCCTTTGACAACTTGGTGCCACATGCACAACGACCCGGCTTGTTGGCCAGTAGATCCTTGTTTTTCTTAAACATGTATCGCCGCCTTTCTTTTGGAAATGTTGCAGGTTGATGTAGAACAGCAGAATCGAGAATGTTATTCCCGACAATGCTGCTGAAATTTGGGCGTTATGAAACCGTGAGTTGGTTCATGGGAATCCTCCGTTCAGTTAGCTGCCACCTTGGCAACTCGCTTTATTTCAACCATTCGCACCTTTCCGGGAGGCCCGGAGGTTGCCACGATCTTTTAGTGATCGCTATCGGAGGCATGGTGGCCGATCCGATTCTTGAAGCAGTAGTTATAGTAGCGGCGAGCACCGACATTTATTACGGTGACGCTCGAAATATTTTTGCCCTACATATATGGGGATTTTTTCTGATGGATTATCTGTTCCCAAATGTCGGTGGCTGTCGCTATTTTTTTAGTACTAACTATTAGGGGGTTCAATGGGTTCGCGCAAACCATATGAAATCGGCCAAGAAGCGCCGTTTGCAATTTCACGTACAAAGATTGAAAACTTTGTGCAGTGCCCGCGTTGCTTTGTTCTCGATCGTCGACACAAAGTAGCGGTTCCGAGCGGCCCATCGTTCACACTTAACACCGCTGTCGACACCTTGCTCAAGAAAGAGTTCGATCGTCACCGCGAAGCCGGAACAGTTCACCCAATTCTTCAAGAGCTAGGTTGCGACCTTGTGCCGCTGAAGAACGCAAACATGGATGTCTGGCGCGAAAACTTCAAAGGCGTGCGCTATCTTCACGAACCAACCAACCTCGAGGTCTTTGGCGCAGTAGATGACCTGTGGGTCAACGCCGATGGTGAGATTGTGGTCATCGACTACAAGAGCACAGCCAAGGCCACTCCGGTTGAAGAGCTCGGCACCGAACGTTGGCACGATGCATACCGTCGCCAAATTGAGGTTTACCAGTGGCTGCTGCGTCAACTTGGTTACAAGGTGAGCAGCACGGGCTATTGGCTATATGAAACAGCGCGCAACACCGCAGACAGTTTCGATCAAAAACTCGAGTTCGACGCTCGCCTAATTGCACACGAGGGCAACACCGAATGGGTTGAGTCAACTCTGTATCGCATCAAAGATGCGCTCGACGATGACGGCCTGCCTTGGTCTAGCGACAACTGCGAGGTTTGCAAGTTCTTTGATGCGCGAGCATACGCAACCAGCTCGCAGGGCGAAGAGATCTACCCGCACTGCTTCGTTTGTGGCGAGGTCAAGAAAGAGGCTCGCTATGGCATGCCGGCAGGTCCGGTTGACGAGAGTCGAGTAGTTCTCATGGGCTGCGTAATCGTTCCTGGCGAAGTTCGCCCAGATTGGCTGTGCACAAATTGCGAAAGCAAGAATGACCTCAATTAGCGTCGTTCTCGGCGACATCACAAAACTTGAAGTCGATGCCATAGTCAACGCGGCCAATGTCTCTTTGCGGGGTGGCGGCGGAGTAGACGGCGCAATACACCGAGCCGCTGGCCTTGGGTTGCTAGAAGAAATCATCGAGAAGTACCCCGACGGCATAATCGTTGGCGCAGCCTTGCCAACCTTCGGTCACAAGCTCAAGGCCATGTATGTGATTCACACGGTTGGCCCGCGCTACTACCTAGACGGTGTTGAACACGAAAAACTACTCTCTGACGCATATCGAAACTCGATTCGCGTGGCCAATGAACTTGGCTGCAAATCGATTGCGTTTCCGGCAATCAGCACAGGTGTTTATGGTTACCCGATTGATGAAGCAACAGAAATTGCTGTGCGAACAATTCGAGAAGAGATCGCCGCTGGAACCGAATTACAAGAAATCGTATTCTGCTGCTTCGACGATGCAAACTTTGAAGCTTACAAAAACGAATTAGGGCTTTAGCCAAACAGTGCAGGCAAAGTTGCCTTGAACCCGGTGCGCAAATCTTCGAGACCGAAGGTCGCAACATCCTGGATTTCAAGTTCGCCCGAGTTATCGGTAACACCGATGCGCAGCACCGGAATGCCGCGAGCTTCGCAGAGACCAGCAAACTTCACATCGTCTTCGCGACCAACCGAAACCAAAACACGGCCAGTTGATTCACTGAACAGCGCACAGGTGCGGTCTACATTGTCGCGCTCACAGATTTCGCCAAGCCAAACGCGTGCACCCATGTTGAAGCGCAAGCAAGACTCAACAATCGCCTGAGCCAAGCCAGCCTCGCTCAAATCGTGAGCAGACTCGATTAGGCCCTGAAGCGAAGCACCGTGCAGCAAGTCGGCAAGCGCAGCCTCGTGAGCAAGGTCGACAACAGGTGGGCGGCCGCCAAGGTGATCATGGATAACCTCTGCCCACACCGAGCCGTCAAGCTCGTCGCGGGTTGTGCCTAGAAGGTAAATGTTGTTGCCGGCGTCTTGCCAGCCTGAAGGAATGCGGCGAGCAACGTCGTCGATAACGCCAAGAACGCCAACAACTGGGGTCGGGTGGATGGCTACGTCGCCGGTCTGGTTATAGAAAGAGACGTTACCGCCGGTAACCGGAATGCCAAGTTCTAGGCAGCCATCGGCCAATCCAGCGGTTGCCTGCTTGAACTGCCACATAACCTCTGGGTTCTCTGGGCTGCCGAAGTTGAGGCAGTTGGTGACGGCCATTGGCTTTGCGCCACCGACTGCGACGTTTCGGTAAGCCTCGGCTAGGGCCAAACGAGCACCCTGGTATGGGTCGAGCTGGCAGAAACGGCCATTCGCGTCGGTGGCAATTGAGACACCGAGACCGCTGGTCTCACTTACGCGAATCATGCCGCTGTCGTCTGGCATCGCGAGAGCTGTGTTGCCGCCAACGTAGTGGTCGTACTGGTCGGTGATCCATGACTTTGATGCCTGGTTAGGCGACGTCACAATCTGCCAAAGTTGCGCCGCGAGGTCGCTGCCACTTTCGTTAGCACGGAATAGACCGCGAGAGTGAACGGTGTCTGCATTCAATGCATCTTGGTAAGAAGGGAAGGCAACAGGGCGTTCGTAAACCGGACCATCGTGCGCAACTGTGCGAGGTGGAACGTTCACGATTTCTTCATCGCCCCAATTGATGTAAAGGCGTGGCTCAGCAATAACTTCACCAAGAATTGAGAATTCGACTTCCCACTTGTTGACGATTGCTTCGAACTTCTTGCGATCTTTCTTTGGAACAATCGCCATCATGCGCTCTTGCGATTCGCTCATCAAAATTTCTTCTGGAGTGAGTGACTCGTCACGCTTCAAAACTTTTTGCAACTGAACGCGCATTCCTGCGTTTCCGTTAGATGCGAGCTCGCTTGTTGCACATGACAAGCCGGCACCACCCAAGTCTTGAATTCCGGCAACAACGTTTGCCTTATAAAGTTCGAGACAGCATTCGATCAAAACTTTTTCAGCGAATGGGTCACCAACCTGAACAGCAGGGCGACGTGATGGCCCGGTGCTGTCGAAAGTTTCAGAAGCCAAAACTGAAACTCCACCGATTCCATCTGCGCCGGTGCGCGCACCAAACAGAATTACGAGATCGCCAGGGTTTGAAGCTTTAGCAAGTTTGAGATCTTCGTGACGAAGCGCACCAACGCTCAGCGCGTTGACGAGCGGGTTGCCCTGATAAACGCGATCGAAAACAGTTTCGCCACCGATGTTTGGCAAGCCGAGGCAGTTGCCATAGAAAGAGATTCCGCTAACCACTCCGTGCACAACGCGAGCGGTGTCTGGGTTCTCAACTGCACCAAAGCGAAGTTGATCCATGACTGCAATCGGGCGAGCGCCCATGGTCAAGATGTCGCGAACGATTCCGCCAACACCGGTCGCAGCGCCCTGAAAAGGCTCGATGTAGCTCGGGTGGTTGTGGCTCTCGACCTTGAATGTCACAGCCCAGCCCTCGCCGATGTCAACAACACCGGCGTTCTCGCCCATGCCAACCATCAGGTGCTTCTTCATCTCGTCGGTAACTTTCTCACCGAACTGACGAAGGTAGATCTTCGAAGACTTGTATGAGCAGTGCTCAGACCACATAACCGAATACATGGCTAGCTCTGCGCTGGTTGGGCGGCGACCCAAAATTTCACGGATGCGCGCGTACTCGTCTTCTTTTAGACCGAGTTCTTTCCAAGGCTGAAGTTTGTCTGGAGTCGCCGCTGCGTTCTCAACAGTGTCAACGCCTGATGCAACGATTTTCTTTTTGAACAGTGCCATGATTTCGCCTTATGCGTTAACTAGTGCGTTGAGCACTGACTTGAAGAACAACAAACCATCAACACCGCTGCGCATTGCAACGTCGGTGTCAGGGCCGAAGCCTGGTTCAACCGCGTGCTCTGGGTGAGGCATCAAACCGACAACGTTGCCGCGCTCGTTGCGCAAACCTGCGATGTCATTCATCGAACCGTTTGGGTTTACGTCGACATATCTAAATGTGATTAGACCTTCACCCTCGAGACGAGCGAGCTCTTCTTGAGTAGCGATGTAACCACCCTCACCGTTCTTCAGCGGAATGGTGATTTCTTGGTTTAGTGAAAACTGATTTGTCCAAGCGGTGTCAACATTTTCGACGCGAAGTTTTTGATCGCGGCAAATGAAGTGCTGGTGTTCATTGCGAATCAATCCACCCGGAAGCAGGCGTGATTCGACGAGCACCTGAAAGCCATTGCAAATTCCGAGAACCGGCAAACCTTGGTTTGCCTTCTTGATGATTTCTCTCATCACAGGAGCTTGTGCTGCGATTGCTCCACAGCGAAGGTAGTCGCCATAAGAGAAACCACCAGGCAAAACGACAGCGTCAACTTTTTGCAAGTTGGTGTCTGCGTGCCAAAGCGAAACTGGCTCGCCACCGGCTAGACGAACTGCGCGGGCTGCGTCGCGGTCATCCAAGGTGCCAGGAAAAGTAACTACACCGATCTTCATGGGTTAGTTCTCGATGGTGACGTTGACAACGTCTTCGATAACCGCGTTGCTCAAGAAGTCTTCGCCAACTTTGCGAGCGTGAGCAAGGTCTGCGTCGGTGATTTCGCGATCAAAGTGAAGTTCGATTCGCTTGCCGATTCGCACGGCTGAGATGTCTTTGTTGCCGCTTCGGTGCAGAGCGTTTGCCACTGCCTTGCCCTGCGGGTCTAGAAGGTCTGCCTTTGGCATTACCTCAACGATGATCTTTGGCATTTTTCCCCTAATTTTGGGTATTTGCGAGCATTTTTGCGCCCGGCGGCATCGGCGAACCCCTTTATTTTAGCGGGTTAGAACGAGGCGTCTGGTTA